>NZ_JBFQEG010000006.1:0-86175 GCF_040930515.1 Streptococcus huangxiaojuni
CGCACTTATCTGCTGGAATATATCAAGACCTACGGCGACTTTGCGGTTGAACCGACCAAAGCCGAGCTTCTGAGTTCTTATAAGAAGACAGTCAAGGACCTGAGAAGTCAGCTGAAAACAGCGACAGGGTCTAAGCGAATCAGCTTACGGACGGATCTGCTGCGGGCGGTCGCCCAGAAAGCTAGGCTGGAAGCCGAGCTTAAAGTTCAAGAGATTAAAGATGAGATTGCTCAGGCAAAAGAAGATTTGCAGGCTGACATCACGGCGACGCATCAGGCTATGTACCAAATAGCAGAAGAACTGACGGATAGTGAAGTGGCCGAACTGCTGAGTCCTTACACCATGGAGAATTTATGGGACAGTCAGGCAGAGGCCCAAAATCTGGCCGAAGCTGATGCCTACCAGAACAGGATGATGGCTTTTGCGGATAAGTTGGATGCAGCAGCTGATAACTTAACAGCGGCGGATCAGGAAGGGGCAGCTTTGTTTTCGACTAACAACAAGTAGGCAGAAGGTGCATAAAGGGCATTGTCACTTATTGGAACTGAATACGCCTTAAACGGGCTTTGTATCTTGAGGAAGGGATGTTATGGGAGTAACGGCTGATTTAGACACGCTTGTCCAAGCGGCCAAGGAGACGAAGAAAGCGCAGGAGCGTTTGGCCATTCAGGGGGCTTTGTCGGCAAAGCAAGGCGATTGGGAGAGCCAATCGTTTGATTTACAGAGCCGCTTAGAGACGAAAGCTTCTGAACTGCAGACTTTAGCGCAGGGGACGATAGCTTCTGAGCTGGCGGATTGTTTTACGGGTCAGGCAGCTGACAGTGCAGCGGCCTATCTGGCCGAATGGCCTCAGGCAGACTTTAGCAGCTTGATACGGGCTTAAAAGGGGAGGAAGAGATGAAAGATAAAGAAGAGCAATTGACACAGGAGCATTTGGAGCGGGTCAAAGCCATAGACGAAGCTGTTTGGCGCTGCGAGGATATGCAGCAGGAGGCCTCTAAGCGGACAGAGACTCTGGCTAACTGGCTGCTAGAGCAATGCCGTGATCTGCCTGAGGCTATGCCAAGCCACACGATAGGGGCATTAGAAGATGAGCGTGACCAGCTGCTGCGTAAGATTCGTCAGAAAGAAGATGAGTTAGAGGAAGCTAGAACAGAAGAAACCACTGCCTACAATCAGGCTGTAGAGGAGCTGCAGGAGCAGCAGAAAAAGGAGCGCCGGCAGGCTGAAGAGTTAAGTATGCTCAAGCGGCGCTTGGAACTCAGTATCGCCCATGTAGCCTTTCTTGGGGTAGAGTCAGATAAGAGCAAGGGGCGTTTTCGCTGTGAGAGCTGCCGTTATGAGTGGGAAGCTGAGCTGTCAACTGTGACAGGCCGAAAGAGCTGCCAGAAGTGCGGGATTTCTTTTGAAAAATAAAGGCATAAAAAAGGCAGCCGTTTAGCTGCTTTTTCTTATTATATGACTTTAGTCTGCCTGTCGGACGGCCGACCTGTTTGACAGCGATAATTTTGCCAAGCCCATATCAGCCGTTGAGAAATTCCTGCTGCAGCTCATTACGATTTTTTATTTTTAAAAATAAAGAGCTTGCTGAAAAGATAGTTGGTTACCATGATGAGTATTTGGCTGATAAATGTCTCAATGGCATTAACCCAGGCTAAATTGTTGTGTACAAATCGGCCGATAATATGGGGGAAAGTATCGACAAAGACATAGGCCAGAAAAACATCCAAAAAATAAGTAAAGAGCCGGGCCAGAGCGAATTTTAGAAAACGGCTAAACCAGCCTCTTCGCTCTTGGTCGAAGACGAAAAAATCATTGGTAACAAAAGCAAAGATGACAGCGAGGATGTTAGCCAGCGAAGTGGACACCAGCCCGCTGGGATAAACTGTAAAAATAAGAATCCGAACTGTCATGTAAAAAACAGTAGTCAGGACACCAAAGAAAAGGTATTTAATAATTTCATTTTGAATAGCTTGAGTTAAAAATGTTTTGTTAAAATATTTTTTCATAGATTCCTTATACCATATAATAGAAAATAAAGCTAAGAGCTTCGTCTTTGCCTTTTATCACTAAAGTAAGTTTCCGCTGCCCTTTACTCAACAGTATCGGTTGCAGCAGAAGCAGGAGTATCGGTATCAGCAGCAGATGAAGCATCGGAAGCCGAAGATGGTGCCTGATATTGCTGATCAGCTGAGCTGTCGTTGCCGTAAACCTGGTTATTATTGGCATTAGAATCATAACCACCGTTAGCCGCTGACCCCTGTGATGTATCGGTGTTGCTGTCATTATCTCCGGAAATAATAACAGTCGTTGTCGAGGTAGTATCTTTATCTTTTGAACTGGCACCGTTTAAGTAATTGTTGATTGTAATACTTGCCACGATAATACTTAAAATACTACCGATTAAAGCAATTGTTTTTTGCAAAGCAGAAAAGCCGGATTTGATGTGTTTTTTGGGGGTAGCGGATGTGGTTTTACTAGGTTTCTTACGACGGGAATAATTTTGAGACATACAGTCCTCCTTATACTAAGATACAAAGCCCGTTAAAAAATCCGTATGAAAATAGGGGATGGCAAGTGATGCTGGCATCACGCTGACAGCCATCTTTTTCACTAGGATTTTAGGGCGTGTTCAGTTACTAAGATACAAAGCCCGTATAAAACGCAAAGTAAAAATAGGAGACTGACCGCTGAGTCATTAAAGACTCAAGGGAAGTCTATCTTTTTTACACAGCGTTTAGGGCGTGTTCAGTTATTAAGATACAAAGCCCGTATAAAACGCAAAAGGAAAATGACGGTAAGTCCGAAATCTCTGATTTCGCAGACGCACCCCTGCCAAGACGACTAGAAGGGTACGGTCGGCTGTAAAGACGACAAAACCTTCAGTCGGCTACGGCAAGCTAATTTGAAATCAGGTCTAAACTTAACCATATCTTTTTCCCGCAGCGTTTAGGGCGTGTTCAGTTCCAACAAGGTACAATTCAATTCACAAGATAAAATTTAAGCTTAAGGGCTGTGTTTCTGTCTAAATTTGTTCAGTCTGTATCAGCCTCTTTGAGCTCCACTACCTATTATACGATTTTATCTTGAAAAATGCTAAAAAAAGATGGGAATAAATCATAAAGAAGTATTTAGACTTATGATATAATGAAGTCATTGAAAATGTAAAGAGGTCAGTAAATGATTTATTTTGATAACGCAGCGACAACACAGCCTTATCCGGATGTTTTGAAAACCTATCAGGAAGCTGCTGCTAAAATATACGGCAACCCTTCCAGCCTTCATTACCTTGGGCATCAGGCTAAGCGTGTTTTAGAAGCCAGCCGCAGGCAGATTGCGGACTTGCTCAATGTCAAGGCCGAAGAAATCTTTTTTACATCGGGCGGAACAGAGAGTGATAACTGGGCGCTTAAAGGTCTGGCTTTTGAAAAAGAGCAGTATGGTAAGCATATCATTATCTCAGCTGTCGAGCATCCAGCTGTGAAGGAGTCGGCCAAATGGTTGGGAGAACACGGCTTTACAATCAGTTATGCGCCGGTAAACAGCAAGGGCCTTGTTGATCTCAAGGCTCTGGCAGATCTTATCAGGCCGGATACGATTATGGTTTCTGTGATGGCTGTTAATAATGAGATGGGGGCTGTTCAGCCGATTCAGGAAATTTCAGACCTCTTGGCAGATAAACCGACTGTAACCTTTCATGTGGATGCTGTTCAGGCGGTCGGCAAGATTCCTGCTGATGATTATTTAACGGACCGAGTTGATTTGGCCAGCTTTTCCAGCCATAAGTTTCATGGAGTTCGGGGGCTCGGTATTCTTTATAAAAAATTAGGCAAACGGCTGACTCCCCTCTTAAATGGCGGCGGTCAGGAGTCAGACCTTCGTTCAACGACGGAAAACCTCCCTGCTATTGCAGCAACAGCAAAAGCTCTGAGGCTGGTTGCTGACAGACAAGCTGCTGCTGTTTCCGGGCTGATACAAATGAGAGATCTGCTGTATGAGGCGCTGTCAGACTATGACGATGTTCTTATTTTTTCGGGCAGGGATGAGCAGTCTGCTCCCAATATTGTAACCTTTGGCATCAAAGGAGTTCGGGGAGAAGTTTTGGTCCATGCTTTTGAAAAACATGACATTTTCATATCTACGACAAGTGCTTGCTCTTCAAAAACCGGAAAACCAGCCGGAACTTTGCTTGCCATGGGAATTCCTGTCAAATCAGCACAGACCGCTGTCCGAATCAGCCTTGATGATGATAACAATATGAGTGAGCTGGAGCAGTTTTTGACCGTTTTTCGTCAAATTTATGTTGATACAGCAAAGATTCGCTGAATAAAATAAGAAAGGAAGAGACCAAAGAAAACCAAAGGCAGGAGCAGTTTGTTTCCAAGCTGATAGACTGCGGTTAATGTGTTCAAGTGTCTTATATAATACCATGATGCAGTATTCAGAAATTATGATTCGCTATGGCGAACTGTCAACTAAAGGAAAAAACCGGATGTTTTTCATTAACCGGTTAAAAAACAATATCAAACATGTGCTGTCTGTTTTCCCAGAAGTCAAAGTAAGCGCCGATCGTGACAGGGCTCATGTTTATCTCAACGGCTGTGATTATCTGCCGGTTGCCGAGGCCCTGAAAGACATTTTCGGAATTCAGGCTTTTTCGCCTTCCTATCGGATTGAAAAGGATACTGAAGCCCTTAAAAATACGGTTCAGGAGCTCATGCTGTCCATTTATCAAGAAGGACAGACTTTTAAAATCACCAGTAAGCGGAGCGATCACCATTTTGAACTGGACAGTCGAGAACTCAATCAAGTGATGGGGGGAGCAGTTTTTGAAGTTCTCCCAAATATTCAGGTGCAGATGAAGCAGCCTGATATTAATCTAAAGATTGAAATTCGCGAAGAGGCAGCTTATCTGTCCTACGAAAATATCAAAGGGGCTGGGGGCCTTCCTGTAGGCACATCGGGCAAAGGGATGCTGATGCTGTCAGGAGGGATTGATTCCCCTGTCGCCGGCTATCTGTCCCTCAAGCGCGGTGTGGCGATTGAGGCTGTTCATTTTGCCAGCCCTCCTTATACCAGTCCGGGAGCATTAAAAAAGGCCCAGGATTTAACGCGGAAATTAACAAAGTTTGGTGGAGATATCCAGTTTATTGAAGTTCCCTTCACTGAAATTCAGGAAGAAATCAAGGAAAAGGTACCAGAAGCTTATCTGATGACTGTGACCCGCCGTTTTATGCTGAGAATTACCGATTGTATCCGGCAGGAACGTGCAGGCCGTGTTATCATCACAGGAGAGAGCCTTGGTCAGGTTGCCAGTCAGACTTTGGAATCGATGCAGGCAATCAATGCTGTTACGACGACACCTGTTATTAGGCCGCTTGTAACGATAGATAAGCTTGAAATCATTGAAATGGCGCAAAAGATTGATACCTTTAATCTGTCTATTCAGCCATTTGAGGACTGCTGCACGATTTTTGCTCCGGATCGGCCTAAAACTCATCCTAAAATAGCAAATGTTGAACAGTATGAAAAACGGCTGGATATTGAAGGACTGATAGAGGGTGCGCTGTCAGGCCTTAAAATAAGGACGGTCTCTCCTCAGGTTGAGAGCGATGAGGTTGATGAATGGCTCACCAGTCTTTTATGAGAGCTTTTCGGCTCCTGTCTTGCAGTTCCAAGAAGCAAAAGAAAGGGACACTATGACTGTTTACAGTATTAATTTTGGACTGACTTGGGCCAATTCAGGTGTCGAATATGCTCAGGCTTACCGCAATCAGCTTCTGGCTCAGTTAAATGTAGATCATCAATTTATCTTTTTAGACTTTATTTGGCGGCATAACATTGCTGATTTGGCAGCAAATCTTGGTTTTAAGAGTGATGAGGTTATTTGGCTTTATACATTTTTTACGGACCAAAAGCTGGCTCCGACGACCTTCACACTGGCTGATTTACAAAAGCTTTTCCATGGCAGGCTCAGTCAGAAGCTGAGCAATGGTAACTTTGTGCGTTTTTTTTACAAAGAGGAAGATGTTTTTTTAACGGCCTACTTAAAGGAAGAAGGCTCAGATATTGTTCACCGTGTGGAATATGTTTCGCAGGGGAAGCTGATTCGGAAAGATTTTTTCTCCTATACCAGAATGTTTACAGAGTACTATGCGCCTAAAGATAATAAAGCCTGTCTTTATCAGCGCCGTTTTTTTAATGAAGATGGAACCTTGGCTTATGATGAACTGATTGACGGCGACGAATCGATTTTTCGTCTTGCCGATCAGATTTGCTATTCAAAAGAGGAATTCATAGCGTATTTTATTCGGTCGCTGGCTCTAAGTTCAGAGGATATGGTCATTTTGGACCGGTCACTGGGGATCGGCTCTGCGGTTCTGCCTTACGTTAAGCCGGCTAAACTGGCTGTTGCTGTTCATGCGGAGCACTTTGTCAAGGAGGCGAGCAAGGATGCCGCTGTTCTTTGGAACAATCACTATGAATACCCCTTTTCACACGCAGGTGAGGTTGATGTTTTTCTTTTAGCGACAGAAAAGCAAAAGTCTGTTTTGGCAGAACAATTTCAGCAGTTCACCCCCTATCGGCCGCGCCTCGTCAGTCTTCCTGTCGGCAGTATCAGCCGCCTGAAGAGACCCAAACAGCCAAGGAAACCTTTTTCTCTGGTTACGGCATCGCGTTTAGTAGCGGAAAAACAGCTGGAGATTTTGATAGAAGCCACTGTTCAGGCGCGGCAAACTCTGCCTGACTTAAGTCTTGATATCTATGGTCAAGGCAGTGAAGAGCCAAAGCTTCGGCAGCATATACGGGAAAATCAGGCTGAGGATTTTATCCGCCTGCGAGGCCATCAGAATTTGGACGAACTTTACCAAAATTATCAGGTTTATGTGACAGCTTCAAGAAGTGAAGGTTTTGGTTTATCGCTCATGGAAGCTCTTGGGTCAGGTCTGGCTTTGATTGGTTTTGATGTGCCTTATGGCAATCAAACCTTTATTGAAGAAGGAAAGAATGGCTATCTCCTGTCGATTTCTGATTTTAACGACGGACTGCTCAGCCAAGCTTTCAGTCAAAGGATCATTGACATTTTTCAGTCAGGCAGTCTTGAGTCCATGTCTGAGGCCTCTTATCGCAAGGCCGAAGACTTTCTGACAGAACGAGTGGCGCATAAGTGGCTGGAATTGCTTGAGGAGGTGACAGGCAAATGATTAATTTATTTGACAGCTACAATCAAAACAGCTGGGATCTGCATTACTCCCTCTTAGTATCTGGCTACAAACAGCCCAGCATCGCCCTCAATGATGATGGATTTCTGCCCTATGATGTGACCTCACCTTATCTGTTTTTCACTGATTTTGCAGCTGTTTCCGGCCGGCCCCTTTATTTCAATGAATTGCGCCTTCCCCCTTACTGGGAGATCAGAACAGACCGCAATCAGGCCGGTATTTGGGATTTGGGCCGGCAGCGCGGGCGTATCCGCTTTTTCCAGACGGACAGCCAGCGTGTTATCAAGGAAGTGGACTGGCTGGATGACAGAAAGGAGCGCCGGCTGACCGATTGTTATAACCGAGTTGGCTTTCGCTTTTCTCAGATTAGCTATAATGCATCCGGCCAGCCTGTTCTGCGCTCATATTTTGACAGGAATAACCAAGAGGTGCTGCTTGAAAATTATATTACCGGCAATCTGATTTTAAACTATCAGCAGCAAGTCTTTATCTTTAAAAATAAACTGGAATTTTGGCTTTATTATCTGAAAGCTGCTCAGTTTAATTTGGACCGTATCTTTTATAATTCTTTAGGCCATCCCTTTTTACTGGCTCAATCACTCCAGCATTCGGGTGAAGATATCCTCTTCTGGCAGGAAAATAGTGCGACGGCCCTGTCTGATAATATGAAGAAACTTTTTCATCAGAACAGCCGCTCTACTAAAATCGCCGTCCAGCACTCAGCTGTTTACCAAAAACTGCAGCAGTCCTTAACCGAAACAGAGGCTTCTTTGACAGACTACTTAGGCTTTCTCTACCCTTTTAAGCGGGAAAACCACGGCCGCAGTCAGGTGCTGATTGTCACCTACTCGGATCAGCTGCAGGACTTAACTGCTTTAGTTACCAACCTACCAGAAGTCAGCTTTCATATTGCTGCCCCAACGGAAATGTCCAGTAAGTTATTAGCTTATAAGAAGTATGCTAATGTCCGCCTCTATCCCCGTGTCGATCAATCCCGGCTCAGCCAGCTCTATCAAGCCTGTGATTTTTATTTGGATATTAACCACGGCCTTGAAGTCCCTGCTGCTCTTCGACGGGCTTTTGAAAATAAGATGATTATCTTTGCTTTCAGCCAGACGGCTCATAATCATCGCTATATTGCGCCAAACCACCGTTTTCAGACTGCAGAAGAACTGCTGTTTGTCTTTTTGCAGGTTTTGGCCCATCCGCCAATTATTCCTTCTCTACTGAAAAAACAGTATGAAGGGGCAGACTTGGCAACAGTGCAGGATTATCAGAAATTTATCGGCTAGGAGAATAGTTTAAAATAAAAAAGCGAAGTCTGGAGTGTCTGCCCCAGACTTTTTGATATAAGGGCAAAGAACACAAAAGGAAAATAGGAAACCGGCGGCAGATTGCTGTATCTTGGACCTTTATCTTTCCTCGCAGCTCTGGCCTATGTTCCGTTTAATTTTTTCATAAAAGCTGTTTGAAAATCTGATGAGAGTGTTATAATACAGATAAGGAGGCTCTTATGAAAAAGTTTAGGATTATTTATCGCAAAACCAGTCTAATCTGTCTGCTGATACTCTGTCTGTGCTTGGTTTTGGCTGCGGCATTTGATTTACTGGGAAATGTTCCAGTAAAAAAAGACAATGTAAAAACAGAAAAAAAGACTGCCCGCCTAGTGGCTAATGGTGATATTTTGCTGCACGACATTCTTTATACCAGCGCCAGACAAGAAGATGGGAGTTATGATTTCACGCCCTATTTTGAATATGTCAAGGACTGGATCGATGGTGCCGATTTGGCTATCGGCGATTATGAAGGAACGATTTGCCCTGACTATCCTTTAGGGGGGTACCCGCTTTTTAATGCTCCGCCGGAAATTGCTGTCTGTATGAAAGACACGGGCTACGATGTTGTCGATTTAGCGCATAATCATATCTTGGATTCTCAGCTTGCCGGTGCTCTAAATACTGTTGATGTTTTTAACAGTTTGGGCTTAGACACCATTGGTATTTATAAAACAAACCGTGCTCAGGAAGATTTTCTCATTAAGGACGTAAAAGGAATCAAAATAGCCATTTTGGGCTATGCTTACGGCTATAATGGCATGGAGGCCAATTTGACTGAGGCAGAATATGAAGCGCATCTGTCCGATCTTGACGAAAAAGAAATGAAAAAGGAAATCAAAGAAGCGGAAGAAAAAGCAGACATCACTATTGTTATGCCTCAGATGGGAACAGAATACGCATTAGAACCAACTGATGAACAGATAAAACTCTACCACAAGATGGTTGATTGGGGAGCAGATGTTGTTTTGGGCGGCCATCCTCATGTAGCTGAACCAGCGGAGATTGTCGAAAAAGACGGTGAGCGTAAATTTATCATTTACTCTATGGGGAATTTTATTTCCAATCAGACCTATGAGCGGATGGAGAACGTTTGGCCGGAACGCGGATTGCTGATGGATCTGACCTTTGAAAAAACTGGCAGCCAAACGGTCATTAAAACAGTCAAAGCTCACCCGACTCTCGTTTGGTCATGGGGGAAAGGCGAATACGGGAGCGAAGGCTACGAATACTTCAATTATCGGGTTCTTATTTTAGAAGATTTTATTGAAGGCGGCAGGTACCGCGATCTATTAGACGAAACGATGCAAACCAAAGTGGATCAAGCCTATCAGGAAATGACTGAATTAGTCAACCTGCAATGGGAATAAAACAAGATACAAAGCCCGTTAAAAACGCAAAAGGAAAATAGGGGACTGACTGACGAATCGTCAGATTCTAAGTCAGGCCATCTTTTTCCCGCAGCGTTTAGGGCGTGTTCAGTTCAACAAGATACAAAGCCCGTTAAAAACGCAAAAGGAAAATAGGGGACTGACTGACGAATCGTCAGATTCTAAGTCAGGCCATCTTTTTCCCGCAGCGTTTAGGGCGTGTTCAGTTCAACAAGATACAAAGCCCGTTAAAAACGCAAAAGGAAAATGACGGTAAGTCCGAAATCTCTGATTTCGCAGACGCACCTCTGCCAAGACGACTAGGGAGCGGGACAGAACCCCAGACCGTAAAGTTCGATGTCTCGTCCCCGCAAAGCCTAGCAGACATTTTAAAGCTTTGAAAAAGCGACTAAAATGCCGCCAGGCTACTGCGTTTTGTTTATAGTACAAGCAATGATTTGGGAACTAAAATTTTGTCTGCTTTCAGTTGTTTACGGCTGGCGGTAACTAGGTAACGATACAGATTTCCAGCCCCTCACTCTCCCTTTTCTGGGTTCGGGCTGAAATCATTCACTGGATGATTTCACTGCACAGCTCTTAGCCCGTGTTCAATTACAACAAGATACAAAGCCCGCCTTAAGTCTGTTTAGCAGGACGCAGAATGCTGACTTGACAGCGCTTATACGCCCTGCTGTTTTAACTGTTATTCCTACCTATTGCAATGAAAAAATTTTCTCACTGCAGCGGTAAGCAGCAGGAGCTATGCTTATCGGCTTTGCTAAAGTCAAGATAAAAGTCCGTGATAAAGAAGGGCTGCCGGAGATTTTCTGTAAAATAAAAAATCTAAAGTTCTTGAAAAATACTGTTTGGCATGGTAGAATGGTAACGTTGACTAAATGCACATCCAGTGCAACCGCTCGGAAATCGTTAGTTAAGCAGAAAGTGACTTTCTCACGATTGCGGCGAGTCTTCACAAGAGGAATATCCTCAAAAAAATATAGGAGGTGCATGATGAGCACATATGCAATCATCAAAACTGGCGGTAAGCAAGTAAAAGTTGAAGTGGATCAAGCTATTTATGTTGAGAAGCTTGACCTAGAAGCAGGAGCAGAAGTAACCTTTGATGAGGTTGTCCTTGTCGGCGGTGAAACAACTAAAGTTGGGACTCCTGTCGTTGAAGGGGCTACTGTCCTTGGCAAGGTTGAGAAACAAGGCAAACAAAAGAAAGTTGTGACCTTTAAATATAAACCTAAAAAAGGAAGTCATCGCAAACAGGGCCATCGTCAGCCTTATACCAAGGTTCTCATCACAGCTATTAATGCTTAATTATTATGATTGAAGCGACATTTACCCGCAGCCGTTCAGGTCTTTTGGAAGGCGCTGTGCTGAAAGGACATGCCGGAAGCGGTGACTATGGCTTTGATATTGTCTGTGCATCTGTCAGCAGTCTGGCTCTAAATTTTGTAAATTCACTCGAAGTGCTGGCCGGCTGTTCTGCGGATGTCGATATAAATGAACAGACAGGGGGATATATGGCAATCTCACTCCCGTCTGGTTTTGATAAAGAAGAGAAGGTTCAGCTTTTATTTGAGTCATTTTTTCTGGGTTTAGCCAATCTGGCTGAGCATTCAGCAGAATTCGTGACTGTAAAAGTGCTTGAAAACTAGTTTTAAAGAGAGGAATACCATTATGTTAAAAATGAATCTTGCTAATTTGCAGCTTTTTGCTCATAAAAAAGGTGGCGGTTCCACATCAAACGGCCGTGATTCAGAAAGCAAACGTTTGGGAGCTAAGGCCGGAGACGGCCAAACGGTCAAAGGCGGTTCAATTCTGTACCGTCAGCGCGGAACTCATATTCATCCGGGAGCGAATGTCGGCCGCGGAGGAGACGATACCCTTTTTGCAAAGGTTGAAGGTGTCGTACGTTTTGAGCGCAAAGGACGCAGCAAAAAACAGGTATCGGTTTACCCAATTGCTAAATAGTTCCGTCTTCTTGATGAACAGTTAAAACTGCTTGCTAGGCTTTAGTCAAGCGGTTTTTTTGTCTTATCGTGTTTGCTGCTGTTTTTTAAAGATTGGAGCAGCTGATTTTAAAGTGACATCCGGTTATGAGAGTACCGCTAATGTGTGATTTTTTGTATAATAGAAATAGTAAATAAAAAGGGACAGTTGTATTATGAACATTCAACAATTGAGGTATGTTGTGGCGATTGCCAACAGTGGAACTTTTCGCGAAGCAGCGGCCAAACTTTTTGTCAGTCAGCCTAGTTTATCAGTGGCTGTGCGCGACTTGGAGGCAGAACTGGGTTTTCAGATTTTTACACGGACAACAACAGGGACAGTTTTAACCAGTCAAGGGCTGACTTTTTATGAAAAAGCTCTGGAAGTTGTTAAAAGCTTTGATAGTTTTGAAAAACAGTTTTCCCAGACAGATACCAAAAATAATGAATTTTCTATTGCCAGTCAGCATTATGACTTTTTACCGCCCTTAATCACTGTTTTTTCTAAGACCTATCCTGATTATAAAAACTTTCGCATTTTTGAATCAACAACGATTCAAATTTTAGATGAGGTGGCTCAGGGTGACAGTGAAATTGGTATTATCTACATTAACAATCAAAATCGTAAGGGGCTTTTGCAGCGGATTGAAAAGCTGGGGCTTGAGTACGTGGAGCTGATTCCTTTTAAGACCCATATCTATTTGGGCAAAGACCATCCTCTGGCTGTAAAGTCAAGCCTGACCATGGCTGATTTGGCCGGCCTGCCTACTGTCCGGTTTACTCAGGAAAAAGATGAATACCTCTATTATTCCGAAAATTTTGTTGATACAACGGAGAGTTCGCTCATGTTCAATGTGACCGATCGAGCGACCTTAAATGGTATCTTAGAACGAACAAATGCTTATGCGACAGGTTCCGGCTTTCTTGACAGCCGAAGTGTCAATGGCATTACTGTCATTCCTTTGGTAGATAATTTGGATAATAAAATGATTTATATTAAGCGGCGGGATAAAAATTTGTCCAGCTGTGCGCTGAAATTCGTTACCGTCATGCAGGATTATTTTGCTAAATACAGACCTTAGGAGGAGTTATGCGAAAATTACTGCTGTTTTTCTGCACTTTTTTGCTTGTGAGTTTGGATCAGCTGAGCAAATACTGGATTGCTGAGCAAATGGAGTTGGGGGAAACCCGGCCGTTTCTTCCGGGGCTGTTCAGCTTAACCTATCTGCACAATTACGGAGCAGCTTTTTCCATACTGCAGCATCAGGGCTGGCTTTTTGCGCTTATCACTTTGGTTGTTCTTACAGTGGCTGTTTATTATTTGATTAAAAATATCAAGGGCGATTTACTGCTTCTTTTTGGCTTAATTTTAATCATTGCAGGCGGCTTAAGCAATTTTATTGACCGCCTCTGCTTAGGGTATGTGATTGATATGATCAATCTGGACTTTATGGAGTTTGCTGTTTTCAATCTGGCGGATTCTTATTTAACGGTTGGAGTGTTGGTATTAATGATTGCACTATGGAGAGATGAAAGAAATGGAAATCAGGATTAAAGCAGCAGGCGACCGTTTGGACAAGACCCTGTCAGATCAGACTGATCTGTCCCGCAGTCAGATTCAGCAGCTGATCAAAGGGGGCCTTGTTTTAGTTAACGGTCAAAGTAAAAAAGCCAGCTATACTGTGCAGATTGGCGATTTGGTTTCATATCAAACGCCGCAGGCAGAGATTCTTGAATATAAGGCTGAGAACCTCCCTTTAGATATTATTTATGAGGATGCCGATCTGGCTGTTGTCAATAAACCGCAGGGAATGGTTGTGCACCCTGCAGCCGGTCATACAAGGGGCACCTTAGTGAATGCTCTGCTTTACCATATCAAAGATCTGTCTGCCATTAACGGGGTCATTCGGCCGGGCATTGTCCACCGCTTGGATAAAGACACATCCGGTCTTTTGATGATAGCCAAGAATGACCAGGCGCACCAGAAATTGGCTGCTGAACTAAAAGATAAAAAGTCGCTGCGTCAGTATCTGGCAATTGTGCATGGCAATCTGCCTGATGATTACGGCCTGATTGAAGCCCCGATCGGGCGCAGTAAAAAAGACCGCAAAAAGCAGGCTGTAACAGCTCAGGGTAAACCTGCTGCGACACATTTCCATGTTTTAGAACGTTTTGGTGCCTATACATTAGTGGAATTAACTTTAGAAACCGGCAGAACCCATCAGATTCGTGTTCATATGGCCTATATTGGACATCCTTTGGCTGGTGATGTCTTATATGGTCCGCGAAAAACGCTGCCGGGTGCCGGACAGTTTCTGCATGCGCGAACGCTAGGATTTACACATCCAAGAACCGGTGAGCTGCTGGAATTTTCTGCTCCGCTGCCCCAGCTTTTCCAAGAGACACTTGACAAACTGCGGGAGGCTGGGCTGTCAGGCGGAGTTTGAGGCGCTTTGTCTCTTTTTGTTCAGCTCGCAGGGTATGACTTGAAAATTGTTTAAATTTTGGTATAATATGGAAAGAATATAAATCCTTTAATACTGTCCTGTGAGGCAGGCAAGGAGAATCGCAGTAAATAAATAAACAGTACTGTTTTTTGCTGTACTGTAAGTTGTGAAATCTCCTTGTGTCAGGGAGATTTTTTCTATTTTTATGAAAGGTTTGGGCTGAGATACAGGGCCGGTCAGCTGCCTGATTTGTATTGCAGGCCGAATCTTAATACTCCTCTTAACTAGAAAGGCTGTTTATGAAAACAAAAGAAATTGTTGATGATGTGACCATGAAACGTGCCATCACACGCATCACTTACGAGATTATTGAGCGCAATAAAAATCTCGATAAGATTGTCCTGGCTGGGATAAAGACGAGAGGTGTTTTTATCGCCCGCCGTATTCAGGAACGTCTGCAGCAGCTTGAAGGGCTGTCTGTTCCGCTGGCGGAATTAGATACCAAACCTTTTCGAGATGATAGAAAGAGCGATGATGACACCAGTTTAATGCCGCTTGATATTAACGGCAGAGAGATTATTTTGGTTGATGATGTTCTTTATACCGGCCGGACAATTCGGGCTGCTATTGATAATCTCGTCAGCCACGGCCGTCCTTCTCGTGTCAGTCTGGCCGTTCTAGTCGACCGCGGTCATCGGGAACTGCCTATCCGAGCCGATTATGTAGGCAAAAACATTCCTACCAGTACTGATGAAGAAATTATTGTTGAAGTGCTGGAATATGATGGCAAAGACCGTGTCAGTCTGGCATCACCCAATTAAATTAGAAAAAGGACGGTATAGATAAAGTGGAGAATATAAAATACGATGTGCATGAAAGACCGGCTTCAGGCCTGCTGATTGGCCTTTCCTTTCAGCATCTGTTTGCCATGTTCGGAGCGACGGTTCTGGTGCCGATTCTGGTTGGTATTGACCCGGCTATCGCTCTGTTTTCCAGTGGGCTGGGAACTTTGGCGCATTTATCGGTAACACAGTACAAAATTCCAGCTTATATGGGCTCCAGTTTTGCCTATATTGCGACCATGCAGACTTTGATGAAAAGCGGCGGGATTGCTGCTGTTGCTCAAGGGGCCATAGCAGGGGGCTTGGTTTACTTATTGGTTGCGCTTGTTGTGAAATTTGCCGGAAATGCTTGGATTGATAAAGTTTTACCGCCGGTTGTTGTCGGTCCGATTATTATTGTTATCGGCTTGAGTCTTGCAACCACAGCAGTTAATGATGTCATGCTTAAAGACGGTCAGTATAATTTCACCTATTTGCTGATTGGCATGGTCACCTTATTAGCTGTTATTCTCTTTAATATATATGGTAAGAAAATTGTCGGAATAATTCCTGTTTTGCTCGGTTTAGCAGTCGGTTATCTCTTTGCCATAGCGATTGGTTTTTTAACCAACCAAACGATTGTTGATTTTTCTGAAGTTGTCAGCAGTTCTTGGTTTTCCCTGCCGGATTTTGATATTCTCTTCTTAGATTATTCTTTTAAATTTTATCCCAGCGCTGTTTTGACGATGGCGCCGATTGCCTTTGTTACAATGACGGAGCATTTTGGCCATATCATGGTTCTTAACAGTCTGACAGGACGCGATTTTTTCAAGGATCCTGGTCTGGACCGAACCTTAACTGGAGATGGTCTGGCTCAGATTATCGCAGGAATCTTCGGAGCACCTCCGGTAACATCATATGGTGAAAATATCGGGGTCATGGCTCTGAATAAAATTTACTCGGTCTATGTGATTGCCGGTGCGGCCCTTATTGCTGTGGTGATGAGTTTTATTGGCAAGGTTTCAGCCCTGCTGTCCTCTATCCCGAGCCCGGTTATCGGCGGCATTTCCATCGCTTTATTCGGAGTTATTGCCTCCAGCGGCCTGAAAATTTTGATTGAAAATAAGGTCGATTTTGACAATAAAAAGAATCTTCTGATTGCCAGTGTTATTTTAGTCTCCGGGATTGGCGGCTTAATGCTGCAGATTAATGGCCTGCAAATTACAGGTGTGGCATTCTCAACGCTTTTAGGGATTCTTTTATACCAAATTCTGCCGGAGAAATAAAAACAATGCAGGTCTTGCTTTGGTGAGAGAGTCCCGAGCCCTGCTAAGTTCTGTCCTGATGTTAAGACGATTGTAGAGGAATTGAAAATGGCTGTAACAGATGGAATTGTATCACTGAAACATTTAGTGACTATGGAAACCTTATCCAATGAAGAAGTGCTTGGTTTAATTGAGCGCGGCCTGGCTTTTAAGTATAAAAAAGCACAGTACCAGCTCGACCGGCAGTATTTTGCGGCTAACCTTTTTTTTGAAGCTTCCACCAGAACCCATAAGTCATTTGAAGTCGCTGAGAAAAAGCTGGGGCTTGATGTTATTGATTTTGATGCTAAAACCAGCTCTGTCAATAAAGGGGAGACTCTCTATGATACCATTTTAACAATGAGCGCTTTGGGGGTAGATATTTGTGTTGTCCGCCATTGGGAGGTGGACTATTATAAGCAGCTGGTCGACAGCCGCACCATTCAGTCTGCTATCGTTAACGGCGGTGACGGATCAGGCCAGCATCCCAGTCAAAGTCTGCTGGACTTAATGACCATTTATGAAGAATTCGGGACTTTTGACAACTTGAAAATTGCCATTGCCGGCGATATCACTCACTCCCGAGTAGCAAAATCCAATATGCAGATTTTAAAACGTCTGGGAGCTCAGCTTTATTTTGCCGGCCCTTCGCAGTGGTACAGCGATGAATTTGATGTTTACGGAAAGCATGTTTCTATTGATGAAATCATCGATACCGTTGATGTTTTGATGCTGCTTAGGGTTCAGCATGAGCGCCATGGCAAGGACGGAAGCTTTTCAAAAGAAAGCTACCATAACCTGCACGGCTTGACTGCCGACCGCTACCAGCTTTTAAAGGACAGTGCCATTGTCATGCATCCTGCACCGGTCAACCGTGATGTCGAAATCGCTGACCAGCTGGTAGAGGCACCGAGGTCGAGGATTGTTGCCCAAATGCAAAATGGCGTTTATGTCCGTATGGCTATCATTGAGGCTGTGCTGCAGGGTAAAGTATAAGCAGACCGGACTGCTTAGGAGGTTTTAACTAAAAAGCATTTGCCTGCCTGTTTGATGCTGACCAGCAGACTTAAGGAGAAGAAATAGAATGACAAAAAGACTTTTAATTTTAGAAGACGGAACTGTTTTTACCGGCACGGCTTTTGGTGCTGATCTTGATGTCACTGGAGAGATTGTTTTTAATACTGGTATGACAGGCTATCAGGAATCCATTACAGATCAGTCTTACAATGGACAGATTTTGACCTTCACCTATCCTTTAGTTGGTAATTATGGTATTAATCGTGATGATTATGAATCGATTTTACCAACCTGCAAGGGGGTGGTTGTGCGGGAGCACGCTCGAAGGGCCAGCAATTGGCGGACACAGATGACTTTAGATGAGTTTTTAAAAGCTAAGCATATTCCGGGAATTGCAGGGATTGACACCAGGGCTCTGACAAAAATTATCCGTCGGCATGGCACAATGAAAGCGACTATGGCCAGTGTCGGTGATGATTTGGACCATTTGAAAGATCAGCTGCGAGCGACTGTTCTGCCAACCAATAATGTGGAGCAAGTATCCACAAAAACAGCCTACCCGGCACCAGGTATTGGTAAGAACATTGTTTTGGTGGATTTTGGACTGAAGCATTCTATTCTTCGTGAATTTTCTAAACGGAACTGCAATGTGACTGTGGTGTCTCATAATATTACAGCTGAGGAAATTTTACAGCTTTCGCCGGACGGTGTCATGCTCTCAAACGGTCCGGGCAATCCTGAGGATGTCCCTTATGCGGCTGAGATGATACGGGGAATTCAAGGGAAAATTCCGATTTTTGGTATTTGCATGGGACACCAGCTCTTTAGTTTAGCAAATGGGGCCAAAACCTATAAAATGACCTTCGGCCACCGTGGCTTTAACCATGCCGTTCGCGAAATTGCTACCGGACGTATCGATTTTACCAGTCAAAATCACGGTTATGCCGTTGAACGTGATACTTTGCCTGACTGTTTGCTGGTGACACATGAAGAAATAAATGACCGGACTGTTGAGGGCGTGCGCCACCGTGATTATCCCGCATTTTCTGTCCAGTTTCACCCTGATGCCGCACCGGGTCCGCATGATGCCAGCTATCTTTTTGATGAGTTTCTAGAATTGATTGATGCTTTTAAACAAAATCAAAAAGACTGACAGATCAACTTTTATCAGATCCAAAAGAGCTGTTAGTTCATCTTAGCAAAATACAGGTTCAGTCTTGGGACGGCAGATGAACAAAAAAAGAGCTTTGAACCCTGACAAAAAAGATTGAGCAAAGGAATAGAAATCAGAGGTAAGTAATGCCAAAACGTACAGATATTCAAAAAATTATGGTAATCGGTTCAGGTCCTATCGTCATCGGTCAGGCTGCTGAATTTGACTATGCAGGGACTCAGGCCTGTCTGGCTTTGAAAGAAGAAGGCTATAGTGTGGTTCTTGTCAATTCAAATCCTGCCACGATTATGACTGATAAAGAGATTGCAGATCAGGTCTATATTGAACCTATCACAATTGAATTTGTTACCAGAATCCTGCGTAAAGAGCGTCCGGATGCTCTTTTACCTACCCTGGGAGGACAGACAGGACTAAACATGGCTATGGAATTGGCTAAAGCCGGTATCCTTGATGAGCTGGGTGTAGAGCTTTTGGGAACAAAGCTGTCTGCCATTGACCAGGCGGAGGATCGGGATTTGTTCAAACAGCTTATGGAAGAGCTCAATCAGCCTATTCCCGAATCGGAAATTGTCAACAGTGTGGCAGAAGCGCTGGATTTTGCAGAAACTATCGGCTATCCGGTCATTGTTCGCCCGGCTTTTACTTTGGGCGGAACCGGTGGCGGTATGTGCAGCAATGCTGAAGAGCTTCGTGAGATTGCCGGCAATGGTCTTAAGCTGTCTCCAGTGACGCAGTGCCTGATTGAACGGTCGATTGCTGGATTTAAGGAAATTGAATACGAAGTGATGCGCGACAGTGCTGATAATGCTCTTGTCGTCTGCAATATGGAGAATTTCGATCCGGTTGGAATCCATACAGGCGATTCAATTGTTTTTGCCCCAACCCAGACACTGTCTGATATTGAAAATCAGCTGCTGCGCGATGCCAGCCTCAGTATCATCCGCGCACTTAAGATTGAAGGCGGCTGCAATGTTCAGCTGGCTCTGGATCCCAAAAGTTTTAAATACTATGTGATCGAAGTTAATCCCCGTGTTTCTCGTTCCTCAGCTCTGGCTTCAAAAGCAACCGGTTATCCGATTGCAAAATTAGCGGCAAAAATTGCTGTTGGACTGACACTGGATGAGATGACTAATCCGGTTACAGGAACGACTTATGCCCTGTTTGAGCCGGCATTGGACTATGTTGTGGCTAAGATACCGCGCTTTCCTTTTGATAAATTCGAGCGAGGCGAGCGCCGTTTGGGGACGCAAATGAAGGCGACCGGTGAAGTTATGGCTATCGGGCGCAATCTTGAAGAAAGCTTGCTGAAAGCCTGTCGTTCCTTAGAAATCGGCCTATATCACAACGAAATGCCGGAATTGAGCAAGGTCAGCGATGATGCACTTTTTGAAAAAATCGTCAAGGCCCAGGATGATCGGCTCTTCTACGTATCAGAAGCTATCAGGCGTGGTTTTGCTATTTCCGAAATTGCCGATTTGACTAAAATTGACCTCTTTTTCTTAGATAAACTGCTGCATATTTTTGAACTTGAACAAGAACTGCTAGCGTCTCAGGGAGACTCAGAAGTACTGAGAAAAGCCAAAAGCTATGGTTTTTCAGATCGCAAAATTGCTGATTTGTGGCAGCTCAGCCCGGACCAGCTGCGTGCTTTCCGCTTAGAACACAAGGTTATTCCGGTTTATAAGATGGTGGATACCTGTGCGGCTGAATTTGCATCAGAAACGCCTTATTTTTACTCAACCTATGACTGGGAAAATGAGTCCGTTCGTTCTGACAAGGAATCCGTTATTGTATTGGGGTCAGGTCCGATTCGTATCGGCCAGGGAGTAGAGTTTGATTACGCTACTGTCCATTCTGTCAAGGCTCTTCAGGCAGCCGGTTACGAAGCTATTATCATGAATTCAAATCCGGAAACCGTTTCAACCGACTTTTCGATTTCAGATAAACTGTATTTTGAACCTTTAACCTTTGAAGATGTGATGAATGTCATTGAACTGGAACAGCCTAAAGGGGTTATTGTTCAATTTGGCGGCCAGACAGCTATCAATTTAGCTGAACCTTTGGCAAAGGCCGGTATTAAAATTCTGGGAACACAGGTGGCTGATTTGGACCGTGCTGAAGACAGAGACCTTTTTGAAAAAGCCCTTAAAGAACTTGATATTCCGCAGCCGCCTGGTCAAACAGCGACTAATGAGGAAGAGGCCCTGCAGGCTGCCCGTAAAATCGGTTTTCCTGTCCTTGTGCGCCCATCATATGTTTTAGGCGGCCGGGCTATGGAAATTGTCGAAAATGAAGAAGACTTGCGGTCATACATGCGGACAGCGGTCAAGGCCAGTCCGGAACACCCGGTGTTGGTTGATTCTTACCTTGTCGGCAGAGAATGTGAGGTGGATGCCATTTCTGACGGGCAAAATGTCCTGATTCCGGGAATAATGGAGCATATCGAACGTGCCGGTGTGCATTCGGGAGACTCTATGGCAGTTTATCCACCTCAGACCCTGTCCCCATCTCTTCAGGCAACAATAGCAGACTATACAAAACGCTTAGCATTGGGACTTAATTGTATCGGTATGATGAATATCCAGTTTGTCATTAAAGATGAAACAGTTTATGTTATTGAGGTCAATCCGCGTGCCAGCCGGACAGTGCCTTTCCTGTCAAAAGTGACCGATATTCCTATGGCGCAGGTGGCTACCCAGCTGATTTTAGGTGCTAAGCTCTCTGACTTGGGCTTTGAAGACGGTCTGTATCCAGCAAGCAGCCATGTCCATGTTAAAGCTCCGGTCTTCTCATTCACGAAGCTGGCCAAGGTAGACAGCCTGCTTGGACCGGAGATGAAATCAACCGGTGAAGTGATGGGATCGGATCTGACGCTTGAAAAAGCCCTTTATAAGGCTTTTGAAGCCTCTTATTTCCATCTCCCTGCTTTTGGCAATGTTATCTTTACGATTGCTGACGACACAAAAGCAGAAGCTCTTACTCTAGCCCGCCGCTTTGCTAATGTAGGCTACAGCATTTTTGCGACAGCGGGAACGGCTAAATATTTTCAAGAAAATGGCTTAGAGGCTGTTTTAGTCAACAAACTGGGAGAGAATGACGAGAATGATATTCCGGCTCTGGTCCGCCGAGGGAAGGTTCAAGCGATTATTAATACGGTCGGCAACAAACGAACCTTTGACGAAGACGGTCAGACCATCCGCAGTTCAGCTATTGAACACGGAGTTCCGCTCTTTACAGCTATCGATACAGCAGCCGCCATGATTCGTGTGCTGGAAAGCAGAGGTTTTCTGACTCAGGCCATCTAGAGCCTGTTTGGCAGTATTTACCTATTCTGATATTTTTAAAGACAGCTCTGCCCGGCAACATTGATCCGGCAGGGCTGTTTTTCTTACAAAACTGTAAGGATTTAAAGGCCATTTATCGGTTATACTGAGTGTAGCAAAAGGTAAGGGTGATGAAGAGCCGGTGAAATCTTTTGCACTGTTAAATTTTTCTTGACAAGATGGCAAAAAGATTTTATACTTGTCTTAATGATATAATACAATACTATAGGAGGCATTATGACCAAGAAAAGAAGTGCTAAGAAATTAAGCAAAAGAACAAAGGGAATAATCTGGGGAGCCGCAGCCGCCTGTGTCCTGATAATAGGTGTCATACTGTATCTGCAGCAGACAAGCTCGCAGTCCAGTTCTGCATCTAAAGAATATTCTTTGGTCAATGCTGCAGAAGGCAACGTGAACTCAACGACCCTGCTGTCAGGAACGGTTAAGGCGACTTCAGAGCAGTATGTTTACTTTGACAGCAGCAAGGGCACTCAGGCAACAGTCAATGTTTCCGTAGGCGATCAGGTTACAGCCGGCCAGCAGCTGGTTCAGTACGATGCGACTACAGCTCAGGCAGCCTATGACAGTGCTGTCAGATCCGCCAACAAAATTGCCCGTCAGATCGAGTATCTGAAAACCTACGGCAATCTGCCGACGACAGAAACATCAGTGGATGAAGAGACGGGAGAAACAACAACGACGACTGTACCTCCGACACAGCAGGCAACCGCTAATTATAATCAGCAGCTTCAGGAACTTAACGATTCTTATGCAGATGCCCAAAATGAAATTACAAAAGCGCAGACAGCTCTTAATCAGACAATTATTACCAGCGATGTGACAGGAACTGTTGTTGAAGTGAATCGTGATGTTGATCCGTCCTCAAAAGAAAGTCAGACTCTGGTTCATGTTGTTACAGAAGGACAGCTGCGGATTGAAGGGACTCTGACAGAATATGATTTGGCTAATATCAGCAATGGCCAGCAAGTCAAAATCACTTCTAAAGTCTACCCTGATCAAGAATGGACGGGAACGATTTCCCATATTTCCAATTATCCAAAAGACTCCGGCAGTTCAGGCAATGCAGCCAGCAACTCATCCGGCAGCTCCAATTCTTCCGGCGGATCAAGCGGAGCGAGCTATGAATATAGGGCTGATATCACCAGTCCGCTCAATGACTTAAAACAGGGCTTCAGCGTTTCTGTTGAAGTGACGGACGACAGCAAACATATCTTGGTGCCGCTGAAAGCTCTGGTCAGTGAAGGGGATAAAAACTATGTCTGGGTTTATGATGACAGTTCCTCTAAGATTAAAAAGACCGAAGTCAGCTTGGGAAATGCTGATGCCAAATCACAGGAAATTACAGGTGGTTTAGAACTTGGTCAAATCATTATCGAAAATCCTGATAAGGACTTTAAAGACGGCCAGAAAGTTGAAAATACCGTGTCAGGAGATACCGATTCTGCTAAAGACAAGTAAGAGGTGAAGAGATGACAAAGGATAGAAAACAATTAATCAATCTGCATCAAATCACCAAATCCTATAAAAACGGCGATCAGGAATTACAAGTTTTAAAGGGGATAGACCTGAAAGTTGATGAAGGAGAATTTCTGGCAATTATGGGACCTTCGGGTTCAGGAAAGTCCACCTTAATGAATATCATCGGCCTGCTTGACCGGCCGACTTCAGGCGACTACAGCTTAAATGACAATCAGGTTGAAAAACTGACAGATAAAAAACTGGCAGCTGTACGCAATGAAGAAATCGGCTTTGTTTTCCAGCAATTCTTCCTGCTTTCAAAATTAAACGCTCTACAAAATGTTGAACTGCCTTTAATATATGCAGGAGTAGGTGTCGGACAGCGCCGAAAGCTGGCCCAGCAGTTTTTAGAGAAAGTTGAACTGACGGACCGCATCAAACATCTGCCGTCCGAATTATCCGGGGGTCAAAAGCAAAGAGTCGCTATTGCTCGAGCTTTGGTTAATGATCCGGCGATTATTCTGGCTGACGAACCAACCGGTGCGCTTGATACCAAGACCGGCCAGCAGATTATGGAACTGCTGACAGAGCTCAATCAAGAAGGCAAAACCATTATTATGGTAACACATGAACCCGAGATTGCTGAGTTTGCCGGCCGCCGGATTGTTATCCGGGACGGTGAAATCAGCACCGACACAACAGACAGTGTCAGAATTGACTAAGGAGGGGGAAATGGAGAATTGGAAATTTGCCCTTAGTTCAATTATGGGGCACAAAATGCGTTCTTTCTTAACTATGCTGGGAATTATTATCGGTGTCGCTTCCGTTGTTCTCATTATGGCCTTAGGAAAAGGACTGCAGAACGGGATTAATAGTCAAGTTTACCAAAGCCAAAAAAATTTAAATGTCTACTATAAAACAGCTGAACAAAAGAAAGCTGAAGAAGACCCTTATTATTCAGGTGACAGTACAGCTTTATCAGAAAAAGCACCAACTTTGAAAGAAGAATGGGTACAGCAGGTCGCTCAGAATATTGATGGTATTTCTGGCTATTATGTTACAAATAATACAACATCAGGTGTGTCCTATGGGAAAAAGACGGTTGCTAATGTTAATATAACAGGAATTAACAGGACTTATCTTACCATTCAGAAGTTTAAAATTTTGGCAGGCCGCCCCTTTAATGAGAGTGACTACCGAACATTTGCCCGTATCATCATGCTTGATGAGCGTTTGGCCAAGCAGCTTTTTGGTGACAGTGAGGCAGCTTTAAATCAAGTTGTTGATTTAGCGAATAAAAGTTATTTAGTTGTCGGCGTCTATAAGGATGAAAATGCCAATAATGCATACAGTACAACGTCAGGCGGCAATGCTATTATGACCAATACTCAGCTGGCCAGTGAATTTGGTGTGAAAGAAAATGATCAAGTCTATTTCCATATTGATGATGTCAGCAAGGCCAATACAATCGGCAAACAAGCTGGCAATGAGCTGACAAAACTTTCTGGTGCCAAGGACGGTTTTTATGAAAACTTCAATATGGACAGTATTATTGCCCAAGCCAACCAGCTGGCTTCAATGTACACACTGGCCTTTGGTGTTATTGCCGGGATCTCCTTGCTTGTCGGCGGTATCGGTGTGATGAATATTATGCTGGTTTCGGTCACCGAGAGAACACGGGAAATCGGTTTGCGTAAAGCATTAGGGGCCACACGCGGGAAAATACTGAGCCAATTTTTGATCGAGTCTATGGTTTTAACCATTTTAGGCGGTTTTATCGGCCTGCTTTTGGCTTATGTCGGCGTTCAGGCTTTAAAAGACCCTTTGAAAGCACAGCAGATTATCCCCGAAGTGTCGCTTCAGGTTGTTGTTATCAGTATTATCTTCTCAGCTTTTATCGGAATTGTTTTTGGAATTTTGCCTGCCAATAAAGCAAGCAAACTGAATCCGATTGAAGCCTTACGGTACGAATAATTGAGGAATTGAACACGCCCTAAGCTCTTTGCAAAAAAGATAGCCTTCCCTTGAGTCTTTAATGACTCAGCGGTCAGCCTCCTATTTTTGCTGAGAGCTTTTAACGGGCTTTGTATCTTGTGAATTGAACACGCCCTAAGCTCTTTGCAAAAAAGATATAGCTAAGTTTAGAATTGATTTCAAGTTAGCTAGCCGTAGCCGTCTGAAGGCTTTGCAGTCTTAACAGCCTGCCGCACCCTTCTAGCCGTCCTGGCAGAGGTGCGCCGACGAAATCGAAGATTTCTGGCTTACCGTCATTTTTGCTTTGCTCTTTTAACGGGCTTTGTATCTTGTTAATTGAACACGCCCTAAACGCTGCGGGAAAAAGATGTCCTGACTTAGAATCTGGCGATTCGTCAGCCAGTCCCCTATTTTCCTTTTGCGTTTTTAACGGGCTTTGTATCTTGTTAAAGGGAGTGCGATGTCTTATCATACTTGGCAGAGAATTTTTAAATTAATCGGCTGGCTGTCTCTTTTTGTAACGGTTGCTTTTCTTGTTTATCTATTTAAAGGTTTAAATATTTTAAATAATCCGGATGCCTTAACTAAGCTCTTACAGGAACGTCTGCTTTTAGGCGCTTTGCTTTTTTTCCTGCTGCAGATTATTCAGGTTGTTATTCCAATTATACCTGGCGGTGTGACAACAGTTGTCGGTTTTTTGGCCTTTGGTCCGGTGCTTGGTTTTATTCTGAATTATCTGGGCATTGTGATTGGCAGTGTCATTTTGTTTGCTCTGACACGTCATTTCGGCAGGAAATTCATCTTTCTATTTGTGACAGAAAAGCAGTTTCACCACTACGAAAAAATGCTCTTTACGCCGACTTATGAAAAATTCTTTATTTTAAATATGCTCTCTCCCGTTTCACCGGCTGATATCATGGTCATGGTGACAGGGCTCACCAGTATGTCATACAGCCGTTTTATCAGGCTTATCCTGCTCTGTAAGCCGTTTTCTATTGTGGCCTATGGGTATTTTTGGATTTACGGCGGCCGGCTGTTAAAGAAATTGTTATAAAAAACAGAGGTGTCAAGAAAAAAACTTGACACCTCTGTTTTTTATGCTACAATAGATAAGACGGGTTTGCCAGAAACTGGTAACTTGATTCATTATTTTACATTTAGAAAAGAGATTTTAATACATGGCAGTAAAAATTCGTTTAACACGCATGGGTTCTAAGAAAAAACCTTTCTATCGTATCAATGTAGCTGATTCCCGCTCTCCGCGCGACGGCCGTTTCATCGAAACTGTCGGCACTTACAATCCGCTCGTTGAAGACAATCAAGTAACACTTAAAGAAGAACGTATTCTTGACTGGCTGTCTAAAGGAGCTCAGCCTTCAGATACTGTTCGCAGTATTCTTTCAAAAGCCGGAATTATGCAGAAATTCCATGAATCAAAATTAAAAAAATAATGTAAGCTTATGGATACTATCGAAAATCTGATTATTGCTATTGTGAAACCCTTAATTTCACAGCCTGATTTATTTACAATCAGGATTCAGGACACTCCGGATTTCCTTGAGTACCATCTGGATTTGGATACTCAGGATATCGGCCGAGTCATCGGCAAAAAAGGCCGTACAATCACAGCAATAAGATCAATTGTTTATTCAGTCCCTACTCAAGGAAAAAAAGTAAGGCTGGTTATTGACGAGAAATAAATTTTTCTGTTTTTAGCACTGTCTCTGATAGAAAGTTTTTTACTGACTTGGATTGGAGGCAGTGCCTTAAAACAGAATACTTTTTGATGAGCTCTTGACAAAAACGAGCGATTGGCCTAAAATAGTAGGTGAGTTTTGGGGTATAGCCAAGCGGTAAGGCAAGGGACTTTGACTCCCTCATGCGTTGGTTCGAATCCAGCTACCCCAGTGAAAGTCTTTTGGCAGGCCTGGCCTGTCTTTTCTTTTGCATTAGAGGTTAATAAGCAAAACTAAGCACAGCGGAGCGGAAAATGAACTATTTTAATGTCGGAAAAATTGTTAATACTCAAGGGCTTCAAGGGGAAATGAGGGTACTTAGTGTCACTGATTTTGCTGAGGAGCGTTTCAAAAAGGGAGCTGTTCTGGCTCTGTTTGATGATCAAGACCGTTTTATCAGAGATGTAGAGATTGCCAGCCACCGTCAGCAAAAAAATTTTGATATTATCAAATTTAAGGGCTTGTATCATATCAATGATGTGGAACAGTATAAAGGATTTTCACTGAAAGTTGCCCAAGACAATCTTTCGGAACTCGAGGAGGGTGAATTTTATTATCATGAAATCATCGGTCTTGACGTTTATGAAAAGGACGTGTTTATTGGACGCATCTCAGAAATTCTCCAGCCCGGTGCTAATGATGTCTGGGTTGTTAAGCGCAAAGGCAAGCGGGATTTACTGCTTCCTTATATTCCGTCAGTAATCCTAAATGTCGACAGCAAAGCCGGCCGTGTGGCTGTTAATCTTTTGGAAGGACTGGATGATGAAAATTGATATCTTAACCCTTTTTCCGGAGATGTTTGCGCCTTTAGAACATTCTATTCTCGGTAAAGCCAAGGATAAGGGCCTGCTGGAAGTTCATTACCATAATTTCCGCCAACAGGCAGAGAATGCCCGCCATGTTGATGACGAGCCATATGGCGGCGGACAGGGAATGCTGCTGCGAGCTCAGCCTGTCTTTACAGCTGTCGAAAACATAAAAGCAGAGCACCCGCGAATTATTTTGCTGGATCCCGCTGGAAAGCCCTTCAGTCAGGCTTATGCAGAGGAACTGGCAGAAGAAAAAGAACTCATCTTTATTTGCGGCCATTATGAAGGTTTTGATGAACGTATTAAGACCTTAGTGACGGACGAGATTTCTCTGGGGGATTTTGTTTTGACCGGCGGGGAGCTGGCTGCCATGGCTGTCATAGATGCGACTGTCCGCCTGCTTCCCGACGTTCTTGGGAAAACAGCCAGTCATCAGGACGATTCTTTTTCGACTGGTTTGCTGGAATATCCCCAGTATACCCGTCCATACGATTTTCGGGGCTTGCAAGTTCCGGATGTCCTGCTGAGCGGACATCATGAAAATATCCGGCGTTGGCGGCTGGAGCAGAGTCTGCGGAAAACCTATGAAAGACGGCCCGATTTGCTAAAAGATGCTCAGCTATCGGATGAGGCTGAGAAGCTTCTGGCTAAGATTAAAAAAGAAGCCCTAGAATAAGCTTTAAATATATAACAAGCTCAATGAAGGATTTAATTATAGTATAAGGTCTGAAATGGGCCTGCTCTGTGATGTTAAGCAGGTATTTGAAATCTGTATGTTGTTTAAATAATTTGGGACTGCCGGTCTGCCTTATCGGAAGTCCTTAATTATCGTTTAGAATGGAGAAGGAAATGCTAAAGGAAGAAGCAATCTATGATATTACCATTATCGGCGGCGGCCCGGTCGGGCTCTTTGCCGCTTTTTATGCCGGTCTGCGCGGAGTTTCTGTCAAAATTATTGAAAGCCTGTCGGAATTGGGAGGGCAGCCTGCTGTTCTTTACCCTGAAAAATTAATCTATGATATTCCGGCTTTTCCATCTGTCAGCGGAGCTGACCTGACGAATCAGCTGCTTAAGCAGCTGGAACGTTTTGAGGACCGCATCACAGTCTGTCTGAAAGAAGAAGTTAAAACCTTTACTAAGGAAGAAGGCCTTTTTACGATTCAGACCAGCAGAGCAGAACACCGCTCTCGGGCGCTGATTATTGCCTGCGGCAACGGTGCTTTTGCTCCCCGGACTTTAGGTGTGGAAAATGAAGCTGATTATGCTGATCATAACCTCTTTTACAATGTGCACCAGTTAGAAACCTTTGCCGGGAAAAAGGTTGTTATTTGCGGCGGAGGTGATTCGGCTGTGGACTGGGCTCTTCATTTAGCAGATATGGCCGAAAGTGTGACCTTAGTTCACCGGCGTGATGCTTTTCGGGCACATGAGCACAGTGTTGAACTGCTGCAAACTTCTGATGTTAAGATTTTAACGCCTTATATTCCAATTGAAATCAAGGGCGAAAATGGTCTGGCCGAACAGCTTAAGATCCAAAAGGTCAAGTCAGAAGAAATGCTCACTCTTGATTTAGATGCTTTGATTGTCAGTTTTGGCTTTTCAACCTCTAATAAAAATCTCAAAAATTGGGGACTGGATTTTAAACGCTCCAGCATTACGGTCTCTCCGCTCTTTGAAACAAGTCAGGCGGGTGTTTATGCTATTGGAGATGCTGCAGCATATGAAGGAAAAATAGATTTGATTGCTTCGGGTTTTGGTGAGGCTCCGACGGCTGTAGCTCAGGCCATTAATTACATTTATCCGGATCGTGATAACCGACTGGTCCATTCTACCTCTTTGATTAAATAAGAAAACACTGCCGCCAGCTACCTGCTGTAAGCTGCCGGATCAGTGTTTTTACCAGAATTCTCATACGCTTACCTGCTTAAACCTATTATTTTTTTCGACAATGAGGCTGGGACAAAAGTTCCTGCCTCATTTTACTTTTTTAGACATATGAGTTTGGCGCAGCGGTTGGTTGGAAGTTTTTATTCCTTGTCAAGCAAGGGATAACGGCTTCCCTAATCAACTGTCCCCCCCTCATTTTTACATAAGATACAAAGAGCCTAAGACGTCTTCCTATTTTCTTCTTAACTGATACTATCCTTGTATTTTGAAAGAAAATGACAGAATTCTATTGACAGATTTTGAAAAAATAGTATAATGGAAGCTGTAAACGATTTCAAAAAAAGGGGGTGAGCACATTTTAAAATCGAAACGCAAACAAGTGATTATGGAAGAAATTTCAAAAGATAGTTTTGTAACCTTAGAAAATTTGGTGACTATTCTCAAAACATCTGAATCAACTGTTCGGCGTGATTTAGATGAATTGGAGAATGAGCATAAGCTGCATCGGGTGCACGGCGGAGCTGAGCTCCTGCATTCTCTGCAGGAAGAACTGACTAATCAGCAAAAATCTATCAAAAACGTTCAGCTTAAAACTGACATTGCTAAGAAAGCGGCTTCCTTTATTGCAGACGGTGAAGTTATTTTCATCGATGCAGGAACAACAACCGAATTGCTTTTGGAAGAGCTATTTCAAAATGATATAAAAGTTGTTACCAATTCGATTCACCATGCCAGTAAATTAGTCGAGCGCGGCATTGATACCCTTATTATCGGGGGTGTCGTTAAAACGACGACAGATGCCAGTATCGGCAATGTTGCAGTGGAGCAGATCCGCCAGCTCAATTTTGATAAAGCGTTTTTGGGAATGAATGGAGTAGATGATATTTTTTTGACTACACCTGATCTTGAAGAGGCAGTTATCAAAAAAACCATCATTGAGAATGCTCAAAAGTCCTATATTTTAGCAGACTCTTCCAAAATCGGCCATGTTTCATTTGCTAAGGTGGCTCGGATTGAAGCGGCTGAGATTATTACCAACCATTCCGATCTGACCTTGATGAAAAAAATTAAAGAGAAAACGAGGGTATTCGAGGTATGATTTACACAGTTACTTTAAATCCTTCAATCGATTTTATTGTCCGCGTTGACAAACTTGAACTTGGAGAAGTCAACCGCATGAAAAGCGACGATAAATTTACAGGGGGAAAGGGGATTAACGTCAGCCGTATTCTTCAGCGTTTAGGCTGCGCCAGTATAGCGACTGGTTTTATCGGCGGATTTACCGGTCAGTTTATCAAAGATGGTTTGCTGTCAGAAGGAATCAGCACACGATTTGTTGAGGTCGAGGAAGATACTCGGATTAATGTCAAAATCAAAAGCAGCCAAGAGACAGAAATCAATGGGACAGGTCCTGCTATTTCCGCCCAAAAGTCTGCAGAACTGCAGGCTGTTCTCGCTAATCTGTCCAATCAGGATACCGTTGTTTTTGCTGGAAGTGCACCGACCAGTTTAGGCAATGAAATCTATAAAGAACTGATTCCTTTAGTTAAAAAAACAGGGGCACAGATTGTCTGTGATTTTGAAGGTCAAACACTTTTGGATGCCCTAGCTTATGAGCCCTTGTTGGTGAAGCCCAATAACCATGAATTGGCCGATATTTTTGGAGTGAAACTTGAAGGGCTGGCTGATATTGAAAAGTACGCTCATAAACTTCTGGAAAAAGGTGCTCAGCATGTGATTGTTTCCATGGCTGGAGACGGAGCCCTGCTGGTCAGTCCGGAGGTCAGCTATTTTGCTAAGCCGATTAAAGGTGAGGTGAAAAATTCTGTTGGTGCCGGTGATTCAATGGTTGCCGGGTTTACCGGTGAATATGTCAATACGGGCAATCTCCTTGAAGCCCTGAAATGGGGAGTTGCCTGCGGCACAGCAACCACCTTTTCAGATGATTTGGCAGACACCGCGTTTATTAAGGAAACTTATGAAAAAGTAGAGGTAGAAAAAATATGAAAATTCAAGACTTACTGAGAAAAGAAGTCATGATTCTTGATTTGCAGGCAGTAACCAAAGAAGCTGCTGTTGATGAAATGGTTACAAAACTGGTTGATAAAGGCATTGTAACAGATTTCGCTGTTTTTAAAGAAGGGATTATGAACCGTGAGGCACAGACTTCGACCGGTTTGGGTGACGGCATTGCGATGCCGCACAGCAAAAACGCAGCTGTTAAAGAAGCAACTGTTCTTTTTGCAAAATCACAAGCTGGTGTGGACTATGAGGCTCTTGACGGACAGCCTGTTGATCTTTTCTTTATGATTGCTGCTCCGGACGGTGCTAATGACACTCACTTAGCTGCTTTGGCTGAATTGTCAAAATACCTCTTAAAAGACGGCTTTGCCGATAAATTGCGTCAGGTAACCAGCCCTGATCAAGTGCTTGCTGTTTTTGACGAAACAGAAGAGGACAGCAAAGCCACCGCACCGGCTGCCAGTGAACCGGCATCAGATGATCAGCCGCTTGTCGTTGCTGTTACAGCCTGCACAACAGGGATTGCCCATACTTATATGGCAGAAGAAGCCTTAATTAAACAAGGGCAGGAAATGGGTGTTCAGGTCCGCGTGGAAACAAATGGAGCTTCAGGAATCGGCAATAAATTAACTGATGATGAAATTAAACGCGCTAAAGGGGTTATTATTGCTGCTGACAAAGCTGTTGAAATGTCGCGCTTCAGCGGTAAGCCTTTAGTGTCCAGGCCTGTTGCTGATGGGATTAAAAAATCCGAAGAGCTGCTGAATATTATCCTTGAAGGCAAGGCGGATACCTATACGGCCTCTGATGCTGCTGCAGATACGGCTTCTGCAGCAGAAAGCAAAGCAGAAAAACAGGGCCTCGGCAGTGCTTTTTATAAGCATCTGATGAGCGGTGTTTCCCAAATGCTGCCTTTTGTCATCGGTGGCGGGATTATGATTGCTTTAGCCTTTTTACTGGATAACCTGCTGGGGGTTCCTCAGGACCAGTTAAGCAATCTTGGTTCTTATAATGAAATCGCGGCTTTGTTTAAGAGCATCGGAGATGTGGCCTTTAACTTTATGCTGCCAGTTCTTGCAGGTTATATCGCTTACTCAATCGCTGAAAAACCGGGTCTTGTTGCTGGTTTTGTCGCTGGTGCCATTGCTTCTTCCGGTCTGGCTTTTGGGAAAGTACCGTTTGCAGCAGCTGCAAGTGATATTCCGGATGCTATCCCGTCAGGTTTTCTCGGCGCTCTTGTCGGCGGTTTCCTTGCCGGCGGTGTTATCTTAGTCTTGAAAAAACTGCTTGCCGGTCTGCCGCGCTCGCTTGAGGGCATTAAGTCTATTTTGCTCTATCCTCTGCTTGGCGTTTTTGTTACCGGATTTCTGATGCTTGCTGTCAACATCCCGATGGCGGCAATCAATACGGCTTTAAACAATTTCCTTGAAGGCCTTTCGGGCAGCTCGGCCGTTTTGATGGGCTTGGTTCTCGGCGGCATGATGGCTATTGATATGGGCGGACCTTTCAACAAGGCGGCTTACGTCTTTGGTACAGGAACACTGGCTGCCTCTATTGCCGATGGCGGATCTGTTGTTATGGCAGCTGTTATGGCAGGCGGTATGGTACCGCCGCTGGCTATTTTTGTCGCAACACTCTTGTTCAAAAATAAATTTACAGAAGAAGAACGGAATTCCGGTCTGACTAATATCATCATGGGCCTGTCTTTCATTACAGAAGGTGCTATTCCTTTTGCAGCAGCTGATCCGGGACGGGCAATTCCAAGCTTTATGGCTGGCTCGGCTTTGGCGGGAGCGCTTGTTGGCTATGCAGGAATTAAGCTGATGGCTCCGCACGGCGGTATCTTTGTTATCGCACTGACTTCAAATCCGCTCCTTTATATCCTCTTTGTGCTGATAGGAGCAGTGGTATCAGGTATTCTCTTTGGAGCTCTGCGTAAGGCGCAGTAATAAGCTTATCAAGGTTTTTATAGCAATAGTTTGCTGCAGTCAAAATCAGAGACTGAACTCTCTCTGATTTTGGCTTTTTTTGCTGCCATTTTATTCAAATTTAGGGCTGCTGAAGATTGAAATCATTAGGGCGAAAGCGGACCGAGCCAAAGGAAAATCGATAAAACATAAAAAATTCTGTTTCAGCAGTTTGTCAGCCAATTCTTTAGTTGATTTGTTGCATTTCTAAACTGGTTTTTTAAGAGACTTTTGTTATACTAATACATATTATAATCAAAAGCGAGTATTGTATGAAAAAACTAAGATTAAAGAAAAAACAAAAAAACAGGCTGCTCACTTTTATCTTGCTCTTCTCTGTTTTGGCACTTGTTTTTGCTGCATACTTAGACCGGGACAAAGAAACAGAGCCAGCCAATCAAACCCTTCTTCAAGACCAAACCACTCTTGATTTTATTCAAACCATCGGCCCCACCGCTCAGGAAATCGCAGCCGCAAATGATTTGTATGCATCAGTGATGATCGCTCAAGCCGTGCTGGAATCTGACAGCGGTCAGTCGGCTCTCAGTCAGGCTCCTAATTTTAATTTTTTTGGAATCAAAGGAGATTATATGGGGCAATCGGTGACGATGGCAACTTTGGAAGATGATGGGAGCGGTCATTACTATCAAGTTGATGCTGATTTTCGCTCTTACGGCAGTCAAAAGGAATCCCTGCAGGATTATGTCCAGCTTCTTCAAAAAGATATCTATAAAAATGTCAGAAAGACTTCAGCCCGCTCCTATCAGGAAGCGACAGCTGCCTTAACCGGTACCTATGCCACTGATACAGCTTATGGGGAGAAACTGAACCGCATTATTGAAACCTACGGTTTAACTATCTACGACAGGATTTTTTAATGGCCGTCAGAACTTGACTTATAGCCGACTACAAATGCTATAATAAAGTGAACCGGTGCTTGAATTAAGGAATGCCGCAAATGTCCTTTTATTTGACTTTTACAGCAGATGCAAAATATAAGTCTAGTTCTAAAAGCCGGCTTTCTGCTAGGATTAGAGGAAATAAATGGTCTGCTGTTGCATGCAGCACCGAAGGAACAGCTGCTAAGCGAGGAAGAAAAATGCTTTTATATGATGTGACGATTGTTTTAACCGCTATGATGGCTGGTTTTATGCTCTCATACTGCCTGACTATCGGACGGTATTTTAATTATTTGCTGGAAACCGCTAAATATGACGGCTTTTCGGCTTATTACAGCCCCTTCAGGCGGGAGAAACGAGTTCCTAGGCAGTATGCTGTCTGTGTGCTTGGTCAGTTTATAATGGCTGTGCTTTCCTTGTTTTTTAGTTGGCAGTCCGGTACTTGGCTGGCACGAATGGGAGCGGTTCTGCCCTTGCTTTTACTGCTTGCAGCCCACCGTTTAACAGGATTTGGTGAAAGTGAGGAAGAGATTAACAGCGGTCGGATGAGTGAGACAATGCGCCGCATCTACTTAAAATGGAATCTGCCCCTGCATTTTTCTTATTTTCTTTTATATTTTGCTGCTTCCTTGTTTCTCATCTGGAGCAGATAATAAAGCAGAAGGAGTTTTTTAATGGAGACCATCGATGTTTTTGCCCATGTCCTCTTGCCAGAGTTTTACAAAAGAATGTTGATGCTGGATCAGGATTTACCCAAAAAACAGCCTTTCATTCAGAATCCGCTTTTGACAAATATGGAACTGAGACGGCAGCATAAGAAAGCAGGAGTCCGTCAGGTCATTTCTTATGTTAATCTGAATCCGGAGGACTATATGTCCGGAAAAACAGCCGCTCTTTTAACTAGAAAAGCTAATGAAGAGCTGCTGCAGACTGTACAAGAGAATTCTGATCTTTTTGCCGGCGGCGTAGCTATGCTGGCGTTAAATAATATCGATGAGAGCCTGCTAATGCTGGATGATTTTGTCAAGGTTCATAAGGAAATTTTAGGTATTCAGCTTTTTACCAGACATTTAGGGCAGTCTGTTGCCGATCCGGCCTTTAAACCTATTTTTGCCAAATGTGCTCAGTTAGGGTTTCCGATTTGGCTGCATCCGGTTTTTGATGAGCGCAAGCCGGATAACAATATCATACTGTCATGGGAATATGAACTGTCACAGGCCATGCTGCAGATTGTCCAAGCGGAATACTTCCAAGAATTTCCAGATTTAAAGATATTGGTGCATCATGCTGGGGCTATGGTTCCGTATTTTTCTGAACGTATTAACCGTATTTTACCGGAGTATTTGGCTAAAGATTTCACTAATTTTTATGCTGACACGGCCCTTCTGGGGAATGCAAAAGCATTGGATCTGGCAGCTGCCTATTTTGGCTGCGACCATATGTTCTTTGGAACAGATGCCCCTCTTGGTGTGCTGCCTGCAGGTGCTACCGATGAGATTTTGACTGCTGTCGAAGAAATGGCTATCTCTCAGTCGGACAGAGAAGCCATCCTTTATCATAATTTTACCGCTAAATTATATAGAAAGTAAGGAAGATAAAAATGACCAATCATTTGACTACAACGCCTCTTATGAGAATTTTTAAGCTTAAAACTGCTCCTGATAAGCTAGAAGATTTTAAGGAGATTGGAAAGCATAATTTACAAACATCCATCGAAAAAGAACCGGGGACTCTGGCCATGTACAGCAGTTATTTGCCTGAGGACAAAACAACCTTTTATGTTCTTGAAATATACAAGGATGATGAAGCTTATCAAGCGCATGCTGCTTCCCAGCATTTTCAGTCTTTTGCAGGCTTTGCTGCTAAGCATCTGACCGATCGTCTTATTTATCAGACTGAACCGCAGTGGCTGCAGGAAAAAGAAAAAGCGATTGGCCTTCACGGACAAAATGATCTTACTGTCAAACTGGCTGAAGTTGATGTCAAGCCTGAAGATAATCAAAACTTTCGGGATATTGTCACAAAAGAAATGGCAGCAGCGATGGCAGAAGAACCAGGGGTGCTCGCCATGTATGCTGCAAGGCTTGCTGACAGTCCTGCTTCTTGGCGTTTTTTTGAAATTTATGCAAATGCTGATGCTTATGAAAAACATCGGCAGACTCCGCATTTCACTGCTTATCTGGAGCAGACCAGAGAAATGGTGCAGTCCAAAAAGTTAATCAGCTTAACTGCCAGCACTCTAGTCAATCAAGGCGGCCTGTTTTTTGACTCATCTTTGCAGTAGACGCTTAAACCTAAACAGTAGCAAGGGCTGATAAAGAAGGGCTCTTTGCATCAGCTCCTGTTTTTATTGCAGAGTATGATAACTGGTAAGGTTTTTAGCTTAAAAGAAATAGATAGGAGTGCTGCAATGTCGCCTATTAAACATAAAAAAGTAGAGCTGACAGAACTTTTTTATGATTTGGTTTATGTTTATGCTATCAGTCAGGTGACTTCGCTTATTCACCATGTCCACCATGGTATTGTCGGACCCTACGCCTTTTTTACCTTTTTTATTGGTTTGATGATTTTTATTAATTCCTGGATGGTGCAGACTGTCTTTACGAATCGCTTTGGCAGCAATTCTCTGACTAATATTCTGTTTATGTTCGCTCAGATGGCCTGCCTTTTAGTTTCCTCTACTGCCATTACAGGAGACTGGTCATCAGATTTCCCTTTATTTATACTGCCTGTCGCCCTTATTTCTTTTATTTTGCTGCTTCAGTATGTTGCTGAATATTTTAAAACTGACAATCCGGCTGACCGGCATTTTATTAAGCAGTTTTTCTATATTTTAGGCCTTCGTTCGGCTGTTTTATTTCTGGCAGGCTGGCTTCCTTACCGTATTGGTCTGCTGGTTGGAGCTGCTGGGATTGTTGTTACCTGGCTACTCCCCAGCGTCTTAACAGCACCTAAGAAACGTGTGATGCAGGAGGCGGTGACGCCCTTAAATTTTCCTCATCTGATCGAGCGTTTGTCTCTTTTGGTCATCATCACTTTTGGTGAAATGCTGATAGGCATCGCTCCTTATTTTGACAGAAGCAAACTGTCATTTGATTCATTTTTGATTTTTCTGATTGTCACCAATCTTTTTATGATCTATATTGTGGAAATGGACCATATGATTGATGCTCACAAGACAGGTGTGTCCGGTAATGCTGCTATTTATTATCATTATCCGATTTTGTTTGGTCTGAGCTTTGTCACGGTTTCGCTTGGTTTTTTAGGTGAACAGGAAGCCAGCAACGGTTTTGCGCTGTTCTTGCTTTATTTGGGAATTTTTTTACTGCTGGGAGCACTTTTCTTACATAAGGCCTATAATAAAAAATCACACCGCTTTAGTAAAAGATTTTGTCTGCAAGAATTATTCCTGCTTGCCAGCGGTTTTGCGGTCAGCTTTTTCTTTCTTGCTTCTGCCAGCAGTTTGATTATGATTGCATTTTTAACAACCCTGCTATTAATGATTTATTTTGTACGCTTTAATTTAAAAAGACAAGGCTAACTCTCTTTTTGCCGAATAGTTTCTAGACAACTCCGAGATCATTTTCGGAGTTTTTTTAGAAAGTCATTTAAACTGCTAAGCAAAAAGAACGGGCAGGCAGAAATCTATGATTGCTCAGGTCTGTTTATTTGAGAATAAAGCTTCAAGCCGCCATTTTATAAAAACCTTCAAAAATGCTATAATAAAATCATGGCAAAAAGAAAGAACAGAAAGAAAGGCCGCTCAAGAGGGCGGCTGACAAAAGCAGAACAAGAAAAAAGAAGAGCGATTAAGAGGATGGTCTTTTCTGTCCTGACGGCACTAGTCCTCTTTTTTGGTCTTATTCGCTTAGGCTTTTTTGGCGTAACGGTCTATAATTTGGTGCGTATCTTTGTAGGGAGTTTAGCCTATCTGGTTATTTTGGCTGTGCTCATCTATCTGTTCGCTTTCAAATGGCTGAAGAAATTTGAAGGCCTGATAGGCGGATTTATGGTGACTTTAATCGGTCTGCTGCTGGAATGGCATGCCTATTTTTTCTCTCTGGCATCTCACAGGGGAAAACCGATTTTTGAAACAACAGTTAACGTTCTTTTAAAAGAGCTTCTTAATGTTCAGGTTAAGCAGTTTACAGGCGGTGGCCTGATTGGAGCTGTTTTATATAAACCGGTTGATTTTCTTTTTTCTAATATCGGCTCTTTCTTAATCGGGGCACTTTTTATTCTTTTGGGACTCTTTTTGATGAGTCCTTGGGATATCTATGATATTACAGATTTTTTCAAAAACAGTCTGCAAAAATTACAGAACCGGCATGAGCGCAAAAAACAGGAGCGTTTTGTAAAACGTGAAGAAAGAAAGGCAGCAGCAGAGCGTGAATTGGCCGAAAAAGAAGCTTCAGAAGCTTTGCAGGCTGCTTTGGAAAACGAAACAGATCAGGGAGTGCCTTCTCCTGCTTATCCGGCAGAACCTGAGATTATTGCTTATGATAATGGCTATGGCGCTGACCTCCCCGAAACTGCCCCAATTCCAGAAAGTTCAGCTTTTGATTTGGATCAGCTGGCTGATGACGATAACTATGGGCAGACTTTTCCGGCTGAAGAAGCAGATGCTGGTGATGAGTCTATTGAGGTTGATTTTACACCAAAAGCTCCGCTTATCTATCAGCTGCCTTCAATTGATTTATTTGCACCGGATAAGCCTAAAAATCAATCCAAGGAAAAAAATTTGGTGCGCAAAAACATCAGAATTCTTGAAGAAACCTTTGCCAGTTTTGGGATTAAAGTCAGTGTTGAGCGTGCTGAAATAGGTCCTTCTGTCACTAAATATGAAGTTAAACCGGCTGTAGGTGTTCGTGTGAACCGTATCGCTAATCTGGCAGATGACTTGGCCTTAGCTCTTGCAGCTAATGATGTGCGGATTGAGGCTCCGATTCCGGGGAAATCTCTGGTGGGAATTGAAGTGCCTAATTCTGAAATAGCGACGGTCAGTTTTCGTGAGCTCTGGGAGCAGGCGGATACCGATCCGGACAAATTATTGGAGGTGCCGCTGGGTAAAGCAGTCAATGGTCTGGCGCACAGCTTTGATTTGACCCGGATGCCTCACCTGCTTATTGCCGGTTCAACAGGATCCGGTAAGTCAGTTGCGGTTAATGGGATTATTGCCAGTATTTTGATGAAGGCACGGCCTGATCAAGTCAAATTTATGATGATTGATCCTAAAATGGTTGAGTTGTCTGTTTATAATGATATCCCGCATCTGCTGATTCCGGTTGTTACCAATCCCCGCAAAGCCAGTAAAGCACTGCAGAAAGTCGTTGATGAAATGGAAAACCGTTACGAACTATTCAGTCATCTCGGTGTCAGAAATATAAACGGCTATAATGCCAAGGTTGAAGCTCACAATGCTAAATCTGATCAGAAAGAAATTCCATTGCCGCTGATTGTTGTCATTGTAGATGAACTGGCAGATTTGATGATGGTGGCCAGCAAAGAAGTGGAAGATGCCATTATCCGTTTAGGACAAAAAGCGCGTGCTGCAGGGATTCACATGATTTTGGCGACACAGCGGCCTTCCGTTGATGTCATTTCCGGGCTGATTAAGGCTAATGTTCCGTCGCGTATCGCTTTTGCCGTATCCAGCGGAACAGACAGCCGGACGATTCTTGATGCAAATGGAGCCGAAAAGCTATTGGGACGCGGTGATATGCTTTTTAGTCCGATCGGCATGAGTCATCCCGTCCGCCTGCAAGGATCCTTTATCTCTGATGACGATGTGGAAAGAATCGTAACCTTTGTCAAAGATCAGGCTGAAGCAGACTACGATGAGAATTTTGATCCGGGTGAGGTATCAGAAAATGACGAATTTTCTGGATCTGAAGACAGTCAGGGGGACCCCCTGTTTGCACAAGCAAAAGCGCTGGTGCTGGAAACACAGAAGGCCAGTGCCTCTATGCTCCAGCGGCGTCTCTCAGTCGGTTTTAACAGAGCCACACGCCTGATGGATGAATTGGAAGAAGCAGGAGTTATCGGCCCCGCAGAAGGAACAAAACCGAGAAAGGTCCTGATGACCAACCAATAAAGAGTTTTCTGCTATAGCCAATGGCAGTTAAATAGCAGACTTTGGCGAACTTCGCTCAATTCATGGCACAAATTTGTCAGCTCTATCTAGCAACGCTAAAATGCTGTTTCAGAATTATTTTCAAGAACGCCTAATTACTGTTTACGACCTAAAAACGACCGTTTATGACTAGGTAATTTTCTTTGCACTTTTTTCTGCTATAATAACGGCATCTGGAGGCCATAGGATGAAACAAAGTAAAAAATTTAAAGAATTGAAACAAGATGAATTAGCACAAACAATCGGAGGAACAGGTCAAAACTTTTTAATGGCCGGTCCCTTTGATTGGTTGAAAAACTTTCAAAACAAGCAAAAAAAGCAAACTTAAATAAAAACCATTCGACTCTTTTAGTCGAATGGTTTTTTAATAACTATTGTCTGTCTAAAATGGTAATTTTTACTTGATGTCTGTATTGACAAGTTTGAATAGCGTTTTAGCATTTTGTTAATGGTTTTAAGACCCACACCGCGCCCTAAGCCTCTACTTGAGTAATCCTTATGGTAAATTAATTCCACAGGAACTCGCTCTTCTTTTGTAGTATTCTCTACGATTAAGATATACTCATCTTCCTGATAAAAACAGGCAATTATTTAGCGGGTTTCTCAGCTTCCAAGGCAGCCTCAATAGCATTATCACACAAAATGGACAGCAGGCGAACGTAATCCAGCAAAGGAATGTCCGGAGCTCCAATTTTGTCTTTAACTTCAAGTTCAACCTCGATATGATAAGATTCTGCTTCTAAAACCTTAGCTGATAAAAGACTCTTTACAGCATCGTTATCAATATTAATTAATCGTCCAATGTCGAATTTTTTATTTTGAACAAGATGTCCTGACTCTTCTAACACAGTGTTGTAAATTTTTCGTACCATATCCATATTATTTTGGTCGATTCCTTCTTTTAAACTTGCTAAGATATTAGCATAATCATGGCGAAAAGCTCTTAATTCTTCGTACAATCCTTCAATTTGTTTACTATAGACTGATAAAGAATGTAACTCATACTCACGCGCTGCTGCAACTTCCCTTTCCAGCCAATTCTGGTAGGAACGGTTCATGTAAATCAGCATTAAGATAAAGAAAATAAAGTAAAGAGCGACTAGCCACTGACGGTAAAATAAAGTTGGAACTCCTCCTTGAAATTCAACTCCTGTCAAAAATTCTATAACTACATAGTAAAAAATCATCGTTGAGTTTGTAAAAATTAAAACTTTTTTTAACTTTTTCACCTCACTCAGCACGATAAAAGTTTGAAAGTTAATTTTAGAAAGCTTTACCATTAAGAAATATATTATTATTACTGAAATTTCTGTAATGATAAACAATCCATCATTCTTGCTTAAATCAATATAATTAATGTGCAACATAGGGTAGATAAAAAAACTAATTATCCTAATGATAATACTCTCAATAACCCAAGTAAAACTCCCATAAAAAACATACAAAGAAAAGGGGAGTGTTTTATCTTTCAAGTAGGATAGAAGTATCAAAATTAAAATTCGGCCGATAATTGTATAAAACCATGTAGAATCAATAATAAAGAAGGATAGACCTATTATTGTTATTTCCCATAACTTTAATTTTTCGCCTCTAACATTGGAGTAAATCAACATAATGACAGGATAATAAGCTAGCTCACTCAGATAATGGCTTATCATCTTCTCACCTCATCTCATTCAAGAGAGCTTTTACTTTATCTCTGGAAACTAGACAGTAATCCCCTGTTTCAAAGTAGGCACTCCGTCTTTTTTTATCAAATCTTTTGACATTATCCACATTGATAACAAAAGAACGATGGCATTTGAAAAGACGTTTGTCAGATTTAGCCACTTCTGCGATGGTTGCATAAAACTCAAACCTATCATTTTTTGTATGCAAGATAACACGATGAGCAGCAGGAGATGTTTCAAAATAAAGAATATCATTATAAGGTATGCGTACTCGTGCTTTTGATGTTTCAAATAAATAATAACTCTCACCAAAATAACCAGATTGGTGCTTCATGGCTTCTTTTAAACACAGTTCTATACGTTCACTGAAAGCCTGCTTATTCAGATTTTTATCGATAAAATCGATGGCCCCTACCAGCGATTGATAAGTTATGAGCATAAATTCTGAATGACTTGTGACAAAAACAATAATGGCTGTTGCATCTTTTTCACGGATAGCTTTGGCAACCTCTATCCCTTGCTTTTTATCCTCTTTTATTTCTAAATCAAGAAAGAAAATTTGATGTTCCCCTTTTTCAGATGACTTAGCTATAATATCCTTTGAAGAACTAAAAGTCTCTAATCTTTGATAAAGCCAATGATTTTTTGACATAATCGCTTCAATTTCACGCTCCATACGAAATTGTTGAATGATATCATCCTCAAGTATATAAATATCTAACATAAACCTTCCCTAACATTCACCATTTGCGATGGTTTTATTGTAACATAAAAGAGACTTGGCTCATTTCCTAGAGCTTAAAATACTCTTAAGAGGATATTTCATTTCTATAATGCAACTTACCTTTCTTTAATATTTTTTGGAGTTCGTTTCAGTAAAACGAATCCTAAGGCAGAAATAATAAAACCGTAAAAGGAAAATCGATTGCCATTCATACCTAAGTGAGGCAGAATCTTTTTTTGGACTGTACTGTTTTTTTCCACATGTATCTTTGGGAAGCTTTTATTATCTAGAATTATTGGTGCTGCTTGAGCAGCGTCCATGATGTCTTGAGACAAAGCAGCATCTGGCGTTTGAGTATGACTGCTTTCTAAGCTCTTATTCCCCGTTTCTGCCGTCCCACTGGCAGAATCAGCTTCCACCCTAGCGGCTGGAGTATCGTCATAGAACAGATGATCATAGAGTTCTTGGCCGGAAATACCGCTGCCGACCCAAGCGCTTATTACTCTTCCGTTTTGCAAACGAATGGTAGTTGGTGTTCCAGGAATACCGAGCGTAACGTAAAGAAAATGTTTTGCCTCTTCATCAAAATCTTCGCTATCAGTATTATAATACTCTAAACGATTGTCTATTAAAGCGTTGAATGCCTTTAAAGCTGGTGAGAATTGGCGGCAGTAGTAACAAGTCGGACGTCCGATATAAATCACATGCTCTTTCCCATCTTCTGCAAACATAGAATAAACTTCAGTAATCGGGACTTGATTAGAATCGCTTATATTCTCCTCATACTGATAAATCGTTATTTCCGTTTCTTCGTTTTCGTCTGCCTCGTCAAATGCAACAGCAGCTGGCGACTCCTCCTCTGTTGGCAAAGCGTCTCCGTCAAGGGCCGCATAGCTATTTTCAGCGGCTTCACCTCTCGGGTCTGCCTCTTCTGATTTTATATTTTCTTCAGTCTCGTTAACAGCAACAGCCGTCTGAGTGGTTTCTTCATCAGCAAATACCGCTGCTGTAATCATAGAAACAATAGCTGCTGCTAAGAAAATCATTAATTTCAAAGTTTTTCTTTTCATAAACTCTCCTTAGAATTGAAATAAAATGAGAGTGGAACAGTTGATTAGGAAAATTCTTATCCCCTGCGCCAAACGCATTTATCTAAAAAAGTGAAACGAGGCAGGACATTTGTCCCGGCCTCAATTGTCTGCAAGTTATAATCGCAAAAACGATAAAAATAATTTCGCTGCTCTAAACCAATAGAAGTATTAGTGACTTGCCATTTCTTTTGATATCAAATCAATAAATGATGTAACATTAAATTCTTGTCATCATCAAATGAGATAAGCAGCTGCTGTAAAAAGAGAGGTTAAGTAGAAACCGCTAAATTTCTTCCTTAGCAAGAATCATTTTCTTCTTTTTTCTCGACAAACGTATGGATATGGTGTAACATGGATACCATCTTTACAATATGAAACGTACCCCCAGTAGCTACTACCGTATTCATTAGCAACATTAACCCCACCTTCCACTGCTGAAAGCTGTGTATCTGTCATTGTTTCAAATTGTTCAAAAGTCATAGTTAATCTCTGCTTATAAGTGTTAGTCTCAAGACTTTTTGATCATTTACGATTGATTTTAAATATGGTATGTAATCGTATAAAATTGAGAACCAGTCACTCAAATGACCAGTTTTCAATTTAACAAAATATCAACAATCCTAGGACCATAGTTGACTAAAAAATGCAATAAAATTGGGTAGTAAATTGACTTTGTCCATTTAAAGGTTAACCCTAATGAAAGCCCTGCTGGAATATATTGAATAAAATCTAGCCATGACCAGGCTGACCAGATGACATGGGCAGAGGCAAAACAGATGGCAGATACTAGAACATCTAGATAATATCGTGAATGCTTAAAATAAGTTGACATGAGTATGCCACGGTAAAATAATTCTTCATTAATGAGTGTAACAATTCCGCCCCAGTAAAATCTCACCAATAAAACATCTTTTGATACCATCATCTGATTCTCATTCAGTAATTCTTGATTTAGCGGTAATGGTAAATAAAATGTAAATATTGTTGAAAGAAAAAGATTTGCCAAAACCAATAGTATCACACATAGAACATCATTCCCTTTAAGATTTACTTTGAAAAAGGCGCTGCTATTTTGCCAATATAAAAAGAAACTCATTAAGCCTAAAATTAATGTGTAGTAGGTGCAAAAAATGAGGGTCGCATAAAAAATACGTACTGAATATTGTGTGATGGCTTCATTAAGTCCCGTCGGAATAATATTAAAGAATAAGGTATAAAAAACCAGAGGGAAAGCAAATATTACTATTTGCTTTCCTCTAGAATCATCTGGAAAAAAAGGATTCAGCAAACAGTCATGCCTCCATTAGCACCACTAGCGAATGAGCACCAGTTAACTTTTGTCCACCATGGTTTATCAGGTTTCCATGTACCTCCACCTCCAGTAAAGACTTGATTACCGCCTTCAACATTGGCAAGTGCTTCAGCTGTCATTGTTTCAAATTGTTCTAAAGTTTTTGCTGTCATAGTTAATCTCCGCTTTCTTTTTTATTTGTCATCGCGATTGACATTTTTATTTTATCAAAGTTTTATTGTAAAATTTGTCTCAGTCATAAATTGTTAATTTTAAGTCTTAAATGGTACATATAGGTCGTTTTTGCATGATGGATTAATCTTAAGCAGCTATTTACCTAAAAAGACAAATAAAATTGTATCCCAACCAAGATAAATATTCCAAAAGATGTGAACCAGCACAGGCGGATAAATGGAGCGTGTTTTCTTAAAAAGGAGAGCAAGTACTAAGCCCATAACAGCATAATTTTTAAAGAGGTCTAAATAAAAACCGTATGAAAAGAGGTGTGCAATCGAAAAAAAGATGGCTGGTAATAGACAGTCTAAAAAATACTTTGACTTTTCGAAAAAACTCGTCATCAACACACTGCGATAAAGCAGTTCTTCTAATATCGGTCCGATAATAAAAGGCTGAAGGGCGACTAGAATTGCCTGCGGAGTTTTTCTGAAAAAGACTAAATCAATATTGGGATTCCCTCCCACAAATAAAAGCTTTCCGAAATAAATATACAGCGCGCCAAAGCACAAAAAAATCAAGAAAAAGTCTAATTTTCGAAGTGACTTCAGACTAAAAAGTTCGGGTCTTATCCTCCGTAAATAGATAACTGCTCCTATTGTTAAAGCAGATGTCAATATATCAAGAACGGGATAAAAAAAGTTTGTCGAAGACCAATTGAATTTCCAAATAATCAAACTCAGCGCTGTCTCAATACCGAATAAATGAAGACCAATAAAGAAAAGTGCGCCTAATTTAGGGAAAAACACCATTTTCATTTTTTCTTTCATAAACTACCTATCAAACTAAAAAAGTGGTTGAGCAGAAGCAAGAAAGGCATTCTCTTTTGCTTGATAAACATATAGATATGGAACAACGTTGGCAGGAGTAGCTGTCATTTAAGTATGTCTTTTACTGTTAATTACGAGCAAATGCCATACTCAGGACTGAACCCCAATAATATTTCCAGCGTGTTCTTTCTAAATATTTTTTTAAAATAATTAGCTCGTCATTGCGATTAGCTTTATGATGCAATATTTCATCACTAACAAATGGATATAATTTATAGGCCAAGTAGCTTATACGGTCGCCGTTTTCAAGACCAGCAGCGCTTTCCAGAAGTTCTTGTCGGAGATCTCCGCTAATCATTAAAGTGGGATTATTGTATACCAACTCTATTTGATGATAAAATTCTTGCTGTTTCTTCTGTTTTCGTTTACTAACCATTAACGAAACCTTCCGTTTCTGAAAGTTCTGTATCAGTCATTGTTTTAAACTGCTCTAGTGTTTTCATGTTCTGCTCCCTGATTCTTTTTATTATCTTTGCTATCATGGCTGACAACTTTATTTTAACAAAGTTTTGTTTTGAAAGTCGTTTAAGTCATAAATTGTTAATTTTAAGTCGTGAATGGTGATCTGTCTTGAAACCAAACTTTTTAAATAATCTATAGGCCTTTTTGTCCAGTTAAAAAGCTGATAGGACCAGCTATCAGCTTGAAAAAATGATCAATTACGATGAAAATAGACGACTGATGTCATACGACCGTGTTATAAATTATTTTTTTATGGGGACATTATTTGAACTTACAATAAAACCTATTGTGTAAAACATAACTAAAATATGCCATTCAAAAAATAGCAAGAAAGCATGCTTTTGTACAGTATTAATGATAAGTAATAATAAAACCATTAACAAAAACCAAAGTGTTTTTTTGACGTAAGAAATATAATTTTTTAAACATTGCTTTAAGCTTATCTCCTCATGAAATTTTCTATAAAAAATAATATGAAGAAGAAGCTCGATAACTGTACTTGTCAATACTAAAACAATAATTGCAGAAATCGGAATTCCTATTAGATACCCTGCCCACTCTATCAATAATTCAGACAGGACTATTGCGGTTAAAACACGAATTTGATTATTCAAAAGAACACCTGCCAAGAATTAATGGGTCCTTAACAAAGCCCATACCGAGGTACAGTATTGAGCACCGTATATACCACCTGCTATTGCACCAGGGACATTGCCGATTAAACCGCCAACAGCTGCCCCTCCAGCCGTACAAACCCCAAGGGCTTGTCCAAATTCTCCTGCTGAAATACTATTCCCGCCTTTAATAACAGAAAGTTGGTTGCTATCCAATATATTAACTGATTTCAAATTTTTTGCATTCATAGTAATAATTCTCCTGTATTAATGCGGCCAAATTAAGCTAGCGGCAGCTCCTCCAGCCGCACATGCTGCATATGCATAAGGTGGTAAAAACATTCCAGTTTGAGCACACAGCACTACCCCCTCGACAGCTCCGCCAAATCCTGTCAAAAATGCATTAGCACTGTTTTTTCCTCCACCTTCAACGGCTGAAAGTTCTGTATCTGTCAATGTAACAAATTGTTCTAAAGTTTTTGTATTCATTTGAATTACCTCCCAAAAACATTTTTGTCGTTGCAGCTGACAAACTTTAGTTTAACAAATTTTCTGGAAGATAAATGCCGAAGTCATCATTTGTCGTTTTTAGGTCGTAAATAGTCATTTTTTTGTATTTTCATGATTTTTACCATTCCCGATTTGACTTTGACTAAATAACAAAAAGGCTGGTAGATAAACTACCAGCTTAGAATAATATAAAGATATCTTTTACTTTGAAATAGTCTTATATACTACTGAAAGAAACAAACCAACAAGATAAGGAAGTAAATACTTTGTTCCCCAAAAAGAAGTTATTACTCCCGCAATTCCTCCAATGGAGAGAAAGTACAGTATCTTTTTTGTATTTATTTTTTTCATCATATAACATTTACCACCAGTAAGTCGCTCCATAAGCAGCCAGACCGCCTGCAATGCCAGCTATACCACCAACTGGTCCACCACCAATAAGACCTCCAATACCGCCTGCTACACCAGCTTTATCTGCGTCTCTCCAATTGCACCCTCCCCCTTCAACGGCTGAAAGTTCTGTATCTGTCAATGTAGCAAATTGTTCAAAAGTTTTTATATTCATTTGAATTACCTCCCAAAAACATTTTTGTCGTTGCAACTGACAGATTTTAGTTTAACAAATTTTCTGGAAGATAAATGCCCAAGTCATCATTTGTCGTTTTTAGGTCGTAAATGGTAAAACTTGGTTAAAACAAAAGCCGATAGACAAAAGTGCGCTGTCAGTTCCTAATACCTGTAATACATGATTAGATTCATGAATCGGTATGGTGTAGAGGTTGTTCGAAAAAGTCAAAATAACTACTATCCTCCTGAACCAAAGTATAAAGTCCTTCTTGAAGAGCGTTCTAAAATGTCACTCTCCCTTGATTATGCGTTTCCCAATAAGAGAATCCTTTCCAATTAGCTAGTACAATACAAGAAAAATGAGTATACTATTGCTGAGAAAAACTTTGCTTAAACAAACGCATTGAAGTCAAACTCAATAAAGACTTAGCCCTGTACAATACAGGGCTAGGTCCTTTCAATAATTAATTGTCCAACTTTTTGGGGTCAGTACACAATAGAGTTGCTTTAAACTTTAGTTTTAGATATAAGTGAGATTTATAGAGGGTCTTCCTCAATAATTTGATAATGTTTCTGAAATTGTTTTTTTGAAACAACACGATGATTAGTAATGTCTAAAAAATCTCCGATATATCCCACAGGATAAGAGGCATAACCAGGATAACTCAATAAGCTGATTTTCAAATTAAATTTCATAGACGGATTTATTCCACTCATAGAAATTACCAATTTATTATCGTTCCATCTCAGATAATTTTGTTTAAAAGCTTGCTGAACCCATACTGGTTGAACATTCGTCTTGCTTATTTCCCATACATCAGACAGACGACCATTATATAATGCTTTCATAATTTACATACCGTATTTCTTTTTGCTAAAAAACTTCTAAATTATCTTTAAAATAACATTATTTAGAAATTTTTACAGACAAATAAATATCAACAAGCATTAGGTGTCCCTCCAGTTCCTCCAGGAGGGCAAGAACGAACAGGACCACGGCGTGGATACTTTCCGTTTAATTGATCTACCACTTGACGAGGATCAACAGGATGCGCAGCATTACCTATAGCACCCAATACAGCTCCAATCCATTCCATGACTCCACCTTCAACTGTCGAAAGCTGTGTATCTGTCATTGTTTCAAATTGTTCTAATATAACTAGGATAGTACAAAGTAAAATAACAAAAATTGAGTAGGTCATAGGGATTAATTTGCTTTATTTATGTTATACAGTATAAGCACTGTGAAAAAAACGAGAATTGTTCCCACTAAAATATCATCTGTTGATAAAATTGCTTTCACTCCCATTGATAAAAACAGTAGATTTTTTAGGATAGTTCTCCAATTTTTCATCTACAAAAACTTCCAGCTGCTACCCCACCAGCCGCCATAGCTACACCTACCCCAACAGGTCCTGCTATTGCTAGTCCGCCATATATAGATGCTGCTACTAAGGCAGCGCATGTTGGGCTAACTTTTCCACCAACAATCATCTCTAGTTCATTATCTTCAATTAACTGAAACTGTTCCATAAAATAATACCTCTTTCATAAAAATAAGTTTATCTACAAACTCTAAGTGCCGTTGCACCGCCGAGTACAGCAGCTCCTCCTGGTCCAGCAAACAAAAAACCTGCACCGGCCATCCCTGCAGTTCCTAGTACACATGCAAGATCTCTTCCGTCTTTGTTTTTTCCACCTTCAACGGCTGAAAGTTCTGTATCTGTCAATGTAGCAAATTGTTCAAAAGTTTTTGTATTCATTTGAATTACCTCCCAAAAATATTTTTGTCGTTGCAACTGACAGACTTTAGTTTAACAGATTTTTAATTCAATGCATGGCCAAGTCATCATTTGTCGTTTTTAGGTCGTAAATAGTAATTTTTTTACCATTTGCGACTTTTTTTAAACTTTTTACGACTTGAAAAGTCTTACCTTTCTATTTTGTGGCACAATAGTTTCAGTTTATTTTTTTAAAGGAAGGGCTATGAAAAGATATAAATATGTTAGTCAGATTGATTTACGAGATTGTGGTGTGGCAGCTTTGGCGTCAGTTGCCAAACATTATGGTTCAGATTTCTCGCTGGCTCACTTAAGAGAGTTAGCAAAAACAACTACAGTAAAGAGGTTCTTAAGAACCAATTTTTGACAGATCTTCAAGGACAGATTGACAGTCTTAATTCATCTATCTCCAGTTTACAAACACAGGCTGCTTCAAATTATTCATCAGGCAGTTACGATACTAGTGCCAGCAGCCAAATTGAAAGTCTGCGCCAGCAAGAACTCACTCAGGCAGAACTCCAATTAGTTCAGGTAACGCAAGAAAAAGAAAATCTGCAGGTGCAGCTCGATCAAACCACACTTTTAAAAGCAAATACTGTATTGGAAGCACAGCAAGACGGTATTTTGCATGTTGCTGATGAATATGAGGGGCAAACGCTCCTGCCTCAAGGACGTCAAGTTGCTGAAATTTATCCAGACATTGTTAAAACTCAAAAAGTAGCTATTCATTATTATGTTGATTCTGCACATATCAGCCAACTAAAAAAAGGACAAAAAGTTCGTTTGACATTGGAAAAAATAGGTAATCACTCAATCACTGTAACAGGAAAAATTAGCAAAATTGCTGCTTCAGCAACAAGCACAAGAGAAGGCAATCTTTTTGAAGTTACTGCAACAGCTCCCGTCAATAAACAAGACAGTTCTAAATTAAAATATGGTTTGCAAGGTAAGGTAGTCAGTGTTATTGGCAAAAAAACTTTTTTCAATTACTATAAAGACAAGTTCTTAAAAGATGTTCAGTAGAAGGGAATCCAGGATTACAGATTGACTGACTGAATTCTCAGATATAATAAAAATAGGGGAATAATTCACCTTGCCAGCGAAAGTTAAAATCAGCAATTTTATCTTATTCATAAAAAAGCGCCGTATAACAGGTACGGCGCTTTTAAGACAGCGTTCAGGCTGTGTTCAGTTCTAATAACAGTTTCTGGTTTACAATGTGAAGATTAAAATAACTAAGCCTAAGTAAAAAATGAAGGTCAGGATAAAGCCGGCCCGCCAGAAAAATTTGCAAAAACGGCGGTAAGAGAAGGATGAGCGGCTGTGAATAAAGCCAAAGGTCAATGCTATGGCCAGCAAAGACATGACAATCAGATAATAAGGAAGCAGGCTGTGAACAAAAAAATGGGCGGAAACCAGAACAATCTCTGCTGCAAATAAGGGCAGAGCTAAATCAGGGGATTTTAACCCCAGCTTTCCCAGCCGGAAAAATTTCACGATAATAAAAGCAAAAAGCGGCGTCAAGATAATAAAGGCAGCAGCCATTAATTTGTAAATATCCATAATGTTATTTTATAATGAATGCTGCAGAAAGTAAATAAAATCGCTGAAAAATCTTGCTTTTTTGTCCAAATAGTGTATACTAATTAAGTGTGCTTAGGGCACAGCTGTGGGAGGTAAAAATCTTTTATTTACCGCCAAAACCACAAAGGAGGATTTTAAAATGGCTAAAAAAGTCGAAAATGTTGTTAAGCTGCAAATTCCTGCTGGGAAAGCGACACCGGCGCCGCCAGTTGGTCCTGCGCTAGGTCAGGCAGGGATTAATATTATGGGCTTTACCAAAGAATTTAACGCCCGTACAGCTGATCAGGCCGGTATGATTATTCCGGTTGTTATTTCAGTATACGAAGATAAATCATTTGATTTTGTAACGAAGACGCCGCCGGCTGCAGTGCTTTTGAAAAAAGCAGCAGGTGTTGAAAAAGGTTCCGGAGAACCAAATACAAACAAAGTTGCTTCAGTGACTCGGGCGCAAGTGCAGGAGATTGCTGAAACGAAAATGCCAGATTTGAACGCTGCAGATATTGATGCTGCAATACGTATGATTGAAGGGACTGCTCGTTCTATGGGATTCACTGTTACAGATTAATTGTAACGCTGTCCTGTTGCCCGCAAAAACTTGATCATATTTTGATAAGTGACGTGGGAGATGAAAATCGATACTACCACATTACAAGGAGAAATTGAAATGGCTAAAAAAAGCAAACAAATGCGTGCTGCTCTGGAAAAAGTTGACAGCACAAAAGCTTACAGTGTTGAAGAAGCTGTAGCACTGATTAAAGAAACTAACTTTGCAAAATTTGATGCAACTGTTGAAGTTGCTTATAACTTAAATATTGATGTCAAAAAGGCTGACCAGCAGATTCGCGGTGCAATGGTTTTGCCCAACGGTACTGGTAAAACAGCGCGTGTTGTTGTCTTTGCGCGCGGTGCTAAAGCTGAGGAAGCTAAAGCGGCAGGAGCGGATGTTGTTGGTGAAGAAGACTTGGCTCAGCGTATTCAAGGCGGCTGGCTTGACTTCGATGTTGTGATTGCAACACCTGATATGATGGCTGTTGTCGGCCGTCTGGGACGTGTCCTTGGTCCCCGTAATCTGATGCCTAACCCTAAAACCGGTACTGTGACAACAGACCTTGCTAAGGCAGTCGAAGAGTCTAAGGGCGGCAAGGTAACTTACCGTGCAGACCGGTCGGGCAATGTGCAGACCATTATCGGAAAAGTGTCTTTTGATAATGATAAACTGGTTGAAAACTTTAAAGCATTCAACGATGTGATTGTCAAGGCTAAGCCGTCAACAGCTAAGGGAACTTACATCACTAATCTTTCCATCACCTCTACACAAGGTGTCGGTATCAAAGTTGATGCTAACTCTCTTTAATATCAAATGGTTGATAAATTTTTCTGCGGTCTAAAGGAAGCAGAAGGACAGCCGTAACTGTTCCGCAGTTTCCGCAAACACAGAAAAAAGCAATCCCTAAAACCCTCATTAGGTGGACAGTCCTAATGAGGGTTTTGTGGTTAGGAATGGACTGCTTATGTGAGATTAGTCTTACTCTTTCAGCCTAATTGCATGTGTTGGCAGATTTAACCCTGCTTTTTCAGTCTTTGCTGTTCTGGGCTGCTTTCTTACTTTTGTATAATGAGGGATAAAGGCAGTCAGTCAATTACTGCCTGGCATATGTAAGAGTTTGGGGCATTATCCTAAGCTCTTTTAAGTGTAAAAACTGTTTAGTTGCTTTTTGACAACTAGAGGTAAATATGAATAAAAACAGAATAGCAGCTTTTTCATCGCTCCTTCACTTTTGGCCGATGGTTTTTGTCTATATATCCAGTTTTTTACAAATTCTGATTATATGGGTAGGGCATCATGATTTATTTAATAGTATCGATGCAATCAGTTATAAATTATTTGTTTACAATGGCCTGTGGCTGCTGACTCAAACTTTTGTTCCGCTGGGGACAAAAGGGTAAGGAGTAGAGGCTGTATTTTATTTCAGGAACAACCTGTCTCTATTAATGGCTAACGAAAAATTTGAACAGTCTGCTTTGAGACACCTTATTGCCGGAATTGACTGTCTCTTACAAGAATGCAAAAGGGCCTGCTTCTTACTTAAGATAGAAATCATAAATTAGGGCTATAAATATCAGCGAAATTGTGATAGAATAATGAGGATAGAGTAAGGAGTAGGAAAATGGTGGAACCTAAATATCATCGTATTTTGATTAAACTGTCCGGTGAGGCTTTGGCAGGAGAAAAAGGAAGCGGTATTGACCTGCCTACTGTTCAGGCAATGGCAAAAGAAATTGCCGAAGTTCACCATTCGGGTGTTCAAATTGCCTTAGTTATCGGCGGCGGCAATCTCTGGCGAGGTGAGCCGGCAGCGGAGGCAGGAATGGATCGGGTACAGGCCGACTATACAGGAATGCTTGGGACGGTCATGAATGCTCTGGTTATGGCCGACAGTCTGCAGCAGGTGGGAGTCGATACTCGTGTTCAAACGGCTATTGCTATGCAGTCTGTGGCAGAGCCTTATATCCGTGGACGGGCTCTCCGTCATTTAGAAAAAAACCGTGTCGTTATTTTTGGTGCAGGACTTGGCTCTCCTTATTTCTCAACGGACACAACAGCAGCTCTGCGGGCTGCCGAAATTGAGGCGGATGCTATCTTGATGGCCAAAAACGGTGTAGATGGCGTCTATAATGCAGATCCTAAAAAGGATGCCAATGCTGTGAAGTTTGATGAACTGACGCATGTTGAAGTCATTAAGCGAGGTCTGAAAATTATGGATGCGACCGCTTCAACTTTGTCAATGGACAATGATATCGATTTGGTTGTTTTTAACATGAATGAACCGGGAAATATTAAACGGGTTGTCTTCGGGGAACAGATTGGGACAACGGTCTCCAATAAGTCCAATGAGTAAGGCTGTTAAAGTTAATGAGGGTTTTAAACTGAGAGTTTTCAGCAACCTAGCGAATTTACTGGTTTGGCCAATTGGCTGGAAGCAATGTTTTGAAAACTGACGCTCTAAAATCCTAAATGAAAATATAGCGTAGGCTATGGTTCAGAACCAGCAATTGATGAGAAAGATGTAGCCGTCTGAAGGCTTTGTCGTCTTAGCAGCCGACCGCACCTTTCTAGTCGTCTTGGCAGAGGTGCGCCGACGAAATCGAAGATTTCTGGCTTACCGTCATTTTTGCTTTGCTCTTTAAACGGGCTTTGTATCTTATTTAAACTGAACACGCCCTAAAATCCTAGTGAAAAAGATGGCTGTCAGCGTGATGCAAGACATCACTTGCCATCCCCCTATTTTCATACGGATTTTTTCACGGGCTTTGTATCTTGATGTAACTGAACACGCCCTAAGAGCTGTGCAAAAAAGACAGCCCTCCCTTGAGTCTTTGGTGACTCATCGGTCAGGCTCCTATTTTTGCTTTGCTCTTTTAACGGGCTTTGTATCTTCTTGTAAGGAGTGTATATTTTTATGACTAATGCTATTATTGAGAAAGCGCAGAAACGTTTTGAGCAGTCTCATCAGTCTCTGTCGCGTGAATTTGCAGCTATCCGTGCGGGGCGTGCTAACGCCAGCCTTCTGGATCGGATTCAGGTGGAATATTATGGGGTTCCAACTCCCCTTAACCAGCTTGCGTCGATTACGGTGCCTGAGGCACGTGTCCTCTTGGTTTCACCCTTTGATAAATCTTCTTTGAAAGATATTGAACATGCTATCAATGCCTCAGATTTAGGGATTAATCCGGCTAATGATGGTTCTGTTATCCGCCTGGTGATTCCGGCTTTGACAGAGGAGCGGCGCAAAGAATTGGCTAAAGAAGTGAAAAAGACAGGGGAAAATGCCAAAATTTCTATTCGCAATATTCGCCGTGATGCAATGGATGAAGCGAAGCAGCAAGAAAAAAATAAGGATATCACAGAAGATGAGCTGAAAATGCTGGAAAAGGATATTCAAAAGGCAACCGATAATGCTGTTAAGCATATTGATGAGATGACAGCTAATAAAGAAAAAGAGCTGTTGGAAGTTTAGGGCTAAGGAAGCTGATTGTTCTGTGCAGAAGAGGGCGGGCAAGAGAGCAGTTTTATAGAAACTCTGCTTTTCTCCCGTTTTTTTCTGTTTCAAACCAAATTCAGTGCCCATTTCAAATCTGTATGAAAATGAAAGGAAAAAAGATTTTTTTAAATAAAAGTGAATTCGCTCTTAACTGATAGTCTGCTAAAAAAGCATATGCTGCTGTGAAACTGTGCATAAGATTTTTCCTAAATCCAGATATTTTCGGTTGAGCAAGATTGCAGTTATTTTTAAAAGTCTTTATATTTTATGATGAATCAGCTACTTGCAACTGTCGTTACCGGATTGGTAACTGATGAAAATGAACAGTTTTATTTTATTCAAAAGGATGGCATAACATTTGCTCTTGCTAAAGAAGAGGGAGAGCATCAGTTAGGTGATATGGTCAAAGGTTTTGTCTATACAGACATGAAACAAAAGCAGCGTATGACAACAAAAGAAGTGCAGACTACCCGAAGTCACTACGGCTGGGGAGAGGTCACCGAAGTCCGCCGTGATTTAGGGGTATTTCTTGAGGTCGGTTTGCCGGATAAACAGGTTGTCGTCTCACTGGATTTGTTACCGGACCTTAAAACACTTTGGCCCAAAAAGGGAGATAAGCTTTATGTATCTTTGTCTGTAGACCGGAAAAATCGTATTTGGGCAGTTCCGGCGGCTCCTGAGGTTTTTCAGAAAATGGCCGGGCCAGCTTATAATAATATGCAGAATCAGACTTGGCCTGCTATTGTTTACCGCCTGAAACTTTCTGGCACCTTTGTTTATCTGCCTGAAAATAATATGCTGGGTTTTATCCACCCAAGCGAACGTTATAATGAGCCGAGACTGGGAGAGGTTCTCAATGCCCGTGTTATCGGTTTTCGCGACGCTGACCGTACGCTTTACCTGTCGCTTAAGCCGCGTTCTTTTGAAACACTGGAGCAGGACGGTCAAATGATTTTAGCCTATCTTCAGGCTAATGGCGGTTTTATGACCTTGAATGACAAGTCTTCACCTGATGAGATTAAGGCTGTTTTCGGCCTGTCAAAAGGTCAGTTTAAAAAAGCTCTGGGCAGATTGATGAAGGCTGGACAAATCAAGCAGGATAAAACAGGAACCGAGCTTGTCAAAGAAGCCTCACCGGACAAGAAGTAAAAGCAAGGCTGAAATGAGGCCGGGTTTATTCTATTTTTAAGTCCGTCAGTTGGGGAAGGTTTCTCCCAGTTAGGAGTTATAGAGAATGAGGTTAGGTCTGTTGGCCTAACTTTTTAGTCGGACAGTCTTTTAATTTTTTGCTACAATAGGGTGAGACTACAGGCTGATAGCCCAAGTTTTAACCCTCAGAAATACTTGAGGATCCAAAACCTAAGGATAAAAGATCTAATTTAAGAAAAATTGGCTGATTAAGCAACAATTGAATACGGGCTAAGCTCTATGCAAAAAATCTAGCTAAGTTAAGAATTGATTTTAAGTTAGTTAGCCGTAGCCGTCTGAAGGCTTTGCAGTCTTAACAGCCTGCCGCCCCCTTCTAGTCGTCCTGGCAGAGGTGCGTCTGCGAAATCAAAGATTTCGGACTTACCGTCTTTTCATAGGGATTTGAGGCGGGCTTGTGTTTTAGTGGAGGAGGATGTTTGTGAGAAAATCATTTTATACTTGGCTGATGACTCAGCGTAATCCTAAAAGTCAGGCTCCGGCTGCTCGTTTGGCTGATCTGGTTTTTCAGGAGTCTGAATTTCCTAAGCATACTGCAGATTTTGATGTGATTAGCCGCTATTTGGAGGAAAGAGCAGGATTTTCTTTTAATCTCAGTGAATTTGACCAAATTTGGGAGGATTACCTGCTTCACTAGAAAAAGGGGAATTTTATGAATAAGTTGCGCGCTGCTGTTTATGGACTGGTTGTCGGCGATGCTTTAGGATTTCCTGTAGAATTTAAGAAACGCGGCAGTTTTTATGTGGAAGAGATGACTGGTTTTGGAACTTATAATCAGCCTCCTGGGACATGGTCTGATGATTCCAGTATGACATTAGCAACCTGTGATTCAATACGGGAGATGGGGCGGATTGACTTAGATGATTTGCGCAGACGTTTTGAAAATTGGCTTTTTCACGGCGCTTATCGTGTGGGGGAAAGCTTATTTGACTATGGACGGACAACTTACGAGGCTTTGAAGGGCGGTTGCGGTATCAATGATTATCTGGCAAACGGCAATGGTTCATTGATGCGGATTATACCGCTGGCCTTTCTTGATGTCAGCGACAGCGAAATTGAAGCGGTGTCGGCCCTTACCCATGCTCATCCCATTTCGAAGGAAGCCTGTTGTATTTATATCAATATTGCCCGCCATCTTTTGGCTGGTCAAGCTCTTTCTGCTATTTTAAAAGGATTAAAAGTCAGTGCACCTTTTGCTGATTTGAAAAATTTAGAGGCTTTGCCTGAAAGTCAGGTCTCTTCCTCGGGCTTTGTTATTCACACTCTTCAGGCTTCACTTTGGTGCCTGCTGCAAACCAATTCTTTTTCTGAGGCTGTTTTAAAGGCGGTTAATCTGGGAGATGATTCGGATACGACAGGAGCGGTTACGGGTGCTTTGGCCGGAATAGTCTATGGCTATGAGGCTATTCCCAGAAACTGGATTGCAGAGCTTAGGAATAAAGAGCTGATAGAGCATTGTCTGTTTGATACGAACTGATGCCCAGTCAGTCGTCTGTGATGCGCCCATGATGCTGCGGTTTTCTGCTTTATTTCATTTTACCTTAAAACCTAGAGCAAGGTCTTTGCTTTGAACATTGCGGCTGTCTGACTTACGACAAAAGTCAGGCCGACTGCTAATTTGTTGTTAAACCGGTCTGCAGACTGTAAAGGCATTATTGAGAGACAGGCTTTACTTCCATGAAAAAGTCACGCTATGAGTGTGATTTTTTGGTATAATGAAGGCATGGTAGCGATTTAATAATTGAACACGCCCTAAAATCTTAGTGAAAAAGATGTGGTTAAGTTTAGAATTGATTTCAAGTTAGCCAGCCGTAGCCGTCTGAAGGCTTTGTCGTCTTGACAGACGACCGCACCCTTCTAGCCGTCCTGGCAGAGGTGCGCAGACGAAATCGAAGATTTCTGGCTTACCGCCTTTTTGCTTTGCTCTTTTAACGGGCTTTGTATCTTATTGAAACTGAACACGCCCTAAGAGCTGTGCAGTGAAATCATCCAGTGGATGATTTCAGCCCGAACCTAGAAAAGGGAGAGTGAGGGGGCTGGAAATCTGTATCGTTATCTAGCTACCGTCAGCCGTAGCCGTCTGAAGGCTTTGCAGTCTTAACAGCCTGCCGCCCTCTTCTAGCCGTCCTGGCAGAGGTGCGTCTACAAAATCACAGATTTCGGACTTACCGTCATTTTTGCTTTGCTCTTTTAACGGGCTTTGTATCTTATTGAAACTGAACACGCCCTAAACGCTGCGGGAAAAAGCTAATCAATCTGAGTGCTGATTTATTACTATCCAGCCGTAAATGTCTGAAGGCTTTGTCGTCTTGACAGACGACCGCACCCTCCTAGTCGTTCTGGCAGAGGTGCGCTGGCGAAATCGGAGATTTCGAGCTTACCATCATTTTCCTTTTGCGTTTTTAATGGGCTTTGTATCTTATTGAAACTGAACACGCCCTAAGAGCTGTGCAAAAAAGATAAAATCTCCTAGAGTCTTAGCGACTCTTCGTCAATTTTCCTATTTTTGCTTTGCTCTTTTAACGGGCTTTGTATCTTATTTGAGGAGTGTATTGTTGCAAGATTTTTCAATTGATATTACCTTGAATCATCCTGATGATTTGCTTAATTTATTTGGGTCCAATGAACGTCATTTAAAATTAATCGAAGACCATCTGGGAGTGACTATTCATGCTAGAACAGAGCGTATCCAAATAGTCAGCAGCGATCAAGAGTCTCTTGAAACAGCCAGATTGGCTATTGAGGCTCTTCTTATTCTGGTCAGCCGTGGTATGTTAATCAATACTTCTGATGTTATAACAGCTTTGTCCATGGCAGAAAACGGCAGTATTGACCAGTTTGTGGCGCTTTATGAGCAGGAGATTATTAAAGACACGTATGGCCGTCCGATACGAGTAAAAACTTTAGGACAGAAAGCTTATGTGGACAGTGTTAACAGCCATGACCTTGTGTTTGGAATAGGTCCTGCAGGGACCGGAAAAACTTTTTTGGCAGTAACGCTTGCGGTCACTGCTTTAAAACGCGGACAGGTAAAACGTATTATTCTGACCAGACCAGCGGTTGAAGCCGGGGAAAACCTAGGATTTTTGCCGGGAGATCTCAAAGAAAAGGTTGATCCTTATCTGCGTCCAGTCTATGATGCCCTTTATCACATTTTAGGAAAAGAACAAACCGTCCGTCTGATGGAGCGCGATATTATTGAGATTGCCCCTTTAGCATACATGCGGGGGCGTACGTTGGATAATGCCTTTGTTATTCTTGATGAAGCCCAGAACACAACGGTTATGCAGATGAAAATGTTTTTGACGCGTTTGGGTTTTCATTCAAAAATGATTATCAATGGTGATATCAGCCAGATTGATTTGCCCCATCACGCTAAGTCCGGTTTAGTTGATGCTTCTGAAAAATTGAAGGGTATTAAGGCGCTGGACTTTGTTTATCTGTCAGCCAAAGATGTTGTCCGACATCCTCTTGTCGCAGAAATCATCGACGCTTATGAACAACAAGATACAAAGGCCGTTAAAAAATCCGTATGAAAATAGGGGATGGCAAGTGATGCTGGCATCACGCTGACAGCCATCTTTTTCACTAGGATTTTAGGCCGTGTTCAGTTCCAACAAGATACAAAGCCCGTCTAAAAATCCGTATGAAAATAGGGGATGGCAAGTGATGCTTGCATCACGATGACAGCCATCTTTTTCACTAGGATTTTAGGGTGTGTTCAATTCAACAAAGTACAGCGGTCTGTTTAATCTTATTGTGAAAGCGAAAGGGAGGGGTATAGTGACGGAGACGGTATTTCAGAAAATCATGCAGGATGAAGCCAATCTGACTTATACTCGGGCCGGAATCGAGCCTTTATTTGCTGCACCGAAAACAGCCCGTATTGTGATTGTCGGTCAGGCTCCGGGGATTGTTGCTCAGACAAGCCGTCTGTACTGGAATGACCGGAGCGGTATCCGTCTGCGGGACTGGCTGGGAGTGGATGAAGAAACCTTTTACCATTCCGATCTTTTTGGCATTTTGGCTATGGATTTTTACTATCCAGGTAAGGGAAAATCTGGAGATTTACCGCCGCGCAAAGGTTTTGCTGAAAAGTGGCACCCTCAGCTGTTGGCGCAGATGCCGGAAGTTAAACTGGTGATTTTGGTTGGCAGCTATTCACAGCAGTATTATTTAGGTGCTGAGCGCCGCAAAACTTTAACAGAGACCGTTCAGCACTATAAAGACTACCTGCCTCGCTACTTTCCTTTGGTTCATCCTTCTCCCCGCAATCAGCTCTGGATGGCCAAAAATCCATGGTTTGAAGAAGATGTCATACCGGCATTGAAAACAGTTGTAGCTGAAATTTTGGAAGGGGCATAGATTTGTCTAAGCTGGGAATAAAAAGTCTTTGAGGCGGTTTTAATTTTTAACTGTTGAAAATCCTAAAATAGGCGTGGCAGCAGAGAATACGCTGCAGTTTGAAGACGTTTCTGCTCAGGTGGGCAAAAACGTCTTTTTATTCTTCAAAAAGAGCGCGAATATTTTTTCTGTGGTATAATGGGGATGAGTAAAGATTAGCGAAAGGAAGAGGACAGCCCCCTGCTGTAAGGGACATCAGTCAGGTGCTCTGCAGCAGACTCAGCCATTACCAAAATGTCTGTCAGATGTTTTTCTGCCGGATTTGGCTGCTGTCCTAAACTGCTTAATTAAATGTATATAGAGATGGTTGATGAGACAGGACAGGTCTCTCAGGAGATGATGGCGCAAACACTTGACCTGCTTAATTTTGCTGCTGAAAAAATCGGCAAAGAAAATAAGGAAATGGCGGTGACTTTTGTGACAAATGAGCGCAGCCGCCAGCTGAATGTCAAATACCGTGAGACTGACCGCCCGACTGATGTCATCAGTCTGGAGTATAAACCTGACCGGCCTGCAGTCTTGGACAGCCCATCTGCTAAAGAAAAAGCAGAGCTGGCTGACTTGCTGGAAGAGCTGAACGCCTATATCGGTGAACTCTTTATTTCTGTTGATAAAGCGCATAAGCAGGCGGCAGAATACGGTCATTCTTTTGAACGGGAAATGGGCTTTTTAGCGGTGCATGGCTTTTTGCATATTAACGGCTATGACCACTATACGTCCGAAGAGGAAAAAGAAATGTTCACACTACAGGAAGAGATATTAACGGCTTATGGACTTACGCGATAATCATTCACAAAAAAAGTGGAAAAATATGACTCTGATGGCAAGTATGGAATTTGCCATTACCGGAATTTTAACGGCTTTTAGAGAAGAACGTAATCTGCGCAAGCACTTAGTGTCTGCCGTTTTAGCGGCTCTTTCCGGTCTTATTTTCAGAATTTCGGGGCTGGAATGGCTCTTTCTTTTCCTGGCCATTTTTTTGGTTATTGCCTTTGAAATTGTGAATTCAGCTATTGAAAATGTGGTTGACCTAGCCAGCAATTATCATTTCTCCATGCTGGCTAAAAATGCTAAAGATATGGCTGCTGGGGCTGTTTTGGTTGTTTCAGGCTACGCTATTTTGACGGGCTTGATTATCTTTTTGCCTAAAATTTTCAGATTAATTTTTGGGCTGTAGTGGTCATTGTTTATTATTAATTGAATTGGAAAGGAAGGAAAACACTGTATTTGGCCGTCTGACAAGGTCAGCCAAATACGAAAATTGTACGGTTAACCTGTTCTTAGATGAGGCTGGGAAAAAGTACTGCCTCGTTTCACTTTTTTGGACATGTGAGTTTGACGCAGCGGTTGATTGGAAGTTCTTATCCCTTGTCAATCAAGGGATAACGGCCTCCCTAACCAACTTTGCGGAGGCGGGACAACAAAATCAAAATCGTCATTTTATGACGATTTACTGATTTTTGTCCCGCTCTCATTTAGGTTTGCCGGACGATGTTTTTAATGAGATTATGGCGTTTAAATCAGGATTTGCTGCTATTTTGGGGCGGCCCAATGTAGGAAAATCAACTTTTTTAAACCATGTTTTAGGTCAAAAAGTTGCGATTATGAGCGATAAAGCGCAGACGACCCGCAACAAAATTATGGGGATTTACACAACTGCGTCAGAGCAAATTGTTTTTATTGATACTCCCGGTATTCATAAACCCAAAACAGCTTTGGGGAATTTTATGGTGGAAGCAGCATACAGCACGCTCCGTGAAGTGGATACGGTGCTTTTTATGGTGCCTGCTGACGAGCAGCGGGGCAAGGGCGATAACATGATTATGGAACGCCTTAAAGCTGCTAAAATTCCTGTTATTTTGGTCATCAATAAGATTGATAAGGTTCATCCGGATCAATTACTGGAAAAAATAGATGATTTTAAAGACCAGATGGATTTTCAGGAGATTGTGCCGATCTCAGCTCTCCAAGGCAATAATGTGGAGAGTTTGATGACTATCTTAAAAGAGAATTTAGCAGAAGGCGTTCAGTATTTTCCCGAAGAGCAAATTACTGACCATCCGGAGCGCTTTTTAGTGTCCGAGATGATTCGGGAGAAGGTTCTTTTGCTGACTCAGCAAGAGGTTCCACATTCAGTAGCTGTCGTGATCGAATCCATGAAACGCGACAGAGAAACGGATAAAATTCATATTCATGCGACTATTATGGTGGAACGCGACAGTCAAAAGGGCATTATTATCGGTAAAAACGGCAATATGCTTAAAAAAATCGGGAAAATGGCTCGTCGGGACATAGAAGTTATGCTGGGGGATAAGGTTTATTTGGAAACATGGGTTAAGGTCAAGAAAAACTGGCGGGACAAGAAACTGGATTTGGCTGACTTTGGCTATAAGGCAAAAGATTATTAAAATTGAAAGATTGCATACTGACATATAAGCTAAGAGAACGGTATTGTCATTGAATAGAGGAGTGTTCAGATGGAAAGCGCAAACGAACTGTTTATTGAAGAAAGCGGCTGCCATAATACAGAGACCATCCTTTTTCTGCATGCTTCAGGATACAGCAGTAAGATGTGGGGATACCATATTGCGGCGCTTAAAAGTGATTTCCATTGCCTTGCTGTTGATTTGCCTGGCCATGGCAAAAGTTTGAAGACTGCTTGGACAAACTTTGATACTGCAGCGGAGATGCTGACTGATATTATCAAAAAAAGGGCTCATAGCCACCCTCATCTTGTCGGACTTTCACTGGGAGCCAGTCTGTCCTTGACACTGCTGGCGAATTCTCCTGATTTGGTTGGTAGAGTGATTATTGATGGTTCCGGCCATCAGCCGATTAAAGGGTACAGAGCTGTTATTGCCGGAGTTTATGCGGTATCTTTGTTAAAAGACACACATCTGTTTGCCCGCCTTATGACCAAGATGATGCAGGAAAATGGAGTGCCTGAACAAGAATGCCGTTCTTTTATTGAGGATCTGCAGTCTACCTCAAGTCAGTCATTCCGTCGAGCGATGTCGCAGGCGAATGTTTTAAAATTAGACTTAACTTTCGATAATCCGGCCTTTTTTGTTTCTGGAGGCCAAGAATCAGAGACCATACATGAATCGCATCAATGGCTGGCAAAGCAGAATGCGCAGAGTGAGTGTGCCTATTATCCTGGTAAAGGCCACGCTTGGATGCTCGGAGATCCGGATACGCATCTTCAGCTGGTAAGGTATTTTTTGCAGGACGATATTTTCCCAAATAAACTAAAGAGGTTTTAATACTGTCACTTGTTATTTCTGCGCCGCGCCATAGCAGCGCCTGGGAAGACTAGCGCTCTTAGTAATTTTTGAGGACAGAACTAATATAGCGTTCGTCGCGAGACCTAGTAGTCAGTTTACAGCTTTGAAAAGCGAATAAAGTGCCAGAAGGCGACTAGCATTCTGCTGAACAGACCTGAGACGACTTTGAAAGCTTAAATTTTTGCCGCACCCTCCTAGTCGTCCTGGCAAGGGTGCGCTGGCGAAATCAGAGATTTCGAGCTTACCGTCAGCCGTAAACGACTGAAAGCTTTGTCGCCTTAACAGTCGCCCGCACCTTTCTAGTCGTTCTGACAGAGGTGCGCTGGCGAAATCAGAGATTTCGAGCTTACCGTCAGCCGTAAACGACTGAAAGCTTTGTCGCCTTAACAGTCGCCCGCACCTTTCTAGTCGTTCTGGCAGAGGTGCGCTGGCGAAATCGGAGATTTCGAGCTTACCGTCATTTTCCTTTTGCGTTCTTAACGGGCTTTGTATCTTGTTGGAACTGAACACGCTCTAAAATCCTAGTGAAAAAGATGTCTGTCATCGTGATGCTTAGGCATCACTTGCCATCCCCTATTTTCATACGGATTTTTTCACGGGCTTTGTATCTTGTTGTAATTGAACACGGGCTTAAGCTCTTTGCAAAAAAGAGACGCAGTCGTAGGAAGCGTATGCTGACGTACGAATGTGGCTGCTCTGTGAGTGCAGCCTTCCCTTAAGTCTTTAGTGACTCGGCAGTCAGGCTCCTATTTTTGCTGTGAGCTTGAACGCCCTTTGTATCTTGTTAATTGAACACGCCCTAAAATCCTAGTGAAAAAGATGTCTGTCATCGTGATGCTTAGGCATCACTTGCCTTCCCCTATTTTCATACGGATTTTTTCACGGGCTTTGTATCTTGTTGGAACTGAACACGGGTTAAGAGCTGTGCAAAAAAGATAAAATCTCCTAGAGTCTTAGCGACTCTTCGTCAATTTTCCTATTTTTGCTTTGCTCTTTTAACGCCCTTTGTATCTTGTTGGAGGTGTGAGATGGTTTATTTGGATATGTTGACAGAGAGTGTTGATCGTGCTGTGGAACGTTTTGAGCGTTTGTTTGAAGGGGTAACAGCTGAGCAGGCGAATGCTTTTCCGGCAGAGAAGCTGTCGGAGCAGCTGAAATCAATGACTTGGTTAGCTTGGCATACAGCAAGGGAGATGGATTTTCAAATTGCGGACTTGGCTGGCAGTCTGCCTATTTGGCTCAGTCAGGGCTGGAAGGAGAAGTTTCGTCTGGATTTGCCGGATGATACGCAGGACTGGTGCCATACATTGGCAGAGGCCAAGAAGGTTCAAGTCAGTGACTTAGAGCTTGTACTGGCTTATTTACGTTCGGCTGCTGATTTTACTAAAAGCTACCTCAAATCACTGGATGAAAAACACCTTGATGATGTGATTGATGAGAGCTGGACACCTGCGGTTACCAGAGGAATGCGTTTGGTTTCGATTATTGATGATGCAGCCATGCACTCAGGGCAAGTGATTTATGCCAGACGTCTTCTTGGTTTAAAAGATTAATAAGAGGTAGATTATGCCTGAGTTGCCAGAAGTAGAGACAGTCAGACGCGGTTTAGAGCGATTGGTTGCCGGCCGTTCTATTTCCAGCGTTCAAGTTGGTGTCCCTAAAATGATTAAAACGAATTTAAAGGCTTTTAAATATGAGCTTTTGGGGGAAACAGTCCAAAGCGTGAGGCGGCGGGGAAAATACCTTATTTTTGATTTTGGTGAACGTATTTTGATTTCCCATCTGAGAATGGAAGGCAAGTACCTGCTTTTTCCTGAAGAAGTTCCTAAAAATAAGCATTTTCACCTTTTCTTTGGCCTGGACGATGGATCTACTTTAGTCTATCAGGATGTCCGAAAGTTCGGTACCTTTGAGCTTTTGCCAAAATCATATGAGCGCTCTTACTTTGAACAGAAAAAGCTTGGTCCGGAACCCACTAAAGCCAGTTTTAAACTGGCACCTTTTGAGAGTGCTCTGCTTTCTTCTCATAAATGTATTAAACCGCTCCTTTTGGAGCAAAAATTAGTCGCAGGTTTGGGCAATATTTATGCGGATGAAGTGCTCTGGGCAGCCAAAGTTCATCCGGAGCGCTTGTCAGACAATCTGAAAAAAACTGAAATCAAGCGTCTGCATGATGAAACGATTCGTATTTTACAGCTGGGAATTGCTAAAGGCGGATCGTCTATCAGAACTTACCGCAATGCCTTGGGCGAAGATGGGACCATGCAGAATTATTTGCAGGTTTATGGCAGGACTGATGAACCCTGTGTGCGCTGCGGTACTCCCATTAAAAAAATAAAGGTAGGAGGACGGGGGAGCCATTTCTGCCCCAGATGTCAAAAAGGATGACTAAAATTATTGGAATTACCGGCGGCATCGCCTCTGGTAAATCAACAGTTACAGGAATTATTCGTAAGGCCGGCTACAAGGTTGTTGATGCTGACAGCCTTGTTCATGATCTGCAGGCTAAGGGAGGTGAGCTCTATAAGGCGCTTCTTGCTTGGCTGGGAGCCGGTATTTTATTGGACAATGGTGAGCTGGACAGGTCTAAGCTGTCTGCTTTAATTTTTGGAAACGAGGAAAAAAGAGCGCAGTCCGCTCAGCTGCAAAATCCTATTATTCGCCGTGAATTAGCAAGAAAACGCGCAGAATTAGCGCAGACAGAAAACCTCTTTTTCATGGATATTCCGCTTTTGATTGAGCAGGATTATAGGAATTGGTTTGATGCGGTCTGGTTGGTTTATGCTGATAAAAGTACTCAAATCCGGCGGCTGATGGAACGAAATGGCTACAGCCAAGATGAAGCTCAAAAACGTCTGGCTTCTCAAATGCCTTTAAAGGAAAAATGTCAGTATGCTGATGCGGTGATTGATAATAATGGCAGTTTGGCAGATTTGCAGGAGCAAGTCACAAAGTTATTAAAACGATTGGAAGATGCCGGCTAAAATGATGCGGCGGCATTAGCTGTCAAGTATATGTAAGAAAGAAGATGAGGACTTATCGAAGACGAAATAGTAGCCGAAGTAGACTGGCGGCGAAATTTGCGGGTAGCTTGGCTTGGTAATTTTTTTACTGGTGCCAGCTTTTCACTGGTTATGCCTTTTATGGCTTTGTATATTGAAAATTTAGGGGTGCCTAAAGACCAGATCGAATGGTACACTGGCTTAGCAGTGTCTCTTTCTGCCTTAGCCTCCGCCTTGGTTGCTCCTATTTGGGGACGGCTGGCAGACAGATACGGACGAAAGCCGATGATGATTCGAGCTAGCTTTGTAATGACATTTACAATGGGCGGTTTAGCTTTTGTGCCGAATGTGACTGTTCTGCTTTTATTGAGGCTCTTAAATGGGATTTTTGCTGGCTATGTTCCTAATGCGACAGCTCTCATCGCTGCGCAGGCTCCAAGGCAGCATTCAGGCTATGCGCTGGGGACCTTGGCAACTGGTGTGACAGCCGGAACCTTAATCGGTCCTCTGCTGGGCGGTGTCTTAGCTGAATTTTTAGGGATTCGCCAGGTTTTTCTTCTGGTTGGTTTTATTTTGTTTATCTGCAGTTTACTGACCCTCTTTTTTGTGAAAGAAAATTTTGAGCCTATTGAGAAAGCTGACGTCATGTCTACAAGAGATGTTTTCAGGCAAAGCAAGAGTGTGCAGATCATGCTGGGATTGTTCGTGACTAGCATGGTTATCCAAATCTCAGCTCAGTCTGTTGCCCCGATTTTGTCTCTGTATATCCGTCATCTTGGCCAAACGGAAAATCTGCTCTTTGTTTCGGGCTTAATCGTTTCAGCTTTAGGCTTTTCCAGTCTACTCAGCAGTTCGTATTTGGGAAAACTGGGGGACAAAATAGGAAATCACCGTCTGTTACTGTCAGCCCTTTTTTACAGTTTCAGTCTTTATTTTCTCTGTGCTCTTGCCCAGACAGTGCTGCAGCTGGGAATTCTGCGTTTTTTATATGGTTTTGGTGTAGGCGCTTTGATGCCCAGCATCAATTCTTTATTGACCAGACTGACACCCAGAGAAGGGATTTCCAGGATTTTTTCCTATAATCAAATGTTCAGCAATTTCGGTCAGGTTTTAGGTCCTTTTATCGGTTCGGCTGCAGCGACACATTTAGGCTACCGGGCAGTCTTTTATATGACCAGTATGATTGTTTTGAGCAATTTTTTATGGTGTCTTTTTAATTTTAGAACATATTTGAAGGTCAAAGAAATACAGTGAGAATTAAAATTCATTTACAGTGCAGTCAATGCGGTCATAAAAATTATCTGACCAGTAAAAATAAAAGCAGCCATCCCGACAAAATTCGGGTGCTTAAATACTGCCCCAAAGAGAGAAAAGTAACCCTGCATATTGAATCTTAACTGTTTTTATGATAGAATGGGTGTACTTTCAATGGAGGAACAACATGTATCAGCTATTACTTACAGCCTTGCTTGTCTTATCTGTCATTATTGTGATTGCGATTTTTATGCAGCCGCAGAAAAATCCCAGCAGCAATGTTTTTGACAGCAGCGGTTCCGAAGCGCTGTTTGAGCGGACAAAGGCGCGTGGTTTTGAAGCGTTTATGCAGCGTTTTACCGCTGTTTTGGTTTTCTTTTGGCTTTTAATTGCCCTTCTTTTGGTCATTTTATCCAGCCGCTGACAGGCGGTCCGTTTTAGAATGATGAAGTTTGGTGTTTTCTGACTTCTAAAGATGAGCAGGCCAAAAGTCAGTCACGTTTTTGATGAAATGGATAAGACTAAAGAGACAGTTCTGCAGTGAATGACGGGCAGGAAAAGGGGTTATACACGGTAAATAACGCTTTTTTACTTAAAAATAGATGTTAAAAAAGCAGACCCTTATCTCTTGAATGTTTACAGCATAAAAGTCAGGAGTTGAGACATCTTTCTCAGCTCATTTTTATTGTCTGCACCGCTCTACAGTTGTTGCTGGAATAAGGATTCTAACTTCATACAAAGACTTCAGCCGCTTTCGTAAATGTGAAGCAGGCTGAAAAAACTATTAGATAGCAGCCATTGAGTTTTCCTGACTTTCCCATTGCCAGATTAAGATTCTTCAGTCCTTTGTTATAAAAGAACAAGGAAGATTTTGCTTCAGCTGATTTTCCGGCCTGTAACAGTCTGTCTGCAGACCGGATATCATTTTTAAGAGAGTGCAGACGATAATACCCCAGTCAGTTTTTGACTGCGGGCCTACAATGATAGAAAAAGAATGATGAAAGAAAAAATAATAGATTATTTAGAAAAACAAGGCAAGACGGATGTCAATGATTTAGCCGCCGCTCTTAATATGGCTGGGGCTAAAGCCTTTCCGACTCTTATCAAGACCATTTCCAAACTGGAAAGCCAAGGGCGGCTCCGCTTTGATAATGCCGGCAACCTTGCCCTGCGTAAAAAAGTGACCAGAAAAAAACCTCAGATAACTATCAAAGGCATCTTCCGGGCAAATAAAGCCGGCTTTGGTTTTTTGTCGGTTGATGGAGCTGAGGAAGAGCTTTTTATCGGCCGTAATGATACAGGCTATGCTGTCGACGGAGATACTGTTGAAGTCGTTATCACAAAAGTAGCAGACCGCTTTAAAGGAACAGCAGCTGAAGCTAAGGTGGTCGGTATTCTTGACCGCCAGCTTAAAACAGCTGTCGGTCAATTTGTGCTGGACGATGAAAAGCCTAAATATTGCGGCTATATCAAGTCCCGCAACCCGAAAATTCAGCAGAAAATCTATATCAGAAAAGAACCTATCCTTCTTGATGGGACTGAAATTATCAAAGTTGATATTGAGAAGTATCCCAGCCGCGGGCATGATTATTTTGTTGCCCGAGTAAGGGATATTATCGGTCACCAAGGGGAGGCCGGGATCGATGTTCTGGAAGTCTTGGAGTCCATGGATATTGTGTCAGAATTCCCACAGGCTGTTTTGGATGAAGCAGAAGCTATAGCAGACACTCCTACTGAGAAGGACAGGATTGGTCGGATTGACTTGCGCGATGAGCTAACTTTTACAATTGACGGGGCCGATGCCAAAGATTTAGATGATGCGGTGCATGTGAAGCGTCTGCCTGACGGTCATTTTGAATTGGGCGTTCATATTGCCGATGTCTCCTATTATGTTAAGGAAAATTCAGCTTTAGACCGAGAAGCCCGCAGGCGGGGGACTTCTGTTTATGTGACGGACCGTGTGGTTCCTATGCTGCCGGAGCGTTTGTCAAATGTGATTTGCTCTCTCAATCCGCAGGTTGACCGCCTGACCCAGTCCTGTATTATGGAAATTGACGGACAGGGCCAGGTGCTGCACTATCAGCTGGGGCAGTCAATAATAAGGACCAGATTTCGTATGACTTATGACGCGGTCAACGCTATCATCGCTGGCGATGAAGCGCTGTCTGAAAAATATGCTCCTATTGTCGATTCACTCAAACAGATGGCCGGTCTTCACCAAATATTAGAGGACATGCGCATCAAGCGCGGTGCCTTAAACTTTGATACTAAGGAAGCAAAAATCCTTGTCAACAGCAAGGGTCTGCCTGTAGACATTAGCCTGCGTCAGCGGGGAATAGGGGAGCGCTTGATTGAATCGTTTATGCTGCTAGCTAATGAAACCGTGGCTAAACATTTTGCTAAAACAAAGCTACCCTTTATTTATCGGATTCATGAAGAACCAAAGGCAGAAAAACTGCAGCAGTTTATCGACTATGCCAGTGTTTTTGGTGTACAGATTCACGGAACGGCTAATAAAATGGGCCAAAAGGACTTGCAGGCATTTATGGCAAAGATACAAGGTCAGCCAGGTCAGGAAGTGCTTGCTACAATGTTGCTGCGTTCCATGCAGCAGGCTCGTTATTCTGAGCACAACCAAGGCCATTACGGTTTGGCAGCGCCATATTATACGCACTTTACCAGTCCAATCCGCCGTTATCCTGATTTGCTGGTTCATCGGCTCTTACGAGACTATGGGCGGTCAGAAAGAGAGCGTGCAGAACACTTCGGCCGCATAATTCCGGAGATTGCCCAGGAGTCTTCCAGTTTGGAACGCCGGGCTGTTGATGCCGAGAGGGCAGTCGAGGCTATGAAAAAGGCCGAATACATGGCACCATTTGCCGGGCAGGAGTTTACAGGACTTGTCTCAAGTGTTGTCAAATTCGGTCTCTTTGTCGAACTGCCAAATACGATTGAAGGCTTAATCCATATCAGCAGTTTACCAGAATTTTACCATTACAATGAACGGGATTTATCACTTCGCGGGGAAAAATCCGGTCGGGTATTTCGTGTCGGACAGCAGCTTAAAGTAAAACTTCTTAAGGCTGACAGAGAAACAGGCGACATTGACTTTGCCTATGTCCCAAGTCCTGATGATACTGTTGAAAAAAATAAGCCTCTGCTTGAACGCAAACCTCAGCATAATCGAAAAAAACGCCGGCCAGATCAAGAGATGCATAAGACATCGCCTAAAAGAGGGAAGGCTTCAGCAAAACTAAAGAATAAACAGCCTTTTTACAAATCGGCTGCGAAAAAAAGAAGGAAAAAAAGGAGGAGATGATGGCTAAAAATGCTGATCAGCAACTGGCACAAAATAAAAAGGCCAGGCATGATTACCATATCCTTGAAACCATTGAAGCCGGTATTGTTCTGACGGGAACAGAAATTAAAAGTGTCCGTGCCGGCCGCATTCAGTTGAAAGACGGCTATGCTCAAATCAGAAACGGTGAAGCTTGGCTAATCAATGTTCATATTGCCCCCTTTGAGCAAGGCAATATATGGAATCAAAACCCCACTCGGACCCGGAAGCTCTTACTGAAAAAACGCGAACTAGCTCAGCTGACTAATGATCTTAAAGGGAGCGGCATGACTCTAGTCCCTCTGAAAGTCTATCTCAAAAACGGTTTTGCCAAAGTCCTTATCGGACTAGCAAAAGGGAAACATGACTATGACAAACGTGAAACCATCAAGCGCCGTGAGCAGGAGCGCGATATCAAAAGGCAGCTGAAGAATTATCGTTAGAAGCTTAAGCTGTCTTTTAGCAGTGATGGGGCGGATTAGCAATTCACAGACCAAAGAGCTTAGAAAAGGTTTGGAGCTGTCCAGCTCCAAACCTTTTCTAAGTCAAACTGATAAAGGGGTCATCAATCAGCCGTTTCCACTTTAACTGCTGCTGACTTTCAAATTGATAAAGTTCCAGTAAGGCAGTGGCTATTCCGGCAGCACCGTCATAAAAACCAGTAAAAGCAGAAAGTTCACTGGGACTAATCCGATTAAAGGCGATGGGAAAACTAATCCCTTTTTCAGACCTGCTGGCATTGCCTAGGACAACAGCGGCAGATCGTCTGGCTAAATCAAGATAAAGCGTCTTTTTATTGTCGGCATAAAGTCCTAAAAAATGGTGGATAAAACCTGCAGCACCGCAGCAAAAAGTCGTTGTGTTCCAGTAGCCGTTGGACTGCCGCTCCGGGGCTCCCCGGCTGATCAAACCGGCGGTCAAAGCCTCTACCTGCTCTAAATAATAGCTGTCCTCAGTCAGCTGGTAGAGATAATAGAAAAAGCGTGAAGTCCCAATTGCTCCGTGACAATTTCCCAGATAAAATACTTGACGCTGAGGGCCGTTTGTACGGTACGGAATCAAATAGCCTTCTTTTTGGGGGACGGCAAGATTAACCAGAAATACAGCAGCATCTTTTGCAGCCTGCAAAAAGTCCTGTTCGTGGGTTAGCTCATATGTTTTTCCAAAAAGATAACCGGCCCCCGCTGAACCAAATTCCCAATTGGGAAGATCACGCTTTTCAGCAGCAGAAACAGTATTGATTTCCAGCCCGTTATCAATATGCCGATGGCCATTCGCTATAAGGTAGCGGACACCGGATTTAATTGTTTCTAAAAGTCTGCTGCTGGGGAAATGCTGGTAGGCTTTGATGAGAAAGAGCAAGATACCGCTGTCATGAAAAAGGGGAGAATCACCTGTCCAGCAGATTCCCTTGTCAGTCTGTTTAGCCCTTTCTAAATAATAATCTGCAATTTCCTGAGCGGATTTTAAAGCCTCTTCATTATCATAGTTTTCTGCTATTTCAAGCTGAATAAGTCCGACCCCGCCAATACCTCCGTACAGACCCATTCCTGCTCCTGCCATGTCAAAAATATCCAGCTTTGCCAAAATCTGCCAATGTTGAGTAAGATAATGGCTGGCTTTCCTAATGATAGAAAGGTAAGTCGTATCATGAGTGATTTGATAGAGCTTATCATAAAAATACAAGATACCTGCTGAACCGCTGAAAAAATTGGGATTGCTGAAATCTGAAATACTGAGCTGCGCTTCGTTATTGGTATTGCGCCACCAGATGCCATCCTCCGTTTCAACTTTGAACTGATCAATATACTCAGCCGCCTGAATAGCCAGATTCAAATAGTCTTCAGCCTTTTCAGCTTGTTTAAGCGGAAAAGGCTGCTTGTCGTGATAACCTGTACGAGTGCGAATGAAACAATTCTGACACATTTAATTTACCTCCTGATACATTGGACTGGAAAGATATTTCATGCCATTATCTGCAAAGATTAAAACGATGTTTTTTCCTTTGTTTTCGTCCTTTTGAGCGACAGTTTTGGCAGCATGCAAAACAGCGCCGGCAGATTCACCTAAGAAGATACCGTCAGTACGGGCAAGTTCAAGGCCGGTTTTATATCCGTCTTCTGCCAAAACATCGATACAGCTGTCATAGTAAAAATGATTTTTTGAAAAGAAGGTCGGCTGGTTCTCTGGTCCGAAACCATCAAAGGCAACAATGCCGTCGATACTGTTGACATCAGGCTGCTCTGCTGAGGGGCGGGATGCTTCAGCAGGTTCAACGGCAATAATTTTAATATCTGGTTTTTTCTGCCGAAAATACTGTGCTAAGCCGGCAATTGTTCCGCCGGTGCCAGCAGCCATAATAAGGATATCGACTTGTCCGTCGGTATCTTCCCAAATCTCAGGACCGGTCGTCTGGTAATGTGCCTCGGGATTAGCCTGATTGCTTACTTGATCAGTATAAAAATAGCCTTTGCTGTCGGCATATGCCTGAATAATACGGCTGATTTCCGCTGTCTCAAAAGCCCCCTTGTCCATCATTTGTGCAATTTCAGGGAAATCCAGAAAACTGCGGAGATGAGCGCCGTAAGCTTTTAAGATTTGAGTACGCTCTGGGGATACACCGGGTTCCAGCAGACATTCAAAATGGTAGCCCTTGGCAGCAGCAAAAGCAGCCAGAGCAATCCCTGTATTTCCGCTGCTGTTATCAACGATTGTATCACCCTTTTGCAGCTTTCCGGCTTTTTCTGCCTCAGTAATCATGTTAAGTGCAGCCCTGTCCTTAACGCTGCCGCTTGGATTCAAATATTCCAACTTAGCGAATAATTTAGCCTGCAAGCCGTACTTTTCCTGAAAATTGCGCAGTTCAACCAAAGGAGTTTTTCCAACCAGTTCTGCAATAGATGCCTTAGTATTTGCCATCATCATATCCTCTCTTTTTCCTGTATATTATTTTATTGTAACACTTCCTGTTTTTTTGCATAGGATAGATTAGTTATAACGACATATAAGAAAAAGTTATGGTATCATTGTGATAATAAAAAAGAGTGACTATGAAATAAAGAATCAAGCTGCAAGAATCAGTTTTGTTCTTTTAATGCTTCAGCCAAGTCCTGTTGATCCTTAATCATGTCCCGGAGTTTATCAGCTGAAAAAAAAGTCACTTCGCTTAAACATCTGTTAAGCACCTTTTCAACTTCCTCCTGCAGTTTTTCGCCGCGGTCAGTCAATTGTACAATCAGCTGGCGCTGGTCTTTTTCAGGGCGGAGCCGCATCAGCAGCCCCTTATCCTCTAAGCGTCTAAGTAAAGGAGTCAGTGTATTGCTGGCTAAGTTAAGTTTTTGTCCTAGTGCCTGCAAAGACTGGCCGTCTTTTTCCCAAAGAGCTAAAAGAACCAAGTACTGCGTATAAGTCAGTCCAAAAGGACTGAGGCTTTTTTTGTAAAACTGATTAAGCAGGCGATTGCTGTTATAAATAGCAAAGCAAAGCTGGTCAGTTAGATGCGGATGCTGTGATGACATAATAACCATTTCCTTCGTGTACGATTGAAAATATCATAACATAAATTAAAATATTTGACAAGTTTATTAGAAAGCAGTAGACTAATATTAATCTATTTAATCGTGTGCGATTAAAAGAAAGGGATGGTTACAATGCAGGAAAATCACACTATCGTTCATGTTTTACAAAATCTTGGCAACGCTATGCTGGTACAGGCTGACAGGCACCAGCTTGTCGCTTTGCAGTTTGCAGCACAGGGTTTTTCAAAACTCGGCCGGAAATATCAGGAACATGCTGAGGAAGAACGTGGCTTTGCCCAGCAAATGTTTAATCGTGTTCTGGATTTAGGCGGCCAGCTCTTTTTGACTGAGCAAGAGGCGGCAGACCTGCCGGAAACACCTTTGGAATGGCTGAAAGAAGAGCTGGAGATTTCGCGGTCGGGTCTAAAAGAAATTCTTCCGATCGTGCAGGCAGCGGCTGATGATATTACCACTTATGATACCCTTAAAGACTATTATAAAGATGAAGAAGAGGATCTGTACTGGACAGAGCAGCAACTGGATTTGATTGAAGCTATAGGCTATCAAAATTGGCTGACCAGGCAGATTTAAGCTGAGAGAAAAGAGATGCAGCCCTGCTCAAGGTCAGTGAGTGATGGGACTGGCCAGCTTGAGATGACGGCCGTTCCCTGCCTGCCTCCTGAGCGTCGGTGGGCTTTATAACTTGTTGGAACTGAACACGGCCTAAGAGCTGTGCAGTGAAATCATCCAGTGGATGATTTCAGCCCGAACCTAGAAACGGGAGAGTGAGGGGCTGGAAATTTGTGTCGTTACTTAGTTACCATCAGCCGTAGACGTCTGAAGGCTTTATCGTCCTAGCGGCCGACCGCAGCCTTCTAGTCGTCCTGGCAGAGGTGCGCCGACGAAATCGAAGATTTCTGGCTTACCGTCATTTTTGCTTTGCTCTTTTAACGGCCTTTGTATCTTGTTGAAGGAGAGTGTTATGGTAGAATCAAAAGAGGATTTGCGTGAGCGGATAGGTGATTTAGCCTATGAAGTGACGCAGAACGCAGCTACTGAGCGTGCTTTTACCGGAGAATATGATGATTTTTACGATAAAGGCATTTATGTTGATATTGTCAGCGGAGAACCCCTGTTTTCATCGCAGGATAAATACGATGCGGGCTGTGGCTGGCCTTCATTTACTAAACCGATTGATAAGCAAAGGGTGACTAACCATCAGGATAATTCTTATGGGATGCGCCGGATTGAAGTCCGCAGCCAGGAGGCTAAATCGCATCTAGGCCATGTCTTTGCTGACGGGCCTTCGGCAGCAGGCGGCCTGCGCTATTGCATCAACTCAGCTGCTTTGCGGTTTATCCCTTATGATAAATTAGCAGAAGAAGGCTATGCAGACTATAGCAAATTATTTGATTAACAGCAGCAGTTCTGAGTTTCTGAGGCTCTTAGCTGAGTCAAAATGGCTGTTTGTGATAATGGGCTGACCGATTGACTCGCTGCTGAGCAGTGTCAGTCAGCTGAAAACCAGAATACAAGATGGAGGGTATTTAATGTCTTACGATTATGATGTTGCCTTTATTGGGTCGGGACATGCCAACTGGCATGCTGCGGTTACCTTGGCCCAGGCCGGAAAAAAGGTTGCTATTATTGAGAAGGATATAACGGCAGGAACCTGTACAAACTATGGCTGCAATGCTAAGTTTTTGCTGGACAGTCCTTTTGAATTCTTAGACGGTCTTGACCGCTATGAACGAGCAGGAATTGGCACAAAGGGAACGATTCGATGGGAAGAACTCATAGCTTTTAAAAAGAGGGAGATTCCAACTTATGCTCCGTTTATGGAGGGGATGTTTGCTCAAATGAACATTGAACTTCTCAAAGGCTATGGAAAACTGCGGGATGAACATACAGTAGCCGTTGATGATAAAGCGATTACTGCAGATTATATCGTTCTGGGGACCGGACAGCGTCCGGCCCGTCTCAATATTGAAGGCAAGGACCTGCTTCATGACAGCCGGGAATTCCTTGAACTTGACAGCCTGCCAAACCGTATCACTTTTATCGGTGCAGGAATTATTTCAATGGAATTCGCTACGATGGCCGTTAAACTGGGATCTGAAGTTCATATTGTCGAGTTTGCCGATAAAGCTCTGGCTGCTTATCCGGGAAATGATGTCAGAACGGTTGTCGACAAACTAAGAGCAGAAGGCGTTCAGTTCCACTTTGGCCAGGCTGTTGAAAAAGTGGAAGCTCTGGAAGCCGGCCTTTGTCTGACTACGGCTCAGGGCCTGGCTATCGAAACCGATTATGTATTAGATGCTACAGGACGAATTTCCAATGTTGAAAACCTTGGTTTGGAAGATTTAGGCATTGAATATAACCATTCAGGTATTGTGGTTAATGATTATCTGCAGACTGCTGTGCCTCATATCTTTGCCAGCGGCGATGTGATTGATAAAACGATTCCCCGTCTGACGCCGACAGCAAGCTTTGAGTCGGATTATATTGCCGACTTTATCTTGGGTGTCAATGAAAAGCCTATTAGCTACCCAGTTGTGCCAAATCTGGTCTTTACTTTTCCCCGTATTGCTCAAGTCGGCGTGACAGTAGCAGAGGCCAAGGCAGATACCGATAACTACAAAATTGTTGATGTGCCTTTTGGCCAGCAGGCCAAATTCCAAACCAAGCTGGAAGATGAAGCGCATTTTACTTTAATTGTCAATAAAGATAAAGAACTGGCGGGAGCCAGCCTTCTTAGCAATGAAGCCGGTGAGATGATTAATCTTATCACCTTAATTATCAATCAAAAACTTAAGGCCGCTGATCTCAGTCAAATGATTTTTGCCTTTCCTGGGACAAGCAATGCTTTGATTAATGCGGTTAAGACAGCCTTATCGTAACTGGAAAGGACACTAAAATATGAAAGAAATTTATCTGGCAGGCGGCTGCTTCTGGGGCGTTGAAGCTTATTTTGCTCAAATCGAAGGTGTTTTACAAACACGGGTCGGTTATGCTAACGGGCAGTCAGATGTGACATCTTACGACCTTATAGCACATACTGACCATGCTGAAACCGTTTATATACAGTATAACCCTGAAATTGTTAGCCTAAGAGAAATTCTGCTCTATTACTTCCGCGTCATCGATCCCTTTGCTGTTAACCATCAGGGCAATGACTACGGTCGTCAGTACCGCACCGGTATCTATTATACCGATGGAGCTGACCGAGCTGTAGCCGATAAACTCATGCAGCAGGTCAGTCAAGAAAACGGTGGGCGTGCTCTGGCCGTTGAGCTGGAGCCCTTAAAACACTTTATTGATGCTGAAGATTACCATCAGGACTATCTCAAAAAAAATCCAAACGGTTATTGCCATATCGATCAGAGTCTGGCTAAGGTTCCGGTTGTGGATCCTTATGCCAATCACTAACAGATTAGGCCGATAAAATAAGGAGTGGGAGAGCTTATCTGTCAGCCTGATTCGAAAATTAAAGAGTGAGGGACAATTGATTTCTTTAAGAAATGCAGTTTCCCTCACTCTTTTTTTATAGTGTTTTCCTTTTATTTGAGTTTTTTAGAAAAAAATTATACCATAAAAAAGAGTCTCTGCCAATAACAGAAAAAGGAAGACCGGCTGATTTCTTTTTATGAGAGACAATATGCAATAAAGGAATAACATACATGTTAAGAAAGACCTGCTCTCGGGCGCTGGCCAAGGAATATCTGCTGCCTCTTGTTTTGATAGTTCTCAGTTCTTTTTTGCTGGTTTTACCGCAAATACTGACTAGAGGCGTCATAACAGGAAGTGATTTTCTTTTTCACTACAACCGCTTCTATGAAACGGCTCAGCAAATTAAGACCGGAAACTTTAGCTATTTTATCTCTCTTTATGGTTTTCATGAGTCAGCCAGAATTATCAATGCTTTATACGGTCCCTATTTTGCTTATGTTCAGGGCTTTATTCTTTTATTGTGTAAAAACTGGTACACTTACCAGATTGTGTCACGCTTCTTGTTAAGCTCAATTGCCGGTTTATCCATATACCGCCTGATTAGAAGGGCTGCCGTTCGTCCTTCTCTGGCTTTTTTGACGGCTCTTTTTTATATGACAACTTTTTCTGTCCAATATTGGACTTTCAGACAGGGTTTTTCCAGCTGGGGAGCTGCTTTTATGCCCTGGTGTCTGATTCCTGCTCTTGATTTTATTAAAGAGGAGAAGGTGGATGTTTTAAGGCTGGCTGTTTCTGTCGCTTTATTGCTGCAGGTTCATGTATTGAGCGCCTTCTTATTAGTTGTTGCCTATCTTCCGATTTACGGCTGCGGTTTTATTATGTCGAAAAAGAAGTGGCCGATTTTAAAAAAAGGGCTGGCTGCAGCTTTGCTCGGTTTGCTTCTCTCTGCCAATATCTGGGCTGGTTTTTTGGAAGTCGGCAGTACCAACAGTCTGGTGGAGCCTTTTATTAATTCCAAGCTCTATATTATGACAGTCAATCAGCGCAGTCTATACTGGCTGACATCACCCTTGCCCTTATTGTTGATTTTGCTTTACCAACTCTATTTTTCCTTTAGGCACTGGCGGCATTACGACCGAGTTCTTAAATTGATTAGCTTTAGTTTTTTTGCTTTTTTCATTTTATCCAGCAGTATTTTTCCTTGGTACAAGGTGAGTAAGCTCAATCTTTCTTTGGTTAATCTCATTCAGTTTCCTTTTCGTTTTTTTGTACCGGCGACTATTTTTCTTTTGCTGGCTTTTGCCATGATGCTTGACCGCTACTTCTTTAACAAACGGCCTAAATTGGTTCTTGCTTTAGTCAGTGCCTGTCTGGTTTGGGGCTTGGCGCAAAATTCGGTCAGTACACTGAAAAAGATTGTCAACTACCATACCTCAGAAACGCCTGTTCTTAACCAGAAACATCAGTTCGTATACGGTAATGCTGAGGATGTGAAACGCAGCTTTTATCTGACAGATTTAAAGGATTTGCTGATGCGGGCAATCAAATCGACTCCGGACTATTTGCCCACAGATAAAACGAATAAGGAAAACAAATACCTGCTGTATGAGCGCTATATCTTTGAAAACAGCAGATTCTTTACAGCCAGCCAGCATGAGAATAAACTGATACTAAAATGGACGGCTGACAACACTGATAGCATCAGCCTGCCAATTATTAAATACGGTCACACCCGTTTGGTGCTTAATGGAAAAGAGTTGTCTGCTGACGATTATCGTCTGACAGCTATTGGAACACCTGAAATTCGGCAGCAAAAAGGAGTTAACAGTTTGCAGATCAGCTATCAGGCGGCTTGGTGGTTTAAGTGGGTTCTTATCATTAATCTCAGTTCCTGGCTGCTGATCAGCCTTTGGCCGCTTTACCGTTTTTTAAGACAAAGATTATTAGACCGAAAACAGCCGTAAAAAAAGCAGTAAAAACGCCTCTTTAAGAGTGCGTTTTTACTGCTTTTTTGCTGTATTCTTTTCCGGAAACTCTGCTGTCTACCCCATTTCTTCGCGTATGAGGTTAAGAAGAATCTCTACAAAAATCATAGGGAGTGACTGGGTATCAACAATAGACTGCTTATTAAAAAGATTGCCGGGCAGTAGAATGGTGGTTGTAAACAGTTTGGCTACGGGAGCCGTTGCATTTAAGGTAATCAGATAGGACTGCTTGGGCATATTGTTTTGCAGAGCGGACAGAGCCTGCCTGAAATTTCCGCTGCCGCCGCTGACCGAAAAGAGAATTAAGCTGTCTTCTTCGTTGATAATATTAGTCAAGTGGGCACCGCTGTTTAGGTCACCGGCAAAATGGCTGGTGATTCCTAAATCCTGCAGTCCCATATGCAAGTACTTAGCAGGCAGGGAGGAATAATAGACTCCAAAAATATGCAGACGCTGCTGCCTTAAAATCGTCGCTATCAGCGCGTGAATGGCCTCCCGATTCAGATTACGGAACTGCTTTGTCAGCTGGCTGTAGTTATCAGTCATTTGGTCCAAAATATCAACAGACGGTCTTTGATGGTGATGATGCAGGAAACGAATGGCATCATAACGGAAGTCCTTAAAACCTTTGTAACCGAGAGTCTGACAAAATCTCAAAACAGCAGCAGTAGACGTTTGAGAAAGTTCAGCAATTTTAGTGATGGTAAAAGTCTCCAGACTTTCAAGATTGGCAAGAACATAGTGGTAGACTTTCAGCTCGGACTTGGCATAATCCGCTTCATGCTGTTTGATATTTTCAAGAAAATCCATACATACCTCCTGTCAGTATTTTATAGGGAAAGGAGCAAAATGTCAAAAAAGAGGAAAATTTTTTAAAAGATAAAAAGCAATCTTTTATCAGTTAAACTGTTTGCCTTTTATTTATTCTATGCTATACTGATAAAAATTAAAACGAATGAACAGTACTGTCTCAAAAGAGAAGGAGCAGGCTATGGCTAAAAAGAAAGGTTTAAGCAGACCGGCAAAGATTTTCTGGGGACTGTTGGCTGTGGTTCTCATCGCCATCACAGGAATTTGGGGGTATAATCGCTATATGCAAAAGAAAAAGGTTGAACAGCTTTACCAGCACGGCTTTCGGCTGCTGGAAGAACAAATCGCCACTTACATCAAAGAGAACTATTCCGGTGTCAGTAAAATCGAATTCTCACCGATTTATATAGACGGGGATGACCGTTTTACGGTTAGGACGGCTTATACAGTTCCTATCATTTACGATAAAGAAGGGAATAAGGCACAGTTTGGCGGGAAAATAGACCATTTTGGGCATCCCCGATATGGACTTCTCAATTATCTGCGGATAGACTGGGATATTTATGGGACAGAGATGATAGAGCTGGCTAACCAGTCCGGAGATTATGTCGAAGTGACTTACGGAGACAGCCTGCCGGAGGATACGAAATGGACAGATAATGAAGATATTGACAGCAATATCGAAGCCTTAGTAGATATAGGAAAGTTGAAAAGGATTGAAAAATCAGCTCAGGGCAGTCCGTCGGCTGAAGTCCGCTATAATGTGACATTTAAGAAGGGGATACTTAAATATGACATTGACAGATAAAAAGATACAAAATTTACAAACTGTTATTAAGGAAAATGTCTCACTCAAAGAGGGAACAACATTTAGAATCCCTAAAACCAATGAGTATTACCAAGTGGTTAACAGTATAGATGAGACAACTCAGGCTTTAGCTGTAGCTCCGGTTTATTCAGATGGTCAAGTAGACTACAGCCAAACGGCTGTCGTTGTGGCGGGGACATAAAAATGCTGGCAAAGGTCACTTGCTTTTTAGGTATCACTATGCTATACTAACAACAATTAAAACGAATTATCCACAGGGAACAAGGAGCAGGCTATGGCTGAAAAGAAAAAATTAAGCAGACCGGCAAAGATTTTCTGGGGACTGCTGGCTGTGGTTCTCATCTCTATCACAGGAATTTGGGGGTATAATCGCTATATGGAACAAAAGAAGATTGATAATTTATATAAGCATGGTTTTAAACTTTTAGAGGAACAAACAGCACTCTATATAAAAGAAAATTATTCCGGAATTAGTAAAATTGAATTTTCTCCTATTTTCATTGATGGAGATGGAAAATTTACAATGTTAACAGCAGAGACAGAACCTTTTATTTATGATAATAAAGGAAATAAGGCAATGTTAGGGGGGAAGATAGAAAATACAGCTTATGAAAGTTATGGACTGCTGAATGGTATTACTGCTTTAGACTATGATATCAATGGTAAAGAAATTATTTATTTAAAAGATTATGATGCCAACCTGGAAATAGATGTGTCAGGTTATAATACTCTACCTGATAAGGCTAAATTGTCATCAAGCAAAAAGATAGATAGCAATATGGAGGCATTAGTTACAGATGGTCAACTTGAAGAAGTGAAAAAAAGTACTTTAGGTAGTCCAAATGCCGAAATTAAGTATAATTTAGAAATTAAGAAGGAGCGGTAAAATGGCATTAACTGATGAACAAATTCAAAGCCTTCAAAATGATTTAAAGAAAAATTTAGAAAAGAAAAAACTTTCTGAAGGTGAAAGATTTAGTAGCGAAGGGCAGCCCTATGTAGTGGTACATAGTGTCAACGATACTACTCAGGCTTTAGCTGTAGCTCCGGTTTATTCAGATGGTCAAGTAGACTACAGCCAAACGGCTATTGTTGTGGCAGGGACATAAAAATAATGACAAAGGTCACTTGCTTTTTTGAAACTGCTATGCTATACTGATAAAAATTAAAACGAATCATCTGCAGAGAATAAGGAGCAGGCTATGGCTAAAAAGAAAGGTTTAAGCAGACCGGCAAAGATTTTCTGGGGACTGTTGGCTGTGGTTCTCATCGCCATCACAGGAATTTGGGGGTATAATCGCTATATGGAAAAGAAAAAGGTTGACCAGCTTTATCAGCACGGCTTTCGGCTGCTGGAGGAACAGATTGCCACTTATATTAAGGAGAACTATTCCGGTGTCAGTAAAATCGAGTTCTCACCGATTTATAGAGATGGAGACGGACGCTTTACTATGCTAACGGCTGAAGTGGTACCAATTCTATACGATGAGCATGGAAATAAAGCACAGTTTGGTAATGAAATTGATAATTTTATTCATCCCAGTTATGGACTTCTCAATTATTTGTGGTTAGACAGGGATATTTACGGGACAGAGATGATAGAGCTGGCTAACCAGTCTGGAGATTATGTCGAAGTGACTTACGGAGACAGCCTGCCGGAGGATACGAAATGGACAGATAATGAAGATATTGACAGCAATATTGAAGCCCTAGTAAATATAGGAAAGCTGAAAGGGATTGAAAAATCGGCTCAGGGCAGTCCGTCGGCTGAAGTTCGCTACAATGTGACATTTAAGGAAGGGGTTCTCAAATATGGCGTTGACAGATAAAAAAATGCAAGGTTTACAAGGTGCTGTTAAGACGTATGCTTCAGCAGAGGAAGGTAAAGTATTCAAAGTTCCTAAAACCAATGATTATTACCAAGTGGTTAACAGCATAGATGAGACGACCCAGGCTTTGGCTGTTGTTCCGGTGGACAATAGTAAGGGCGATAATCCGGACTACAGCCAAACGGCTATCGTTGTGGCAGGGACCCAGCCCGGTCTTAATGAATCGACCAAAAATGCTGTCGAGGCCAGCGGAGTTTTCGGCCTGACCGACGGGCAGCTGACCGCTCAGACCGAAGCAATCGACCAGTTTTATCAGGAGACGGTGAAAAAGCTGGAAGTGCATAAGGGCACAGTCTCCAACATGTCCGGTTTCAGCCAGTCCGGTCCTGGTGTGGCTAAAGTCGGCGCCAAATACCAAGTGCCAAAGATTACCAACTTCACAGACTGGGCGGCAGCCCAAGCGGTAAAGAGCGGTGCTTTTTCTAACAGTGAGCTGGCTTATCTGAAAGACCATGCGACAGTTTATTCGGATTCCGGAAAAGATTTGACCTACCTTGATGGCGGCAAAGGTGAGATTCCTTATGGGAAGGTAGTGGTTGTTGAGGGGACACAGGGCCTCAACGATCCCATCGGCGACCACAATCCAAAGTTCTTCCACATAAAAGGAGATGAGCTGGACATTGGCTACTATGTGAAGAAGGGACAGTTTGCTTCCGGCATGACCAAGGAGCAGGTGATAAAGGTGGCCAGAATGAAAGCTAAGAAGGCTAAGGGTCTGGATATCACAAATCCCGACACTTGGTTTGACAGCACCGATTACCGCACTTATCTGCTGGAATATATCAAGACCTACGGCGACTTTGCGGTTGAACCGACCAAAGCCGAGCTTCTGAGTTCTTATAAGAAGACAGTCAAGGACCTGAGAAGTCAGCTGAAAACAGCGACAG
>NZ_JBFQEG010000007.1:0-78941 GCF_040930515.1 Streptococcus huangxiaojuni
CATTTCATTTGGAAGGTCTCCTTTCAATTGGATTTGGAAGTTTTCTTGACTACTGTAAGGTTCCCCAGAAACACCTTGTACCAACAGCCTCGCATAAGAGAATTCTAGTCACTGGCTCAGCTGCCGCATGTACCCTACTAGGTACAGAAGTGAGTGTCGTGGAAACAGCTAGTGTGTTGGAAGTAGGGACAAGGCTTGGGTAACAGACTTTAAAATGAAGTCTAAGCAACAAGGAGAGAAAGAAACAACCATGAGTCCATTCCATGACTCTATTGTTCTGGAAAACCTTGCAATAGTCAAGCTATAAAATTGTTAACACTTGGGATTGAAAATCCCCATAAACTTATTTTACGAGGAGTGATGAGATGTTATCAGAATTATTGACTCAAAACTACATACAAATCAGTCATGAAAAACTGACATGGGAGGAAGCGATTCGTTTATCAGCCCAGCCGTTGCTGACTGAAGGAAAAATCACCGATTCTTATATTGAGGCGATGATAAATAAAGTTAAAGAATTCGGGCCTTTTATCCATATAGGTGAAGGAATCGCTTTGCCTCATGCCAGACCGGAAGAGGGGGTGAAAGAACTGGGTCTGGCCTTGCTTCTATTAGAACAACCGGTTTATTTACTTGATGATCCTAATCGAGAAATCCGCTTATTTGTCTGTTTAGCGGCTAATGATAATACAGCACATCTACAGGCTCTGTCAAGTTTGACAAAAATTCTGTCTGATAAGAAAAAACTGACAGCTATTATGACAGCTGATACTGTGGAAGATATAACCAATATAGTTGGAGAAAATTGATAACAGGCCGAAGATTTGAGCAAAGTAAACAGGGGATTAGTTAGTGTCTAACTTACTCTAACAGTATGGATGGCTATGACTAGCCATCTGGGAGTGGGACAGAACGTTTTTTCGATAGCGTTCGCCGTCCCGCATCGTCCAGTAGATATTTTAAAGTTTAAAAAGCAGATAAAAGGCCATTAGGCTACTGCGTTTTGGTCTTGCATCACTTATTAAAATGGCTTAGAAGGTAACACTTTGCACATCTTTCTAGTCTTCTTGGTAGAGATGTGCAGACAAAATCAGAGATTTCTGGCTTACCGTCATTTTTACTTTACTCTTTTTGCGGTCTTTGTATCTTAGTAGAACTGAACACGTCCTAAAATCCTAGTAAAAACACGGATTTAAATGGCCTTTGTATCTTATGAGGAGGAATATTATGAAATTTGTAGCAGTATGTCAAAGTGGTTTAGGGACCAGTTTTATGGTTGAAATGAATATTCAAAATGCACTTCAGGAACTTGGAGTTAGTTTAGCGGATTTCTCTGTGGATCACACAGATTCTGGTTCCGTTAGCGAGGCAATGGCAGATTATTTTTTTGCAGAAAAAACACTGGTTCCAGCCTTGATGAGTTTATCAGAAGATAAAATTGTTGCTTTAGATTCTATTATTGACGCTGATGAAATTAAAGAAAAACTAATTGAAGTGTTGGACAAAAACGGGATTTCTCACGATTAAAAGAAATAGAAGCAGAGGTAAGATATGATGGGAAGTATTTTGAACTTATTCGTTTCAGTGGTTAGTCAACCAGCGATACTTATTTCTTTAATTGCGCTAATTGGTCTGATTTCACAAAAAAAGAAAACCTCAGAAATTATAGCAGGAACGGTTAAAACCTTAGTCGGCTTTTTGGTCTTGACTGGAGGTGCAGGAATTATTAGTAACTCTTTGACTCCTTTTGCTGATATGTTTCAGAATGCTTTAGGAACACAAGGGGTAGTGCCGAGCAATGAAGCTGTTGTTGCTCTTGCTCTAGAAGAATATGGGACATTAACTGCCTTGATTATGTTGGTTGGAATGCTTGTCAACATCCTTTTGGCACGCTTTACCCGCTTTAAATATATATTTTTAACCGGACAAGCTATGCTTTATGTCTCTTGTATCACAGCTGTTGTTCTTCTTAGTTCTGGGTTTAAAACAGACTTAATAACAGTTCTTTTGGGAGGTCTTTTTGAAGGAACACTTCTGACTGTAACACCAGCTTTATGCCAGCCTTTTATGAGAGAAATTACTGGCAACGATAAGGTAGCTATGGGCCATACTGGTAATATTGGCTACGCATTTTCAGGTTGGATTGGAAGAATGCTTGGAGATAAATCAAAATCAACAGAAGATATTACTATTCCTAAAGCTTTTGGCTTTTTACGTGATTCAACAATTTCAATTATGCTGCTGATGAGTCTTGTTTATATTGCTCTGGCTTTGGCTTGTGGCCCTGCTTACGTTGAAAATCATTTGAGTGATGGGACCAATGCTATTGTATTTGCATTGATTCAAGCTGGTACATTCACAGCTGGTTTTGTGGTTGTTTTGCAAGGGGTACGGATGGTTTTAGCGGAGATTGTCCCGGCTTTTCAGGGAATTGCACAAAAGTGGGTACCAAACTCTAAACCGGCACTTGATGTTCCTATTATTTTTTCATACGCTCCTAATGCAGTTTTGATTGGCTTCTTTGTTAGTTTCTTTGTCGGAACACTCTCAATGTTTATCATGATTGCTCTTAGGACAACAGTCATTATTCCTGGTGTTGTCGGTCACTTCTTTTGCGGTGCTGCAGCAGGAATTTACGGTAATGCTGCAGGAGGACGCAGAGGTGCTGTTTTAGGTGCAGCATTTAACAGTCTGTTGCTGAGCTGGCTTCCTTTGGCAATCCTTCCTTTATTAGGAAGTCTGCAGATGGCTGCTTCAACATTTGCGGATACTGATTATTTAATTCCAGGCTGGTTTTTAGGACAGTTAGGGAATGCGGGGGCTCCAGCTCTTATTCTGGGGATCTTAGTCTTTGTTCTGTTAGTGATAGCTGCAAGCTGGGTGCTCACCAAGGGAAACAAAAAAACGTAGATTAATTTGCAGTTTGGATTTGAACCAGAGGCGGGTCTGACTTTTCGGGATGTCTCCAGCAAAGAAAGCAAACTCATAAATTGATTTTAGTGATGCTTACCAAACTTTCAACAATGTTTTCAGCAATTTTTGCTGTATGCTTTGTTGAAAGTTTTTTATATAGAGATTTTAGGGGGAATTTGATACAAAAGAAAAAGAACTGTATTGCAATTGTAACTAAAAAACTGTACTATGATAATAATACAAAAGTTAAATGGGTTGTTTTTGTGATAAAGGGGAGAGGTTATGGATAAGGATTGTCTCAAATTGTATCATGCCATTGAGCTGGCATATGCTAAAGAAGAGGTTCGTTCGGATCCGGTTTTGGCGAAGGCATTGCTGTCCGCTTCAAATGAACTGATTAAATTTCAAAATGTTTTTTCATCAGCCTACCATTTGAAAAAAGAATTACTCCACTATACGTTGGATAAACAGGCTGCATTGCCTAGGCCTATTATTAATCTGCAGCAGATTTTGGAGACAATATAACAGGTGTAAGGAGATAAAAATGATTGAGTTTAAACAGGTTTCTAAATTATACGGAGAAAATGAGGCGCTCTGCAGCCTTAATTTACAGATAAGAGACGGTGAGATTTTCGGGCTTATCGGTCATAAGGGTGCTGGCAAGACGACTGCTTTCAGTATTTTGACTTCTATTGTTGAAGCGACCTCGGGTGAACTTTATGTTGATGACCTCTTACTTAGCAGCAATCGTGATAATATCAAAAAAAAGATCGGCTACGTTCCTGATTCGCCGGATGTTTTTCTTAATCTGACAGCTAACGAGTATTGGCATTTTTTAGCCCATCTCTATGAAGTACCTAAAAATAATTTAGAAGCACGGCTTGAAAAACTCAGCCAGCTGTTTGATTTAAGTGAGCAAAAAAATGAAACGCTTAGCAGTTTTTCACAGGAGATGCGGCAGAAAGCCATTATTATCGGTGCCCTTATTTCCGATCCGGATATCTGGGTTCTAGATGAACCTCTGACCGGTCTCGATCCTCAGACCTCTTTTGATTTAAAGGAAATGATGCGGGAACATGCTAAAAATGGCAAAACGGTACTTTTTTCAACCCATGTCCTGTCGGTTGCTGAACAGCTCTGCCACCGCATCGGTATTTTAAAAAAAGGAAAGCTGATTTTTGTCGGCAGTCTGGAGGAATTAAAGCAGCAGTATCCCGGTCAGGATCTGGAGGCTATTTATCTTAAACTAGCCGGACATCAAGCAGAAACAGAGGTGAGCAGATGAGGTGGTCAACTGTATGGGAACTGTTTAAGGTCAATCTTCTTTATTCTGATCCTCAAAGTGTTATCAAATTAAGAAATAAACAAAAGCAAAAAACCAAGGAATCTTTTTCGGTCTACAAGGGACTTCTCTGGCAGCAGGGGCTATTGACTGTTTTTTTTACGTTTTTCAACTTTATCTACATTACTAGACTGAACTTCACTGACTTAGACTTTATCAGCCTGCCCAGTCTTTTCTCCTTTCATTTAGCCCTATACGGTTTGATGGCCTTTGCATTTTCCTTTTCAACTATGTATGCTGTCTTTTATCAAAGCAATGATGTCAAGCTCTATGCCCATCTGCCCGTAAAAGCCGGTGAGCTCTTCCTGGCAAAAATTCTGGCTTCGTTGGGTCTCAGTTTAATGCCTTTGATGACCATCCTGCTGATATTTGTGTTGGCTTACTGGCAGCTTCTGACCCCGCCCTTAGCACTTTTAGTTGCTGCTGTCAATTTCGCAGTGATTTTTATAAGCTGCATGGTCTTATCGCTTGTTATTAACAGTTTTGTCGGTCGGAGAATTGCCAGAAGCCGGCTGAAAAAATTAAATTTCACTATTTTGATGTCTCTGACAGCATTTGTTTCTTTAGGACTTGTGTTTTATCTTTTTATTGTCAACCAGCAGCCTCTGGTTGACAGCAGCGGAAATTTGACTAGGGTTTCTGACCCTTATTTTATTTATCCTTATTTCAGAGGATTTTATGATGTTGTGCAGGATCCTTTTAGTTCAGCCAGTTTGCTTCATTACTGGCTGCCTTTGCTTGCAGTGTTCTTTCTGCTTATCTATTTGGTAGGGAAAGCCATTCCCCGCTATTTTGAGGACAGCCTTTACCAAAATCAAGAACAAATCTCTAAAAAGAATAAACCTTTCAAGGATTTGTCCAGCCGGCAGCTTTTAATCCGGCACCATCTGATGACCATAATACAAAATGCCGCCTTACTGATTAATTCCTTTCTGCTGCCGCTGACCTTTTTTGCCATTTTTTCAATCCCCTATCTCCTAGGCAGAATCGTTTCCGCAGATTTCCTGACAGCTGATTATAGCGGGCTTGCTATACTGGCCGGAGTAGTGGCCGGAATCAGCTGTGTTATGCCGACCTCGCTTTTAGCTGTCGGAATGTCTTTGGAGAAGGAAAATTTTCCCTTTTTTAAAGCTTTGCCGCTGAAATTTAAGGACTTTATTTGGCAGAAATTTTTGGTACTGTGGGCAGTTCAGGTTAGCGTGCCGCTTCTCTTTTTCTTGCTGTTTTTGCTCTTTTTACCGAAAATCAGTTTTTTCATCGCTTTCTTTTTTGTGCTGGGTTTTCTCTTAGCAACCTTTATTCAGGGGCAGTTCATGTACCGGCGAGACTATAACAATCTCCTTTTAAATTGGCAGGATATCAGTCAGCTTTTTCAGAGAAGCAGCAGCCGGTTTTTGGTAGTTGTCCTGACTTTGCTTGACTTCTTTCTGGGGCTTATAACCATTGCTATAGCTCTTGTTCTAAGCTTAGCGTTTAATTCCTCAGCTGTCAGCCTGTCTATTATTATTTTAATTTTGCTCTTGGCCGGTCTCCTGCAGTATCATCTTATTCGAACATTTTGGCGGAAGCTTTCAAATTAGACCCTCAAAAAACAATCCGGCTTATGATGAGAAAAGCGGATTGTTTTTTCTTGTCAAGATATCAAGAAGGGCGGGCAGAACTAAAAAAATATGCTATAATTTTTATTATGAAAAGAAATTTTGGTCATGTAAAGCGTCTTGTTATCAAAATCGGAACTAGCTCGCTGGTGCTCCCGACTGGGAAAATTAATCTTGAAAAAATTGATCAGCTGGCTTTTGTGATAGCCAGTCTGACCAATAAAGGTATGGAAGTGATTCTGGTTTCCTCAGGGGCGATGGGCTTTGGGCTGAATGTTCTTGACCTTCCTAAGCGCCCTGCAAATCTTGCTAAACAGCAGGCGGTCTCCAGTGTCGGTCAGGTCGCAATGATGAGTTTGTATTCTCAAATATTTTCTCATTACCAGACAGCTGTTTCTCAAATTCTATTAACACGGGATGTCATAGAGTTTCCAGAAAGTCTGGGCAATGTAACAAATGCCTTTGAGAGTCTGATTGCCATGGGGATTGTCCCTATCGTCAACGAGAATGATGCCATCAGCGTGGATGAGATGGATCATGCCACCAAGTTCGGGGACAATGATCGTTTATCAGCCATTGTTGCAGGTATCACTAAGGCCGACCTGCTTATCATGCTGTCAGACATTGACGGACTTTTTGATAAGAACCCGACGATTTATGAGGATGCAGCTCTTCGGTCGCATGTCACTGCCATTACAGAGGAGATTATCAAATCAGCCGGCGGTGTTGGCAGCCGATTTGGGACAGGCGGTATGATTAGTAAAATCCAAAGTGCCCAGATTGTTTTTGAAAATCATAGTCAGATGATTTTGATGAATGGCAAAAATCCTCGGGATATCTTGCGTGTTTTGGATGGAGCAGAATTAGGCACTTGGTTTGCCCAGACCAGATAAGAAAGCGCTGATGCATGTACGATTTGCTGTAAAGCTATGCTTATTTTAATAGTTGAAGGAGTGGTATTATGACTTATATTGAGCAACTAGGCAGAGGGGCCAGACAGGCCGGTCATAGTCTTATGCAGCTGGGGATGGCGCAGAAAAATGCTGTTCTAAGGGATGTTGCACAGGCTTTGTTAGATCAAGCTGCTTATATTTTAGCTGAAAACAAACGTGATCTAGCTAAGGCTAAGGAGAATGGCATTTCAGATATTATGATCGATCGGCTTCGTTTAGACGATGAACGTATTGCTGATATAGCCCAAGGCGTCCGTCAGGTGGCTGATTTAGCAGATCCTATAGGACAGGTCGTGCGGGGCTATACCAATTTGGATGGTCTGAAGATTGTTCAGAAGCGTGTTCCGCTGGGTGTCATTGCCATGATTTTTGAAAGCCGGCCCAATGTTTCTGTTGATGCTTTCAGCTTGGCTTTTAAGACTAGCAATGCCATTATTTTGCGGGGAGGACGGGATGCTATATGCTCAAATACCGCTTTGGTGCAGGTCATCCGTCAGACCCTATCGCAGTCAGGTATCGATGAGAATGCGGTCCAGCTGGTTGAAGACACCAGCCATGCGGTAGCTGAGGAATTAATGGAGGCTGTCGATTATATTGATGTTCTGATTCCCAGAGGCAGTGCCAGACTGATTCAGACTGTAAAAAGCAAGGCAAAGGTGCCTTTTATTGAAACCGGTGTCGGGAATGTCCATATCTTTGTCGATGAATTTGCGGATTTAGATACGGCCGTGAACATTGTAATCAATGCCAAAACTCAGCGTCCCAGTGTCTGCAATGCGGCTGAAAGTTTAGTTGTGCACAGTTCTGTCGCTGAAAGCTTTTTACCTAAACTGGCAGCTGCCATGGATGCAGTTCAGCCGGTTGAATGGCGGGCTGATACGCGTGCGCGGGCCTATTTGCCGCAATCGGTTCCTGCAAGTGAGGACGATTACGCGACAGAATTCTTGGACTATATCATGTCTGTTAAGACGGTTGACAGTCTCCAAGAAGCAATCGACTGGATTAATACCTACAGTTCCCACCATTCTGAGGCGATTATTACCAAAGATCTGGCTCATGCTGAACGTTTCCAAGATCAGGTAGATTCAGCTGCTGTCTATGTCAATGCTTCAACGCGTTTTACTGACGGTTTTGTTTTTGGTCTGGGAGCCGAAATCGGTATCTCAACGCAAAAGATGCATGCCAGAGGACCGATGGGTCTGGAAGCTCTGACCAGTACTAAATTTTATATCAACGGAGAAGGACAGGTCCGTCAGTAATCTTTTAGAGACGGCTCTCCTAGCCGGCAATTCAAAAAAACGGCCTTCATACGGAAAGGAAGGGCCGTTTTTATCATCCTGATTTTCATTTTCTAAACCATATAAAGTATGCTATAATAAAAGTTATGACAAATGATTTTTATCATAAGACTGTACTTCTGCATGAGGCTGTTGACATGCTTGCAGTTAAGCCTGATGGCGTCTACGTTGATGCGACTTTAGGAGGCTCAGGGCACAGCAGCTATTTACTGTCACAGCTCAGCAGTCAAGGGCGGCTCTATGCTTTCGATCAGGATCAGAAAGCGATAGATCAGGCAAAAATCCGCCTGCATTCTTATATTGAAACAGGACAGGTCCGCCTGATTAAGGATAATTTTAAAAACCTTAGCTTCTGCCTCAGGCAGTACGGGCAAACAGCTGTCGATGGGGTCCTTTATGACTTAGGAGTGTCCAGTCCGCAGCTGGACGAAAGCAAGAGGGGCTTTTCCTATAAGCAGGATGCTCCCCTTGATATGCGTATGAATCAAGAGCAGGAGCTGTCCGCTTATGACGTTGTCAACCATTATGCCTATAACGATTTAGTCCGCCTCTTCTTTCGCTATGGTGAAGATAAGTTTGCCAAACAAGTGGCCCGAAAGATTGAGTCGGCCCGACAAATAAAGCCGATTGCGACAACTGGTGAGCTGGTTGAACTGATTAAAGCTGCTAAGCCTGCCAAGGAGCTCAAGAAAAAAGGCCATCCGGCTAAGCAAATTTTTCAGGCCATCCGTATTGAAGTAAATGATGAGCTTAGGGCTGCAGAAACTTCTCTGAAACAAGCGCTGGATTTACTGAAGCCAGATGGCCGGATTGCTGTGATAACTTTCCATTCTTTAGAGGATCGTATCGTCAAACAGCTATTTAGGGAGGCAGCTGCTGTCAATGTACCTAAAGGACTGCCTGTTATTCCTGAAAGTCTGCAGCCTAAATTTGAATTGGTTAACCGCAAACCGGTATTACCCAGCGATCAGGAACTTGAAATGAATCACCGTGCCCATTCGGCTAAACTCCGAGTTATCAGAAAAATAAGTGAAAAAAACTATGACTAATGAAAAACGAACCGAGGCAGTGACAAATGTCCTGCAAAAACGTATTCGCACTTTTTCAAGAATTGAAAAGGTCTTTTATGGTGCCATTATTCTGACGGCCATTACAATGGCTGTCAGTATTGTTTACCTGCAGAGCCGTAATCTTCAGGTTCAGCAGGAAATCACTCAATTAAACAGTCAGATTAATGATAAGGAAACAGAATTAAACAACGCTAAGCAGGAAGTTGCCGAACTGAGCGGCCGCGACCGCATTGTCCAAATTGCGACAGAATCAGGCTTAAATTCTGAAAATGCTAACATTTCTGAGGTAAAGTAATCAATGCGAAAATTTTTTAAGAAGTGGCAGAATCGCTTTTTAGGTTACGTTATCAGTGACCGCAAAAGGCCGCGGCAGAACCGTGAACGGGTAGGGCAAAACCTGATGATTCTGGCGATTTTCATTTTTTTTGTTTTTATTATTAATTTTGTCATTATAATCGGAACAGATAAAAAATTTGGGGAAAATCTCTCTGAAAAAGCAAGGGACGTTTATCAGACAACTGTTACCGTGCAGGCTAAACGCGGAACAATTTATGATCGCAACGGCAATCCCATTGCCGAAGATTCAACCACCTACAGCGTTTATGCCATCATAGATAAGTCCTACATTTCCTCTACCGGAGAAAAACTGTATGTACAGTCTTCACAATACGACCAGGTTGCTGAGATTTTTAATCAGCAGCTGGGTATGGATAAAGAAGAGGTACTAAGTCAGCTGCGGCAGAAAAAAGTCTTTCAGGTCAGCTTCGGAACCAAAGGTTCAGGGATTTCTTACAGTACAATGTCGGCTATTACAGCTGCTATGCAGGAAGCTGGTATAGAAGGTATTGCTTTTACAACAAGCCCCGGACGGATGTATAAAAACGGGATTTTTGCTTCTCAGTTTATCGGAGTCGCTCAGCTCCATGAAAACAAGGACGGGACCAAAAGCCTTATCGGAACATCCGGTCTTGAAGCCAGTTTGAATGATATTTTATCCGGAGAAGACGGGACTGTAACCTACGAAAAAGATAAAAACGGCAATACACTGCTTGGAACCGGAACGACTGTCAAAGAGGCAGTTAACGGAAAAGATGTTTACACAACACTATCTGAACCGATTCAGACTTATCTTGAGACTCAGATGGATGTTTTTCAGGCGGAAGCTAAGGGTGTTTATGCCAGTGCAACTCTCATTAATGCTAAGACAGGAGAAATTCTGGCAACTTCACAAAGGCCGACTTACAATCCCAGCACACTGGAAGGTTATGATGAGGGGAACCTTAAAACCTGGAATACTTTGCTATATCAAAGCAACTATGAGCCCGGTTCGACCATGAAGGTGATGACCTTGGCTTCTGCTATTGATTCAGGCGTTTTCAATCCTTCTGAAAGTTACAGCAACAGTGAAGGTCTGACTATTGCAGATGCAACCATTCAGGACTGGGCCATTAATGAAGGATCTTCTACCGGACAGTACATGACTATGGCTCAGGGCTTTGCTTACTCCAGTAATGTCGGCATGACCATGCTGGAGCAGAAGATGGGCAACGATAAATGGCTCAATTACCTTTCTAAATTCCGTTTTGGCTATCCGACCCGTTTTGGCATGGGGAATGAAGCAACGGGACTTTTGCCATCGGATAATATTGTGACGATTGCCATGAGTGCTTTCGGCCAAGGGATAGCAACAACCCAAACCCAAATGCTGCGGGCTTTTACCTCTGTCTCCAACGATGGTGTCATGGTTGAACCGCAGTTTATCAGTAAGCTTTACGATCCCAATACTGATACCAGCCGCAGTGCCTCAGCTGAGGTGGTCGGCAATCCGGTTTCTGCTGAAGCAGCCAGACAGACCAGAGATTATATGGTAACTGTCGGCACCGACCCTTACTACGGAACGCTCTATTCAAACGGTCCGATTATCCAAGTAGGCAATGAATCAGTTGCTGTGAAATCAGGGACAGCCCAAATTGCTGCAGAGGACGGGAGCGGCTATATGACAGGATCTAATGATTACATTTATTCTGTCGTAGCCATGCTGCCTTCAGAAGATCCGGAGTTTGTCATGTATGTGACCTTGCAGCAGCCGGAAGAGCGTTTTTCAGCTCTGTATTGGCAAGACGTTGTCAATCCTGTCTTGGAAGAAGCTGTTTTAATGCGCGATACTCTGCTAGCACCGGCAGCCAATGAGACTGCTCAGCAAACAGAATACCATCTGGATGATATTATAGGTAAGAACCCAGGAGAAACAGCAGAAGAACTGAGACGAAATTTGGTCCATCCTGTTGTCTTGGGAACCGGCAGCAAAATCAGCAAAGTATCCAAAAAAATCGGCTCTAATTTAGCAGAAAATGAACAAATTCTGCTTTTGACAAATCATCTTGAGAAAGTACCGGATATGTACGGCTGGACTAAGGCCAATGTAGAGACTTTTGCTAAGTGGACCGGTATAAAGATTAAATACAGAGGATCCGACTCGGGGACCGTCATCAAACAAAATGTTGATATTGATGCCAATATTGATGATATTAAAAAAATCACCATCACTTTAGGAGAATAATATGTTTTTAAGTATAGTGGCAGGTGCAGCAGCATTTATACTGACAGTGCTTATTATGCCTTATTTTATCCGTTTTTATCAGCTCAAAAAAATTAATGGCCAGCAGATGCATGAGGATGTTAAGCAGCACCTTGAAAAAGCGGGAACTCCGACTATGGGAGGAACGGTATTCCTGCTGGTTGCTGTCTGTGTCAGTTTAATAGCCAGCTTCTTTCTGGTTGCTAAAAACGGCGGCGGCATGGGAGCGACTTTTGGTATTTTATCTGTCGTCTTTATCTATGGCTTAATCGGCTTTTTAGATGACTTTTTAAAAATCTTCAAGCAGATTAATGAGGGGCTGACCCCCTGGCAAAAAATGCTTCTGCAAATTATTGGCGGCTTAATCTTTTATTTTCTCCATGTGCGTCCCAGCGGAACAGATGCGCTCAATGTTTTTGGATTTAACCTGCATTTAGGTCTTATCTACGTATTTTTTGTTCTATTCTGGCTTGTCGGCTTTTCCAATGCGGTCAATCTGACAGATGGGATTGACGGATTGGCCTCCATCTCGGTTGTCATCAGTCTGGCGACCTATGCTGTTATTGCTCATGTGCAAAGACAGGTTGATGTTCTTTTGATTATTCTGGTGATGATTGGTGCCCTTCTTGGGTTTTTCGTCTTCAACCATAAGCCGGCCAAAGTGTTTATGGGTGATGTCGGCAGCTTAGCTTTAGGAGCTATGCTGGCCACTATTTCAATTGCTCTGCGTCAGGAATGGACCCTGCTTATCATCGGCATTGTCTATGTCATTGAAACCAGCTCTGTTATCCTGCAAGTTTCCTACTTCAAATACACCAAAAAGAAATTTGGCGAAGGCAGACGCATTTTTCTTATGACCCCCTTTCACCATCACTTGGAATTAGGCGGTCTGACCGGCAAAGCGTCAAAATGGAGCGAATGGCAGGTTGATGCCTTTTTGTGGGGCCTAGGTGCTGCAGCCAGCCTCCTGACTTTAGCTATTTTATATCTGTAGAAGTCGTCAAGACCACCCGTGAAAACGGGTGGTCTTGACCTTATAGCAGTACAGTCATTTTTGGAACCGTTTCGGTCAGTGTCAGAAGAAAATTGATTTTCTTTTTCTGTTTAATTAAGTAAGGAAATTTAGAGCCAGCGCCGTGTCTGCCGACTGTAATCGCGGTAAAGCTGGCCGAATTTTTTATATAAAATGCGCATTCCTGCCAAGACGACTAGAAGGGTGCGGCTCAAATCGATTCTGGTTTCTTTAATAAGGCACAAGCTTTCTCAAACAGTTCTTGCTAGTCTTTTAAAATTATATCAAAAAGGGAGAACTTTTCCATTTTCGGCTTTTTAGGTTTTGCTCAAAGCCAATGTTTAATGCTATAATAAAAAGTGAAGAAATTGAGGTAAATGATGTTATTTAAGGAATTTAATTTCAGCGCTTTTATTCAGGAAGCCCTAGATGAACTGGATTTTCAGGAGCCGACAGCTGTTCAGGAAAAACTGATACCTGTCATTCGATCCGGAGTCGATCTGGTTGGAGAGTCTCAGACGGGGTCGGGTAAGACACATACCTTTCTCTTACCGATTTTTGAAAAACTAAACCCTGACACTGCAGCTGTTCAGGCTGTTATCACGGTGCCCAGCCGGGAATTAGCCTATCAAATTTTGCAGGCAGCAAAACAGATTGCTGCTCATTCACAGTCTGATATTCGGATCGCTCATTATGTTGGCGGAACCGATAAGCTCCGGCAGCTTGAAAAGCTTAAATCAAGTCAGCCTCATATCGTGATTGGAACACCGGGGCGTATCTATGATCTCCTGCAGTCGGGAGCCCTGGTGATTCACAAGACCCAGACCTTTGTTGTGGACGAAGCTGATATGACCTTGGATATGGGCTTTTTAGATACAGTTGATAAAATTGCTGCTGCATTGCCTAAAGAAGTGCAGATTCTTGTGTTTTCGGCAACTATTCCGCAAAAGCTCCAGCCTTTTTTAAAAAAATACCTGGCTAACCCGGTTATAGAAAAGATTGCCTCTGAATCGGTCATTGCAGATAGTATCGACAATTGGCTGCTGTCAACTAAGGGGCGGGAAAAAAACACTCAGATATTAAAAATTACAAAGGCTCTTTCCCCCTATCTGGCTATTATCTTTGTCAATACTAAAGAACGTGCAGAAGACCTGCACGCTTATCTGACAAATAATGGCGTAAAGGCTGCTAAACTCCACGGCGGTGTCGCTCCCCGCGAGCGCAGGCGGATTATGAATCAGGTTAAAAAACTTGATTTTGATTATATTGTTGCAACAGACCTTGCTGCCCGCGGAATTGATATTGGAGGTGTCAGTCATGTGATTAATGACGCGATTCCTCAGGATCTGTCCTTTTTTATACACCGTGTCGGCCGTACCGGACGCAACGGCTTGCCGGGAATCGCCATTACATTGTATCAGCCGGATGATGACTCTGATATCAGGGAGCTAGAAAAAATGGGTATCCGCTTTGTGCCCAAAGTTTTAAAAGACGGCTATTTCCAAAATACCTATGACCGCGACCGGCGTCTGCACCGCAAACCGTCTTACCAGCCTTTGGATACTGAAATGATCGGTCTGATCAAAAAGAAAAAGAAGAAAATCAAACCAGGTTATAAAAAGAAAATTCAGCGGCAGGCCAATGAAAAAAGGCGCAAAGAGCGCCGGGCAGCAGCCCAGTCTCAAGGACGTTCCAAGCGGAAAGCTAAGAGACAGAGTTTTTAATTCCTGATAAAAACCATAGGCAGCAGTATTGTCAGCAGCTGCCTTCTTGTTTTAAATTTTTAATTCTTAAACGTTTTTTAATGTATTAAAAAGATAAGGGAGCATTTAATTAGTGGAAACCCTTTGCTTTTTTAGAATGACATTGCGATAAAGCTTAAATTTTGCTAAAATTGAGAAGAAATAATATTTAAGAGGTACAGACATGTCAAAAATTCTCGTTTTCGGCCATCAGAATCCGGATTCTGATGCTATCGGCTCAGCTGTAGCCTTTGCCTATTTGGCTAAAGAAGCTTACGGTTTAGAAGCAGAAGCGGCGGCTTTAGGCACTCCTAATGAGGAAACCGCTTTTGTTTTGGATTACTTTGGCGTTCCGGCGCCGCAGGTGATTGCTTCTGCTAAAGAAGCGGGTGCCCAGCAGGTAATTTTAACAGATCATAATGAATTCCAGCAATCGGTTGCGGATATTAAAGATGTTGATGTTATCGGAGTGGTGGATCATCATCGTGTCGCTAATTTTGAAACAGCCAATCCCCTGTTTATGCGGCTGGAGCCGGTTGGTTCAGCCTCTTCAATCGTCTATCGGATGTTTAAGGAAAATCAAGTAGCTGTTCCTAAAGCTATAGCCGGTCTGCTGCTGTCCGGCCTAATTTCTGATACCTTGCTGTTAAAATCACCGACAACACATACAACTGATAAGGCAGCCGCAGAGGAGCTGGCTGAACTGGCCGGAGTGGATTTGGAAGAATACGGTCTGGCTATGCTGAAAGCGGGGACTGATCTTTCCAGTAAGTCCGCTGCAGAATTGATTGCAATTGATGCTAAAAGCTTTACACTGAACGGCAATCAAGTCAGAGTTGCTCAAGTCAATACAGTGGATATTGCTGAAGTGCTTGATCGGCAGAAAGAGATTGAACAGGCTATCCAAGAAACTAATGCAGCCAACGGCTATTCGGATTTTGTTTTGATGATTACCGATATCATCAATTCCAATTCAGAAATTTTAGCGCTCGGCTCACATATGGATAAGGTAGAAGCTGCTTTTGATTTTAAACTGGAAAACCATCATGCCTTTTTGGCTGGGGCAGTGTCCCGTAAGAAACAGGTGATTCCGCAGCTGACCGCAAGCTTTGGCGGCTAAAAGTTAAACTGACAGTCTGAGGCAGTATGATGCAGGCAGTTAAAACTGATTTATCATACCGCAGCAGAAACTGTCTTTTTTGCTGGAACTGGAATACGATTATGATTAAAATTGTTAATCCTGATAAACTAACCCGTCAGCCTTTTTTTCAGGACTTGGTTAACTGGCTCTATCCCAATAAAACGGTCACACTGCGGCAGATTAAACAGACTTTTCCGACCATTAGGTCCATTGATCGCTTTATTGAAGATTACGTGCAGGCCGGTTATCTGCTTCGCAAAGACCGGCGTTACAGCCTAACGCTCCCTTTAGCAACAGACAGTCAGACTGTTGATTTAGACAAAATGCTCTTTGTTGATACGGAAAGTCCGCTTTACCAGGAATTACTGACAAAGACTTTTACAACCGCTTTAACCAATCAGACCAATCAGGCTGTTCTGCTGGAAGAGACGGATCTTTTTCGCACTGAAGCAACATTGGCTAATTATTTTTATGCCTTGCGCCGTTCCCTGCCTTTGCCCGATAGTTTACAGCCTCTTTATGCCGTGCTTGGAGATGTGAATCAGGAGTATGCACTGAAATATATAACAGCTTTTCTCTTAAAATTCAGCCGGCGGTCAGCCGTTCCCCAGAAAAGGCCGGACATTTTTGTGCAGGCATTGGAGGAGCTGGGCTATATTGCTAAAAATGCAGATGGTAAGTATGAGCTGCGGCTGAATTTTGCTAAAGAGAGCTTAACATTCAGAACCAAAGCAGCCTCAAAAGACTGACAGTGCTGATCTTCTCTGAAAGACAAGCAATGTTTTATAGATGAATGATAGTAAAAAACAGGCTTTCTTACAGGCCTGTTTTTGAAATGAAAAAAGAAGATTTCTTCAACAGTTATTCTCTGCCAGTCTGTTGAAAATATGGTAAACTCATAGGAAAGGATAGAAATGAACAAAATAAGTCTGAAAATCCGGCAGCCTCTTCCTTGTCTTTGATAACCTCCTGACAGCTGCCGTCTGCAGGCTTTGTATCTTGTGAATTGAACACGCCCTAAGCTCTTTGCAAAAAAGATAAAACTTCCTAGAAACTGAAGTTTCTTCGTCAGTTTTCCTATTTTTGCTGTGAGCTTTAAACGGGCTTTGTATCTTGTTGTAAGGAGTTGCGGGATGACAGTCGGACGCTTATTATTTTCTTGTGCCGGTATCGAAGAGGGCGGAGAATTTCCAATTATCTATACCGGCAGAGGAGAGAATATATCACCAGAATTTCATCTAAAAAATTTAGATCCGCAGGCTGAGACACTCGCCTTAACTTTAGAGGATTTGAATCATCCGCTCAAAAAAGAGTTTACACATTGGCTGATTTGGGACATTCCGGCGAGAGCAGCTATCCCTTCAGGGATTCCTAAGGGAAAAACAGTAGCAGAACTAGGTCATGCTAAACAAGGGCTGGCCTACGGCTGGCATTGTTATGCCGGCCCCAAACCGCCCTTTGGCCAGACACATCGCTACCGTTTTACGCTTTACAGCCTAAACAGGAGTCTGGATCTGTCTCCTTACACCAGAAAATCTGTTTTTTTAAAGGCAGCCTCTCCCTATATCCTGCAAAAAGGGGAGCTGACCGCCAGCTTTGGCAGCAAAAAGGAATCAGAAAAGCAATGGGTTCCCAGCTTTTCCGGCTGAATACAGATAAGCAGAAAATAAGTGCAGCTATCTGCGGCCAAAATGCATGGCTATATAAAATATATGACAGTAAAAAAACAGGCCTTCTTACCTATTTGGTAAAGAGGAGCCTGTTTTTTTTACTGTGAGAGATAGTGATAAAAGCCTCGATAAATATTTACAGCTGCAGCAAAAGCATATTTGTTGTTAAGCCGGCAGCTGTCCCCATTAACAGTACCTTATCACCTTTTTGGATGCGTTTCTTTCTTAAGGCTTGGCAAAAGGCAAAAGGAACGGAAGCAGAAACCATATTGCCGTATTCGGAGATTAAATCGATAAACTGCTGGGGTTTAATTCCTAATTTTTCCATAACCAAAGGCATGGCCCTGCTGGCCTGATGGGGAATAACAAAGTCTAAGTCTGCAGCTGTCATACCGTTTTTAGTTAGAAAATGGTGAAACAGCTGAGGAAGTTTTTTGACACTGAGGCTTAAGATCTGTTTTCCTTTCATATCAAACATAAACTCTTCTTTAGTGGCTTCGGAGTATATTTCAGGATGAACAGCAGACAGTCCTGCGCGAATTTCTGTGGCATGGGCTCCCTCTGACCATGTCTTTTGTATGCTGTCAATAATACCGCTTTGGCTGCCCTGTCTTTGACCGAAAATCATTGCTGCTGCTCCGTCGCTGAAGAGTTCAAAACTTTCTTTTTGCTTCGGATTTAGGGCAAGAGAACCGACTTCACTGGAGACAATCAGTATATTATGATAACGCCCTGCTACAAGCGGGTAAGATATGAGATCCAAAGCTGTAATAAAACTGGTGCAGGTCGTATTGATGTCAAGTGCCGGTATATCTGTCCCCTTGGCAAGCTGCTCGTGAATTAAGGCAGCCGTACAAGGGATCGGCTGAATGCCAACTGCACTGGCGGACACAATACAGTCAATATCTTCAACTGTCATTTTGGCATTAGTTAGGGCGTTTCTGGCTGCCTGAACCGCAAGGTCCAATTGGTTTTCGTCTGGACTGATTCGATACCGGGTCTGCTTGCCAAAATGAACAGTCTGCTTTGGCAAAGCCGTCCCATATCCTTGCAAAAATACTTTTCTCATAAAATCTCCTTATAATAAACAAGATACAAAGCCCGTAAAAAACGCAAAAGGAAAATAGGGGATGGCAAGTGATGCCTAAGCATCACGCTGACAGCCATCTTTTTCCCGCAGCGCTTAGGGCGTGTTCAATTCACAAGATACAAAGCCCGTAAAAAACGCAAAAGGAAAATGACGGTAAGTCCGAAATCTCTGATTTCGCAGACGCACCCCTGCCAGAACGGCTAGAAGGGTGCGTCAGGCTGTAAAGACTGCAAAGCCTTCAGACGTTTACGGCTGCCTAACGGTGAAATCAGTTCTATATTTGACCATGCTTTTCCTGCAGCGTTTAGGGCGTGTTCAATTCACAAGATACAAAGCCCGTTTAAAGCTCACAGCAAAAATAGGAGTCTAATCGCTGCCATCAGATTCTGCGGTCAGGTCATACTCATAGAAACAGGCATAGTCGTCATTCACTTATGTTTTCTATGATGGTTTTTTTCTGCCCTTTAGGTCAATCTGAAATGAGTGTAAAAGGTTTAGAAATCAGACAGCATACCCGCCTTAATTTCTGCTCCTTAGGAGGCTCATAAACAATGAAGCGCAGCTGAACGTCATGGATATCTGCACTGGCAAACAGGCAGTTGAACTCTTTCTGGAGCTCTTGCTTAATGGCTGGCGTTAAATTTTTAACGGCGACAGCGATTTCCTGCTCAGAAAGCTGAAAGACCTGGTATTCTCTGATGTGATCTGAAAAGAGAAAGCAACGCCTGATAAAGTCCGGATAGATGATAACATCCTTTCCTTTACTGTTTTTAAAGTAAAAAATATCATCAGACCGACCCTCAATTTTTTCGATAACCTGTAAAGGGGAGCCGCAGGGACAGCTTTCACTGCTGTCGACTAAAATATCATTCAAATGATAGGCGATAAAGGGCTGTGACTGCCGCTTGAAATCAGTAATGATAGGATAAAAACGCTTATCATCAATATACTGTTTTTCAAACTTAATACCATCTTCGTTGAGATGCAGGCGGCCGCAGTCACAACTGTATCCCAAAAAACCTTCTGTTGCCTGATAAATTTGATGGATGAACGGTTTGCTAAAAGCAGCTGCTATATAATCATGATCCTGTTTTTCCAAAATTTCAGCTACAGAGATAACTTTCTCCGGCTTAATATTTAAGCTTCCCTCTATCTGAAAAGCAGCCAGCCGGCTTAAAATCGACGGCGGGGCGATTAAAATAGTCGGCTGAAGATGGTTCAGCTCCTTAAGCTGATTATCAAGAGAAAGGGTCATATCAAAGTAATGCAGCTTGATAAAGGGAGAACGTACAGTCTCATACAGATTATTGTTTGCCCTTAAGAAAAAGGCTGCTCTATGTCCCAGAAGGTACCCTTTAGGCAGAAGTTTAGCCAGAATCGTTCCGGCCCAGACCGCCTGTTCCTTAGGACTGGTTAAAAAAATTCCGCGGTGTCCGGAGGTTCCGGAGGAAAGTCCGACTGAAATACCCTGATAGTCTGGCGAAAAATCTCTCAAACGCTCGCTTTGAATCGCTATTTTAAAAGCATCATCTTTTTTAATCCCGACCGTATTCAGCTCATCAAAGTGCGCCATCATAAACTCCTTGTCCATGTGAAAATCAGTTAAATCAGGATGCTTTTGAAAATAAGGTGACTTAGACCGGAAATAAGCAATTTGTTTGTTCACGGCCTTTTTCTGATAGGTCTCCAGAGCACTGCAGGAAGGCCAGTGCTGCAGCCAGCGTGTGCTGATAAAGCTTTGAAGAAAGTAGTACAGTTTCATCTCAGCAGACTCCTTATACGTTTCTCTTGATCATGGCTGACCGCAACCTTGATTCCGGCTGCCATTATTTCTTCCAGCAATGCAGCATTTTTTTGGTAACTGCCAAAGTCATTTTGAATAAGCCGAGGAAGCAGACGCATCTGCTTGGTTAAGGGCAGTAAGGGAATCCCCCAAGTGACATCTGCTGCGATAAAAAACTCTTTCTCTGGCAGGAAAAGACAGCACTGACCGTCGGCATGCCCCGATAAGGCAGTCAAAAGCAGGCTGCTGTCACCGAATAGATCGTAGACCGGCAGAAAGGGAAAATCAGGGGTTGATAGATGGGGCTGAATCACCAGCAGACGCTCTGTGAAATCGTCGGGCAAAAATTCCCGGAAAATTAAAGAACGCATCCGTCCGCGCTGGTACTCTGCGAAACAGTCTTGTGTGATAATGAATTGTGCTTGCGGGAACTGGCGGACATCGCCAATATGATCGGGGTGCAAATGAGAAAGAATGATATAGCTGATTGCTTCCGAGGCAATGCCTTTATCTGCTAATTGTCTTGAGACAGTCTGTTCAGGTTTTAAAACAATCGGGTTTGGAGCCCGGTAGAGCATATACTTAAGCTTATTGGACATAATCGGATATCCGTAGCCGGTATCGTATAAAATGTAACCTTTTATGCGGTGTTTTATCAGAAAAACTCCGGCAGGGAAAATAAATTTTTTCTTAGGAACAGCTTTAAATAAGAGCTGTGCCAGATTGCTGCAGGAGCCGCAGGCAAAATAGTCAAGAGATTGGATGGTGTCTGACATAATTTTGAACTCCTTCAAGCAGACTTAATTTGGGCCGGTATCCGAGTTCGCGCTCAATCTTATCAATAGACAAGGTCTGACTGTAGGCCAGTAAATAATAAGTATAGCGGGTAAGAGGCGGTTCTTTGGGACTGCGGCAGAAACGGTAGCTAAATTCCAGAAGCCTAACCAAAACACCTAATAATTTAGCATTGAAAGGGCGAAACTGTACTGTTTTTCCAGCTTCCCTAAAAAAGAGCTCAAGTAAACTTTTAAAGGGGAGAGGCTCACCGTTAGTCACATTGTAAATTTGCCCCAGAGCCGCCTTTTTTTCGAGACACAGTCTGGCAGCATAGGCAGCATTTTCAACACAAGTCATATCAACCAGCTGCTTTCCTTGGTGCAAAAGAGGGATGCCTAGACTGTCGTTAATGCGTAAGAGCCGCGGAATAATACTGCTGTCTCCAACACCAAACAGTCCTCTGGGACGCAAAATAACGCTTGGGACATCTTTTGCTTTTAAGACCAGCTGTTCAGCCAAAAGTTTGCTCTTTATGTAATGATTTAGGTTATTCTGCTGAGGAGCCTGGTCTTCGGTCAGGTTCAGCTGATTCTGTGCTCTGGCATAGATACTGGGCGAAGAGATGTGTACCAAACGCTGGCAATGGTATTTTTGACAAAGCTCCAAAATATGCTGTGTCCCTAAAACGTTGGTGTCGTAAAAATCCTGCCAACGTCCCCAAAGATCAGATAAAGCGCCCGCGTGAATAACCGCTGAACAGCCTTGAATAGCTTTTTCAAGGTCAGAGAGCTGTCTTAAGTCCCCCTGAACAAAAGTCAGTGCGCTGTGCTCTCTTTCCAGCTGTTTGCCGATCTCTTTCCTGCGTCCAAAAGCAACAATTTGATAAGCATGTGCTGCTAATTCACGGACAATATACTGTCCCAAAAAGCCGGTTGCTCCTGTAACTAAAATTTTCATATTTCTCCTAATAAACGATTGATTTCTTTTTCCACAGCAGCAGAAGGGGAGTAGGCCTGAGCTGCCTGTGAGAGTGCTTTTAAAGCCGGCCAGTCACGTGTTTCTATTAAGGCCGTGAATTCCTTGTCGATTGTCTCAAGCGGGTCAGATCTTTTGAGGCGGCGGCCGGCGCCAAACCAAGCCAAACGTGCGGCATAATCCGGCTGATCATAATCATAGGGAATGGCCAGAGCAGGCTTGCAGTGTCTGATACAGGCATAGGCAATACCTGCTCCGGCATGATGGATAACCGCATCAACCTGAGGCAGAACCGTTTCATAATCAAGATAGGTTCTGACAAAGATATTATCGGCTAAAGGTTCTTTAGCTAAGTCAGAGACTTTCTGACCGAGTGAGACAATGAACTGGATCTGGGGGTGTCGGGCAGCCAGATCGGCTGTGATCTTCAGCATATCTCTTTTTCCCCATAAAAGATGGGTGCCGTTGGTCACTAAAATCCGTTTGGTGAATTGCTGTTTCCACATTTTTTCTGTCAAAGAGGGCGGCTCTTTCAAATAAGCAGGGCCTGCCCACTTAAGCTGCGGCGGGAAATCGTCACGAAATTCAAATTCTTTCATGCCAAGAGCCAAGATAGATTCCGGAGAGTAAAGGTTTTCCAGACCTTGTTCATTGTAGAGTTTGAATTGATAGGCTGACAGCCAGCGGTGATAGTAAAGAGCGGCGCTGAGTTTAAAAAAATGAACCAGTTTCCTGCCGACAAGATCTCTTGCTTCCCCCCATAAGCTGTTTTTTGGACTTAGTCCGCCCAGATAGCTGGGAATACTGCGGGTACTTTCAATAACAAACGGACTGGGTATCGTTGTTATCCATTTAAACTGCAGTTTTTGATGGAGTAAGGCAATTGGAGCTGCGACAAAGTCTGCTATCACGATATCCGGCTGATAGTCTGAAAAAGCGCATTCCAGCTCAGCAGTCAGCTGTTCAAGAATGGTTAAATACTGCGAGAGCTGTTTTAACATTCCCAGAGCAGAAATCTTTCGTTCCGTGTTGGCAATCCGTTCAAAGGCATAAGGGTCCTCTGCATGAATCACCTGACAGGAAAAACCGCTGGCTGCAGTAATCTCCTTTTTAGCTAAACCGGTGTAGACACGGATCTTGTAAGCAGAATTTTTTAAGAGCGGTCTCAGCATTCCCAGCAGCGGATAAAGGTGGCCGCTGAAAGGCGGAGCAACCGCGGCTATTTTAATTCTTTTTGATCTGCTCATAAATAATCCTCCTAATATCAGGATTGCTGGGATAGTCAAAATGACTGCCGGCAGTCCAAGTCTCTACCTGATGCCGGTCTAAAATGCGCGAATAATAATCTTTATGGCTCTTGATGACATGCAAATCCAGCAGAGGGAGGGCAGGAAGGCTGAAAGCGACAGGACCAAGAGCGAATACTTTTAAAGGGTAAATCAATTCTTCCTGCTGCAGCAAGAGAGACAGAAGATTTAAGCCCTGGCTTTGGGTGATGATGACACAGTCCCGATACTGCAGGACAGGTTTTAGAAAGCGGCAGACTGTATTTTGAAACTCTTTGTCAAAAACAGTATGCCTAAAATAATGGATATTAGACCAGCTGGCTTTAAGTAGGGAGATGCTTTTGTTTTTGTCATGTTTAAACTGCTGATGGTAGGGAAAATTACTAAAGACAGGATTGTAACCTGCCAGACTTAATTCCTGCAGCAGGTCTTTTTGGACAGTGCTTAAGGCAGCCGTTTCCAGCTGGCTGCTGCCGCTTAGAAGAAGCAGCAGTTTATCCTGGTTTAAGAGACTTCCCTGCCTTTCATCAAGCTGCTTTTTATAATGGCTGAAATTAAACATAACGAATCTTCCCATCGATAACTTGAATTTTTCTTTGCCGCCAGACAATCACAGGTCCCGTTACCAGAGTATAAAGATAGATAAAAGGAAGGAATAAATCGTTTAAGCATTCGAAACCAATCGTTAGAAGTGTTTCCTTTTTTTTCAGAATATGCCGGCGGAACAGGTACTGTACAGAAGCTTTTAGCAGGAGCAAAACAAGTCCCCATATCCACTCTTGATAACCGAAAAAAAGACTGCTGACCAGCAAGCAAAATGGCAAAACAGCGGGGAAAAAAGCGATAAGTAAAAAAAGGAAAGAAACAGCCTGCTTCATAAAAACATTAGCAAAGAGAAGCCATCTTTTTAGCAGAAGCAGATAATGGCGTCCTGAATGGACAGTGGTTCGGACTTGGCAGAACAGTCCGGACTGAATGATTCTGATATGTTCTGACTGGCAGACTGTAGCCAGGGCTAAATCATCGCACAGCCAGTCCTGAATCCGCTCAAAAAGATGATAGTTTTTGAAGGTAGCGGTTTTAGCAAAATAAAACATGCCATTAATCGATTGACTTTTCTTGAGAGCAGCCATTGAAAAGTAAGTAAAAAGAGATTGGCTGCTGACAAAGGCTGCCAGAAGAGCTGACCAAAAGGTTTCATTATCATCATTATAAGGGATACCGGTTACCAGCCAGTCATCAGCTTGATTGCTGTACTGTTTGATTTGGGGTAAAACAGCCTTATCAATAATACTGTCATCATCCAGAACGACTGTATAAGCAGTGTCGACAAAATTCAATCCTTTTTGCAGTTTAAAGACTTTTGGATTAAGGCTGTCAGGCACCTCTTCACACAGTATCAGACGAATCCGATCGGAGTTGGCCTGCCTGTCTATAATACTGCGGCAAATATCTTGAGCCAATTTATCATCTTGGTCGACCAGCCAAATGAAGCGCATATTCTGAGTATGATCAAGATTAGCCTGCAGACAGTCTGACAGCCGGTCATCTCCGGACAAAATAGGCTGCAGCACCGTATAATCACTGTCCTTTAAAACAAGGCCAGAGCTGGAGGGGAGCTGTTTAAAGTAGTGCTGTGCTAAAACCATGCGCAGCCCAAATAACAGCGCAAAAGCTAAGAGGCTGATGAGATAAAACATTTTAACTCCTAAGTCTGTTTAAAAAGCCAGCTGTCAAAAATAAGCTGATACGAGTCGGTAAAATTTTAAAAAGGCCGTCAAGAGTTCGGCTTCCTAAGCCAAAAACAGCCAAAGGCCGCCTGCTGCCGCAGATAGACAGAATTTTTCTGGCTGCTGCCTGCGGTGACAGCTGGCCTCTTTTTTCAGCCTGTTCAGCTGCTAAAAAAGTTGTGGCAACAGGCCCCAAACAGACAGCTTGAATGATAATGCCGCTCTTTTTTAACTCTTGGTTCAGGCTCAAAGAATAAGAGAGCATGGCTGATTTGCTGGCACTGTACATAGCCATATAAGGATGAGGAAAGCGTGCGGCCAGCGAACAAACAGTGATAACCCGGCCCTTTTTTCCCGCAGCCAGCCATTTCAGACAAAAAGCTTTTGTGAGAGTGACCGGACTTAAAAAATTAAGCTGCAGCATCTGCTCGTCATCATAGGCAGAGACGCTCAGCGCTTCTGCAATCTCCCCTTTGCCGGCACAATTAATCAGCAAATCAATATCTAAATCGGTTAAAGCAGATAAATCTGAAGATTGGGACAAATCAGCTGCTATGATTTGACAATCGATTTGGTAAGACTGAATCAAATCTTTTTGCAGCTGCAAAAGAACAGACTGTCTTCTGGCAGTTAAAATGAGATCCACCTTGTTTTCAGAAAGCAGATAGGCGACTTCACGCCCTATCCCTGAACTGGCTCCGGTTAGAAGTGCCCGCATAATGTCATCTCCTATTTTTCCCCATTATAACATACTATAATCAGAAAATTTATCAAAAAACAATCGGACAGAACAGCCTAAGTGTCAAACAGCCTGTCTTTATTAGTTTGAAATACCCAGTATTAGTATTTATAAGGAATCTCTGTCCCATCTCTGCCCAGTTTATTAGTGAGGTCGCTGTTCCTTGCTTGACAAGGGATAAGAAGTCCCAATCAGCCGCTGCGTCAAACGCATCTGTCTAAAAAAGTGAAAGGAGGCCGGACTTTTGTCCCAGCCTCCTTTCATATACTTCTGTGGCAGACAGCAGCGCAGGCACTTATTTCCCTCTAAGCATTGTCTTTTCTATTCTCTGCCATCTTTCTCAGCAGCAGAAAAAACAATTTCTGATTGTTGCTTTCTCTTATTCAAGCAAATCTCCGATTAACTGCAGAGCAGCAGGCAAAAACCGAGCTTCTCTGAAGTGAGAGCCTGTTATAGTATGCTTTATTTTTTAAAGGTCATGTCCAGCCAGTCTAAGACAATATGATTCATGAGTCTCAGATTATTGACCTGACAATGGGCATCCGCACCGCTGGGACTGTCAAATTCTTTAAGCGTAACTGGAATTCCTCTTGCAGACAGGTTTTGGCTTAATACTCTGGCTTGCCTCAGGAGTTCAGGACTCTCCCCTTTTCCTGCAAGAAATAAAGACGGGACAGTGATTTGGTTTCTATTTACTGTCTGTGCCTGTTTTAAAACCTCTTTGACCGCCAGAGCAAAGTTCTCTGTTCCGAACTGCCAGGCATATTTTCCCAGACTGACATCAGTCACAGCATTGAAATGAGACAGAAGCTTCCCCGCAAACCGCAAAATCGGGTGAGGCAGTGAAAGGACTTGCCCAAAAGAACGCCGGAAAACCGCTTTGATATCGTAAATCGGTGTGGAAGCAATCCAGGCCTTGATTCTTTTATCTTTTTCAACGGCCTGTGCTGTGAAATAGCCGCCTCCGCTCAATCCCATCAGCGCAATCTGTTCTGACGGCGCTTCATACCAGTCCAGAACAGCTGAAACGGCTTGAGCGGCATCAAGAGTAAAAGTGAGATTTCTTGCCGGGTTGATGCCTTGCCCCGGTAAATCAACCATCAGTACATTATAGTCCGCCAGATAAGCCTGCCGGCCAAGAAAATAAAACAAATCAACTCTGCCGGTATCGCCGCCTCCGATTATCAGCAGAGTGGCTTGTTTATCCTTCTTGCTTTTTAATTGATAGCCCGGTAAATAGGTTTTTTGGTAAGGGATTGTGATTTCCTGCAGGGGAAAGCCGGCTGAGCGAGCTCCTTTGAAGAAGTTATTTTCCATTTCCCGATAGGCTGTCTGATAATCAGCTGTTTCTGGTTTGGAAAACTGCAGAGCCGCTTTTAAAGCATAGCAAGCTCCAAAATACTGCTGCGAGGCCGTGCGGTAAAAGCCGTTTTTTGCAGAGAGCTGTGCCTGCTCTGACAGGTAATAAGCATGTCTGGAGAAGGCCTGTACCCAATCCATAGGATTTCCGTCTCTTATCTCTTCTGAAATAGCAAGGATTTCCTCAGGACTCATACCGATTAACTGACTGATTCCTAAATTCCAGTTCAAGGTAAAATCCATGTCTTCATTGCGAAAGATTCTTGTCCTCCCCTGTCTTTTTAGGAGTACTTTGCTTTTCTTCATAGCTACCTCCTTTAAATGTCTTGATAATAGTCATAACAGCTTGATCTAGCTGTTTATATAAGTCAGCTGTATTTAAAAATTCCTGAGCATATTCGCTATCGTCTTGATGCCAAAGAGCTGCCTGCTCAAATAAAAGCCGCATTTCATTTAGAATCTGCATGCGGTGAGACAGGTAGAAGACAATGCCATAGAGGTGAGGGCTGATTTGCCGTTCGCGGCTGTTTTCAAGCCGTTGATAGCCAATCAGCTGTTTATCTGCCAAGGAACGGAGAGCTGTGCTGGTGCTGGCCTTTGAAAGACCAAGTTCTTTTAAAATGCGGTTGAAGGTCACCGAGTTCTTTTCTTCCATAATCAGGAAAGCCAAAATCAGCGCTTGATTTTTTGGGAAATCCAATCCTGTAAAAATTCTGCTGATATCTTCTATTTTTTTAAACTTTTCTGTGCCCATATTCCCTCTTTTTAAATTATAATTAGTTTAGTTCATTATGAACTAAACTAATTATAGCCTGATTCCCTTAAAAGTTCAAGCAAAAATCCCTTCTCACATTTTGATAAGAAGGGATTTACTTTTTAGACCGATTTTGCTGAACCTATATTCTACCATATAGCTGCTAAGATGGGGTTTTCACCATTAGATAAAGAAAATAAGGAGCGCCGACGACAGAGACGACAATTCCTGTCGGAATACCGGTACCGACCAGCAGCACGCGCCCAATTGTGTCAGCGGTGAGTAGAATAAAGATACCCACAAACATTGAAGCCGGAAGAACAAGACGGTGGTCGCCTCCAAAGATTCGGCGCGTAATATGCCCTGCCACCAGACCGACAAAAGTAATGTTTCCTACTAAAATCACACTGAATGCTGCCAAAGCAGTGGAGAGGATAAGCGTATAGAGACGTTCCCTTTGCAGCTGCAGACCAAGCGCAAGGGCGGTCTGTTCATTGAGGTTCATAATATTAAGCGCATAGCTGCGGCTGTAAGTCACCCCCCAAAGCAGAATCAGAATCGGTGCAAAAAGAGTCAGCATTGTCCAGTTCCCGCCGGTTACCTTACCGCTCAGCCACTCAACAATATAGGACATCTTATAGTCATCAAGTTTAGAAATAATAGTAACCATAGCACCTGAAAGCATGCTGGAAACACCTACTCCGGTCACAATTAAGCGAACCGGACTGACTCCGTGATTTTTTTTTCGTGAAATGAAGTAAACTGCCATAATGGTTGTTCCGCCGCCAAGCATAGCAAAAATCGGTGTCATACTGACAGCGGCGGTATTGCTGAAATCAGTCAGGCCGACAGCAAAAGCAACAGCCAGACCGGCTCCGGTGTTTATCCCCAGAATCCCAGAATCAGCTAAGGGATTTTTGGTTAGTGTCTGCAGGAGAACACCGGCAAGTGCCAAGGAAGCACCGCCCAGAATGCAGGCGATAATCCGCGGCAGTCTGATTTGACTGATAATCAGCAGCATGAGCCTGCTTTTACTGCCGCCAAAAACAGCAAAAACATCTTTAAATGAAGAATTAGCATAGCCGACTGAGAGTGATACAGCAACTGTCAGGACTAAAAGAAGCAGCAAGAGGGCAAAGCGCAGTCTGATTTGTTTATAAGACATCATAGATTTTTACCCTTTCTGACCAGCCAGAGAAAATAAGGCAGGCCAATGATAGAAATAATAGCACTGATTGGTGTCTCAGCAGGCGGATTCAGGGTACGGCAGACAATATCAACCCACAGCATGAATGTGGCACCAGAAAAGGCAGTCATAGGCAGCAGAATACGGTAATTTTTAGGAAGGAACATTTGCATAAAATGCGGAATGATCAATCCAATAAAGGCGATTGATCCGACCAGAGCAACAGCTCCGGCTGACATCAATAAGACAATAGCCAGCAGGCTGACAGTAATAGCAAATGTATGCTGGCCCAAAGCTTTGGCTACTGTTTCATTCAAACTGAGAATCGTCAGCTGATGAGCCAGTAACTGTGCTAAAATCAGACCAGCTGCGATGAAAGGAGCGATGATGGCCAGCATCCTCCAATTAATCTGAATCAGGCCGCCGGCCTGCCAGCCAATAACAGCTGTTGACAGATTAAAATAAATGGTTACTGCCTGGCCGAGAGCAGAAAACAGGGTGGATACCATAGCACCAGCCAGAATTAACCGCAGCTGATTATAGCCTTTTCCTTTCTGGTAAGACAGGCCGAAAACCAGCAGAGCCGAAGCAAAAGCACCGATTAAGCAGACTGTTAAAATTCGTGTATAGTGCATATTATCAAAGACAGCGTAACCGATAATTAAGGCCAGCCCGCTACCTGCATTTATGCCTAACAGACCGGGATCGGCAATCGGATTGCGGGTTACCCCCTGCATAATAGCTCCGGCCTGAGCCATAGCGGCACCGACCAGAATAGCAGCAAGTGTTCGAGGCAGCCGCAGATCGAAAATCACATCCTGCTCCCTTGAATCCGTTAAAGGGTGCTTGAGTACTTCAAGGAGCTGTGTATGACTGTAAGTCACAGCTCCAAAGCGCAGCCCTGCATACCAGCCGAAGACAAAAAGCAGCAATATCAGAATGACAGCCAGCCAAAGTGCCTTAGACTGGCCGCTGCGGCTGAGAGGTTTTTTTTCACTAATCATATGATGACGCTTCCGTTAGGAACCGGCTTCTTTGACAGCCTTGACAAAGGCATCAATCTGTAAGTCCAGTGACATCGGGTCAGAGAAGTAAAAAAGATTGTAGTCAACTTCAAGCGCGTGCCCATTTTTAACAGCCGGAAGGCTCTGCCAAATATCACTTTCTTTAAGGGAAGCCGCAGCCTCTTGGGTACTGGAATTGACATTTACAACGGCATAGTCACCGACATAATCAGGAAGAGCTTCTTGAGAAACGCCGAACCAGCCGTCTTTGAAAACGTCATCAACAACTTTTTGAGGTGCAGAATAACCTAGGGACTCATAGATTAATTCCCCACCGCGGCCGAAGTTGTCGCCGTACAGATAGATGTTTTTATCATAAAAATCCATAACCGTAAAGGTTGTATCTGCATCCAAATAATCGGCTAACTCCTCCTTAGCTTGCTCAGTTTTTTCTTCCCAGGCGTCAAGCCAAGCCTGAGCCTCTTTTTCCTTGCCGAAAATTTTTCCAAGATCGGTCATCATCTGTAAATAATCACTTTTACCATAAGTGATTTCGATAACTGGCGCAATTTCTTTGAGGGTTTCCAGATTATCATCGCCGGAAAAAACAAGAATTAAATCCGGTTCTTCAGCAGCAATGGCTTCAGTATCAGAAGTTGTTAACTGCACAGCATCCTTTAACTGGTCACCAAAAGCAGCGCTGTTTTTTTCAAGATCCAGCGAGTAACTTGATACATCAACCCCCAACTCTAAGAGGTAGCCTGTGTAAGAATAGGCAAAATTCACCACTTTTTTGGGATTTTCAGGGATATCACCGTAATAGGTAATCCCTTCAATCTCAGGCATAGAAGAAAGAGCAGCAGAGTCTTTATTATCATTTCTGCCGCAGGCAGCAAGAAAACAAACTGCCGCAAAAACAGTCAAACAAAATAAAATCTTTTTCATTACAACACTCCAAAAACAAGATACAAAGCCCGTTAAAAGAGCAAAGCAAAAATAGGAAAATTGACGAAGAGTCACTGAGACTCTAGGAAATTTTATACTCATAAGAGCAGCCACATTCGTACGTCAGCTTATGCTTCCTACGACTGCGTCTCTTTTTTGCACAGCTCTTAGGGCGTGTTCAGTTCAACAAGATACAAAGCCCGTTAAAAGAGCAAAGCAAAAATGACGGTAAGTCCGAAATCTATGATTTCGCAGACGCACCTCTGCCAAGACGACAAAGCTTTCAGACGTCTACGGCTTTTCTAATCAATTGCTATTACAAAGCATGGTGTATACCCTCTTTTTCACTAGGATTTTAGCCCGTGTTCAATTCAACAAGATACAAAGGACGTTTAAAGCTCACAGCAAAAATAGGAGCCTAACCGCCGAGTCACTAAAGACTCTAGGGAGGGCTGTCTTTTTTGCAAAGAGCTTAGCCCGTGTTCAATTCAACAAGATACAAAGGGCGTTTAAAGCTCACAGCAAAAATAGGAGCCTGACCGCCGAGTCACTAAAGACTCTAGGGAGGGCTGTCTTTTTTGCAAAGAGCTTAGCCCGTGTTCAATTAACAAGATACAAAGCCTCTTTCAAATCTCTACAGGCAGTGCAATTAGAAAAAAGCAAGAGCTGTCTCTTTTTCAATGAGATTTGAGGCTCTGTTTTGCAGTTTAATAAGATATTAGCTTAACGTTTATAAAGCTAAAGCGGATTTTGAGTTTTTCTGCATTCTGATGGCAGATCAGCCGCCAATAGCTATCTTATTAAATTTATCTATATAAGCTGGTAAGTCAGCAATATTGGGCATTTATGGATAGGATCTTCAATAATTTCAGCCTTTATTTGGAAAATATCGCGCAAAACTGCATCGGTCATAATATCTGAAACACAGCCGTAATATTTTATTGCCCCATTTTTCATAGCAATAAGCTGATCAGAAAAGCGAGCTGAAAGGTTTAAATCATGAAGAACCATGATGATCGTTTTTTGAGATTTTGAATTGAGCGTTTTCAGCAATTCTAAAATCTCAAGCTGATGGTTCATGTCTAAGTAAGTTGTCGGTTCGTCAAGAAAAATCGTATCTGTATCCTGAGCCAGAGCCATTGCAATCCAGACCCGCTGTCTCTGACCGCCTGACAGCGAATCAACATCTGCGTTAGCGAACTGAGTGACTTTGGTTGCTTCCATAGCCCAGTGGATTTTACTGCGATCCGCATCACTTAGACTCCCCAAATATTTTTGATGGGGGAACCGTCCGTAGGAGACTAATTCATAAACTGAAATCCCTTCAGTAGCTTCTAAAACCTGAGGCAGCAGGGCAATCTTCTGAGCAACCGCCTTGGTCGGTAAGTGGGCAATGGCCTGACCGTCAATATAAATCTGACCGCTTTTTAATGCCTGAATACGGGTCAGAGCTTTGAGCAAGGTGGACTTGCCAGATCCGTTAGCCCCGATAATGGTCGTTATCTGCTTATCCGCAAGTTTTAGAGACAGATTGTCAATAACAGTCTGTTTATCATAAGCCACAGAAATGTTTTCAGCACGAATGTCTGACATATAGGACCTCCTTTCTAAATAGATTGCAGAGCTGCCTTTAATCCTTATCCGGTATCCTGTCGGCTGAGCAAGGAGCCTATAAAACAGGGCGGATTGATTATCAAGACAGCGCTTCTATTTTACAAGCAGCCTAAAACATAAAGTTTTACAGCAAAATCTTGTAAAATTACCATTTATTATAGCATAGAAAAAAGGCTTAAAAAAGCCTTTTCAGAGATATTTTAGAACTTTTAGCCTTGTTTAGAACGGTTAAAAAGAAGCGGCCAGAAAGCTCCTTACTATCTTTTGCTGGATAAGCAATAGCTTTTGGCGGTTTCTAGATCTCCGGCATAGGGAGCGCGTTTTCCCTCAACAATTTGGTAGGCATCGGCGCCTTTTCCTGCGATAATAACTGCATCTTTGTCGGTCTGTGTCAGGCTGAGACCGGTTTTAATGGCCTGCTTGCGATCAACGATGATTTGAACAGGCCTGCTGATATGCCGGGCTATTTCTTCGGAAATGGCTTGCGGGTCTTCAAAATTAGGATCATCAGCAGTTAAAATAACCTGTAAATCTGGATGGGCATTAATGACATGGGCAAAGTCCTTTCGTCTGCTCTCTCCTTTATTGCCCGGTGCACCGATTAAAAGAATAATTTGACCGCTGTGATAAGTTTCAACCACCCCGACTAATTTTTCCAGACTGTCGCCATTGTGGGCATAATCGATAAAGACATTGGCGCCATTAGCCTGTCTCAGTACCTCCATCCGTCCGGGGACAGTCGTTTCAGCAATCCCTTTTTGAATATCAAAAGGAGAAATTCCAAGACTGAAACAGGCTAACCCGGCGGCCAGCGCATTTTCCTGATTGAAGGCACCGATTAGCTGAATGCTGTAATCTCCGGCCAGCTGGCCGGTAACTTCAAAAGAAAAGGCCCGAGAATGATGGATCTGATTGTCTGACTGAGAGCCGTAAAAGGCATGCGGTTTAAGGCCAGTCTGTTCCGCCAGAAGTGGGAAATGGTCCATATCGCTGTTAATAACGACAAATTTACTCTTGTCTATCAGCTGGCGCTTGTGATAGAAATAATCTTCAAAAGTCGGGTGCTCAATCGGCCCGATATGATCCGGACTGATATTGAGAAAGACCCCGACATCAAATTGAAGACCATAAACCCGGCTGGTCAGATAAGCTTGGCTGGAAACCTCCATAATCAAATGGCTCCTGCCATTTGCTGCGGCTTCTGCCATCATTGCAAATAAATCCAGACTTTCAGGGGTGGTTAATTGTGATTTAAAAAACTTTTGACCGTCTAGGGTTGTGTTCATGGTCGAGAGCAGAGCCGGTTTATGATTTTGCTTGAGAATATGATAAGCAAAATAAGCAGCAGTTGTTTTTCCTTTTGTGCCGGTGATGGCAAGGAGCTTCAGTTTATCCTGCGGGTTATCATAGAATTCCATGGCAATAAGACTCATTGCCTTCTTGATATCTGTCACTAGGACTGCAGGAATATCGACATCATAATCCTGTTCGGCTACGTAAAACCGCAAACCGGCAGCAACAGCGCTTTCCAGATAGCGCTTCTTAAAAGCTGCTCCTTTGACGAAAAAAAGCGTCTGAGCATCGGCAGACCGGCTGTCATAACTGATTTTTGAAAAGGAAAAGGGCTTTTCCCAAGTGAAATAGTAGTTCTGATCTGCTATAATTTCCCGAAAATTGCAGTCTTTTTTTAAAATCTCTAATGTCTTTTCAATAGTAATCATACTCCTATTTTAGACTGAATGGTCCCGTTTTACAAGTAGCGGGCAAAAGTTTATAATAATTAATAGTCTTTGATATTAATTTGAGAAGGAAAAGCTATGTCTGAAAACGAAAAAAAAATGTCCCAGCAGGCTCAGATGGTCCGCGGGACGGCTTGGCTGACGGCCTCTAACTTCATCAGCCGCCTGCTCGGGGCTCTTTACATTATCCCTTGGTATGCCTGGATGGGGACACATGCCGAAGAAGCCAATGCCTTATTTGGAATGGGCTATAATATTTATGCCCTCTTCCTGCTGATTTCAACGGCAGGTATCCCTGTCGCTATCGCTAAACAAGTTTCCAAATATAATACCTTGGGCCAGATGCAGACCAGTTATCAGCTTTTGCGCAGGATTTTGCTCTATATGCTCGGTTTTGGTTTGATTTTTGCGCTGAGTATGTATATCGGCTCTCCCTTGCTGGCTGCCTGGAGCGGGGGCGGTGCAGATCTGGTTCGTGTGATGAAAAGTCTGTCCTGGGCTGTCCTGATTTTCCCGGCTATGAGTGTTTTGCGCGGTTTTTTTCAGGGTTTCAACAATTTAAAACCCTATGCCATGAGCCAAATTGCTGAGCAAGTCATCCGCGTTATTTGGATGCTGCTGACAGCTTTCATTATTATGAAAATCGGTTCCGGAGACTATGTTGCTGCCGTTGTACAATCGACCTTTGCGGCTTTTATTGGGATGATTGCCAGCTTTGGGGTTCTTTTTGCTTTCCTGTGGAAAGAAGGAATGTTCCGGGCTATTTTTACCAGACAGCCTCAGCATGCTGATATCAACACCAATGCTCTCATTATTGAAACCTTTAAAGAAGCGATTCCTTTTATTATCACCGGTTCGGCGATTCAGATTTTTCAGCTGGTTGATCAGTGGACTTTCGTCAATACTATGGAGAGTTTCACCGATTACAGCAACCGAGAGCTCCATATCCTCTATGCTTATTTTTCTTCAAATCCCAATAAGATTACAATGATTTTGATTTCCATTGCCACAGCAATCGGCGGAGCCGGCATTCCCCTGCTAACTGAAAACTTTGTCAATCAGGATCAAAAGGCGGCCGCCCGTTTAGTTGTCAACAATATCCAGATGCTGCTTTTGGTACTTGTTCCTGCTCTGGTTGGGGCAATCGCTTTAGCAGAGCCGCTTTATACTTTATTCTATGGTGCTCCCAGTCAGATAGCCCTGTGGCTTTTTGTAGCTGCTTTAGCCCAGGTTATCTTTCTTGCTTTATACAGCATGCTGGCCCCTATGCTGCAGGCTCTGTTTGAAAACCGCAAGGCGATTTATTATTTCATCTACGGTCTGCTTCTTAAATGTGTCCTGCAGATTCCCGGGATTTGGTTTTTCCAGGCTTACGGCCCTCTGCTGACTACGGCTGTCGGTTTAAGCTTACCGATTTTTCTAATGTACCGGCAGATTCACAAAGTAACCCATTTCAGCCATCAGGCTATTCTTAAAAAAACACTGCTTATTGCCATAATGACAGTTATTATGGAAATTGCCGTTATTCTTTCGATTCTGCTTTTTAAACCTTTCTTAGAACCAGCTACCCGTCTGGGAAGCATCCTCTATTTGGCTTTGATTGGTGCTGTCGGTATAGCTGTTTACGGCTATCTGTCTTTGGCTACCCGCACTGTGGATCCTTTATTAGGCAGCCGAGCAGAAAGCCTGCGTCAGAGGCTGCATATTAAAGCAAGGCGGTGAGCTGCTTAAAACCCAAGAAGCCGCATTCTAAAAACAATAAAAAGAGCCCTCCCTTGAGTCACTAAAACTCCAAGGGAGGTTTTTTTACAAAGAAGTCAGAAGCATGTTCAGTTAATCAAGCTGCAAAGTCTGTTAAAAGAGCAAAGCAAAAGGCAAAAAAGTCAGACGTTTGTCATTTCGCAGCTCCTCCCCTGTTAAGAGGATAAAGCCTTCAGACGTCTCTGACAGACGGTAGGTTAAGAATAGCAGGGACAGAATTTTTTCATTTTTCTTCTTTGCTAGCTTTGCTATAAGAAAAAACTATAGCTCCCTATTAGGAAATAAAATAGCCAAAGACCTAATTACAGCTGGAATAAGTGATAGAATAGTAAGAAGATACAGAAAAAGAGAAGGGAAAGATAATGACAAAACAATTAGGCTTGGGGACAATCTTGGCTCATGCAGGCATTAAATCAGATAAATCAACAGGAGCACTGGCTGCCCCGCTGCATTTTTCAACCACCTATCAGCATCCGGAATTCGGGCAGTCGACAGGCTTTGACTATACCCGTACAAAGAATCCGACCCGAGCAGCCTTAGAAAAAACTTTAGCTGCTATTGAATATGCTGATTTTGCTTTGGCAACCAGCTCTGGTATGAGTGCTGTTGTTTTAGTTTTTGAAACTTTTCCGATCGGCAGCAAGGTTGTTGCAGCCCGAGATCTTTATGGCGGTTCTTTCCGCTGGTTTGATGAGCAGGAGAAGAACGGCCGCTTTTTCTTTACATATGCTCAAACAGAAGAAGACCTGCTGGCTGCTATCACAGATGATACAGATATTGTTTATTTAGAAACGCCGACTAATCCTCTAATGATTGAGTTTGATATTGAAAAGATAGCCCAGCTGGCTCATAAAAAGGGAGCAAAAGTGCTTGTTGACAATACTTTCTACAGCCCGGTTTATCAAAATCCTCTTTTACTGGGGGCAGACGCTGTTATCCATTCGGCAACTAAATATTTATCAGGACATAATGATGTTTTGGCAGGTGCTGTTATGACCAATGATCAGGACCTTTATGATAAGCTTTTTTATAATCACAATACAACCGGTCCAACCCTTTCTCCTTTTGATTCTTATCTGCTGATGCGCGGTTTGAAGACATTGAAACTGCGGATGGAAAAAGCGACAGAAAACGCTCAAAAGATAGCAGCTTTTCTGAAGCATTCCCCAGCTGTCAAAGAAGTTTACTATACAGGCAAAGGGGGCATGGTTTCTTTTAAGGTCTGTCATCCGACTAAAATTCCTGCTATAATCAATCATCTGGAGCTGATTACTTTTGCTGAAAGTTTAGGCGGCGTAGAAAGCCTGATTACTTATCCTGCGACACAGACACATAAAGATATTCCTGCAGCAGATCGCGAATCTTACGGTCTGACCGATGATTTGCTGAGGCTTTCAATCGGTATTGAAGATGCTGCTGATCTCATCGAAGATTTGCAGTCAGCGCTGGAGGATTAACAGATGCAAACATACGATTTCACCACTCGACCTAACCGCCTCAATCAGTCTTCTGTTAAGTGGCAGAAAAGTGAAAACCAGCCGGATTTGCTGCAGATGTGGGTGGCAGATATGGACTTTTTACCGCTTCCGGCTGTCAAAAAGGCACTCTCTGATTACGCCGACCAGCATGTTTTTGGCTACACTTATCCAAGCGACAGTTTGTATCAGTCTATACTTGACTGGGAAAAAAATGAGCACGGCTATTCAACGGAAAAAGAACATGTGGTTCTCATCGAAGGGGTCGTTCCGGCTATTTCTACAGCTATTCAGGCCTATACTCAAGAAGGAGAAGCTGTTTTGATTAATACGCCGGTTTATCCGCCCTTTGCCCGTTCGGTAAAGTTAAACCAGCGGCAGCTGATTACCAATTCTTTAGTTATCAGAGACGGCCATTTTACCATCGACTTTACGCAATTGGAAGCAGAAATAATAAAGCATAAGGTAAAACTTTATCTTCTATGCAGCCCTCATAATCCCGGCGGACGCGTCTGGACCAAAGAGGAGCTGCTTAAGCTGCTTGAAATTTGCGAAAGGCATCAGGTTATACTGGTTTCTGACGAGATTCATCAGGATTTAGCCCTTTTTGGACATCGCCACCACTCCATCAATACAATTGACCAGCGTTTTAAAAATTTGACCCTGGTGCTGGCTTCTGCGACAAAAACTTTTAATATTGCAGGAACCAAAACCAGCTTTGCGATTATTGAAAATGATACCCTGCGCAGGGCTTTTAAGAAAAGACAGCTGGGCAATAATCAGCATGAACTCCCAGCGGTTGGTTTATTGGCTACAGAGGCCGCATTTACCTATGGCAAGCCTTGGCTGGAGGAGCTAAGAGCTGTCTTGGAAGAAAACATCACTTACGTCATAGATGTTTTAACAGAAAACACCAAGATTAAGGTAATGAAACCAGAAGGAACTTACTTGATTTGGCTGGATTTCAGCGCCTATGGCCTGCAGCAGCCGGAAATTAACCAAAAACTGCAAGATGAAGGCCGTCTGGTTTTAAATGATGGTTTCAGCTTCGGTTCTGAAGGCAAAACCTATGCCAGACTTAATGTAGCAGCGCCGCTGACGACTGTCAAAGAAGCCTGCCGAAGGATGATTCAAGTATTTGGGAATAAAAAATAATATAACAAAAAACCATATGTTGCTGCACAGATCAGTCAAAAGCCGAATAAATCATTCAACTTTTTACTGGTCTGTCTGCTCATATGGTTTTTGCCTGTTTAACAGCTTACTCACCTGATAACAGCGGTTTCGATGGTTACTTGATTGCCATCGGTCGGATCTTCGGTGAAAATTTTGAAATCCTGCTGGGACGATGTACTAAAACGGGCGACAGTATAGGTCTGTCCGTTGGGGAAGATAAATTCAACACTGTTAATATCGGTAACAACCTGCAAGGTAATGTTTTGCTGCTCTTTTAGCTGGCTGTCTGCCAGATAGCCGTTGCCATTGCCCAAGAGCCCGTTATGATAATAATCGGCTGCTCCCTGACCGTTTATACCGCGGTTTAACTCAGCTGCATATTGCTTGACGTTATACATGCCGTTACTTGGATCATAGTTGAAATGAATATAGTCTTCTCCCTGCCAAATATCAATATAGATACGTCCTGAATAATTTCCTTTTGAATTGGCAAAATCCAGTTTATAGTATTGAACAGCCGACTGATTGGGAATATCATAAAGCCCGTAAACCTCACCATTTGTGTCCTGTCGGTCGACCCACAGATTATGGCTTTCTGACTGCGGATTGTCTTTAGTGATATTATCATAATAGCCTGTGCGGCTTAAGGCTGCTTCAGGCAAAAGCAAGCTTTGGCTGACGGTCAGATCGTTTTTCAGAACTAATTCACGAGCGCTTGAATAAGAACCTAAGCGCTGAGCATAAGGACTACTAGCTTCTTGGTCTGAATGAATCCCATTAGTAAAATAGTTCCAGTTACCGACCCAGCCAAGCGTGATTATAGAAGCATTGCTGCTGTCAATATCATCGCTCCCCGAAAAATTAGCGCCGTAATAGTCAGATCCTTGATCCAGACGCCTAGCATCCGTTTCAGGCACAAAAAGCCCGTTAGCATCAAGATGACCAACAATATAGTAGGTTCCTGTTGTTTCACCCTTAGAAGCATCTTTGGCTCCAAAGAAGAGGACCTGCCTGCTCTGCCCGTTGGGCATGGTCAGTGTCTTGAGAACCGGACATTCAACGGGAGCATTGTTTTCCCAGGAATGCCCCTGAAAGAAGGTTGCACTGATGATTTTGGAATTTCCCTGCCTGTCAGCTTTTTCCCAGTCAAGCCCATTGTTTGACTGATAGACACCGATGTCAGATCCTTCTGCGACATACATCACCATCTTATTATTCCAATAAAAAACATTCGGATCGCGAAAATCAGGATGTCTGCTGCCTACAGTTTCTGAATCAGTGATATCAGCAACTGCCTTGCCTTCATTTAAAATATGGCTGAAGGTTCTCCCGTTATCTGATGAGTAGGCAGCATAAATATTCTGCTGACGGTCGCTCTTTCGTATTCCAGTAAAATAAGCCACTTTTGCTCCAACAGGAGCTCCCTCGATGGAACCATCATTATAGACAATCGAACCGGTCCAGGCAGACAGCCAGCCTTCTGCAGCATCACCGCCTGACGCCGGCAGAGCACTGTGCTGCTCACTGTAATGGATAAAGTCGGCAGTCGTCGTATGATACCAATCCTGTCCCTGCTCACCAAAAGGATTGGTGGCGCCGTCAGCAGAGTGTAAAAAGTAGATGTCATAGTACTGCCCTTCCTCGTTCCAGAGGATAGTCTGCAAGTCATTAGACCAGCCATGGGCTGTGCTAAGATGTGCCTGCTGCACATGTTCACCTGAAGTCAGTGATTCAGCCATAATGACCTGCTGCAGCAGCCAAAAAGCAGCTGTTCCCGCAAATAAAACCACTCCTCCCCAAAAAATCCAGTTCCTCGACGATTTCATCATCGTACTCCTCCTTTTAAATAAAGATACAAAGGCCGTTTAAAAATCCGTATGAAAATAGGGGATGGCAAGTGATGCTTGCATCACGCTGACAGCCATCTTTTTCACTAGGATTTTAGGCCGTGTTCAATTCAAATAAGATACAAAGCCCGTTAAAAACGCAAAAGGAAAATAGGGGACTGACTGACGAATCACCAGATTCTAAGTCAGGACATCTTTTTCCCGCAGCGTTTAGGGCGTGTTCAATTCAACAAGATACAAAACCCGTTCAAGCTCACAGCAAAAATGACGGTAAGCCAGAAATCTTCGATTTCGTCGGCGCACCTCTGCTAAGGCGACTAGGGAGTGGGACAGAACCCCGTACCACAAAGTTCGTTGTCCCACCCCCGCAAGGTCTAGTAGGCAATTTAAAGCTTTGAAAAAGCGAATAAAGTGCCACTAGGCTACTGCGTCTTGCACATAAGACTACAACAAACACTAAGGCCTATTTTTAAAATCGTCTTTCAGACGTTTACGGCTGGCTAACTTGGATTCAATTCTCAACCTAGTCACATCTGTTTTCCGCAGCGTTTTCATGTTATCTGACAAGATAACATTATGATTACAAAAATTATTCATTTTCCTGTTCTGTCAAATACAGGTCAGAATACCTAAAAAACTTCTTTTTTGCCCTGATTTAATTGTAAAAAAAAATCGGGAAAAAGCAAATATCGGAATAGCAAGTGTTACCTAAAAATAATCTTAAAGTAACAGGAAACGCTTTCAAAAATGCGGCGTTACAGTTCTGTAATTTGTTTTTGACTTTTTGCCATGTTAGAATGCTAAGCACAAAAATAGAAAAGGAGATTTCTGATGAAAGTTCGGAAAATTATGCGTAAATCCAAAAAAAGATGGATTGTACTGACTGTTGCCACTGCAAGTTTAGCTCTGGCTGCTCAAGGGAAAACAGCTTTTGCTGACACAGTAAACAGCAGTGAACAGGAAACAGTGACACAGACGGAGACAGTTCCAGCTGAAGCAAATGAAACAGCTGAACTGCAGGCAGTACAGGCTGAAACGGACAGCAGCGACCTTCTGGCTGCTTCAGAAGAGCTGGCTGCTGAAAATACAGATTCGGAAGCTCCTGTTTTGGCTAATAGGGCAGCTAATTTGTCAGACTCTGAAACTGAGCAGACTGAGGAACTGATAGAAGAAGGAGCTGTCAGAGCTGACGAAAATCCAGAACCGGAGGCTGATGTACCATCGGATTCTGCTGCTGAAAACACTGTTGATCCTGACACCGGTTTAACAGCAACAGCTGCTTATATTGCTCAGGAAGCACAGCTGGATATTTCCAATTTAACGGATGCACAAAAGGAAGCCCTGAATAAAATTCAGCTGACAAGCGATGCCGAAACGGGGACCCAGATGACTTACAAGCAGTTTGAAGAAATTGCTAATATCTTGGTCGCTCAGGATCCGCGCTATGCTATCCCTTATTTTAATGCCGAAGTCATTGAAAATATGCAGGCTGCCACAACAAGAGATGCTCAAACTGGAGAAATCGCTGATTTGGATGTATGGGACTCTTGGCCGGTACAGGATGTCCGGACTGGCGAGGTTGTTAACTGGAACGGCTACCAGCTTGTTATCGCTATGATGGGGATTCCAAATACCAATGATAACCATATTTATCTTCTTTATAATAAATACGCTGATAATGATTTTTCTAACTGGAAAAATGCCGGTTCTATCTTTGGTTATAATCAAGATGCTGTCACTCAGCAGTGGTCAGGCTCAGCTACTGTAAATGACGACGGAACCATTCAGCTTTATTATACACAGGTGGATACAAGCGATAATAACAGCAATAATCAAAAATTGGCCTCTGCTACCTTGGTTTTATCATTTGACGATGACAATGTTTACATTGATTCTGTGGAAAATGACAAGGTTCTTACTCCGGGCGGCGGTGACGGTTACTATTACCAAAGTTATGAGCAATGGCGTTCAGCCTTTACCGGCGCAGATAATATTGCTATGCGGGATCCGCATGTTATTGAAGATGACAATGGTGACCGCTATCTCATCTTTGAGGCCAGTACCGGAACACAGAACTACCAAGGTGAGGAGCAGATTTATAATTGGACCAATTATGGGGGCGATGCAGCCTATAATGTTCAAAGCTTCTTTCGCCTGTTAGAAGATCCGGATATGTATACCCGTGCCAGCATATCCAATGCGGCAATCGGAATTTTAAAATTGACAGGTGATGTTAAAGATCCAGAAATCGCAGAGTATTACACGCCTCTTTTGACTTCGCCGATGGTCAGTGATGAAATTGAACGTCCTAATGTTGTTAAACTGGGAGACAAATACTATCTCTTTGCTGCTTCACGCCTCAATCACGGCAGCAATAATGATGCCTGGAACCTGGCCAATGATGTTGTGGGGGATAATGTTGTCATGCTGGGCTATGTTTCCGACAGCTTAACTGAAGGCTATGTCCCTCTCAATGATGTGGGCATAGTTCTGACTGCTTCGGTTCCTGCCGATTGGCGGACAGCTACCTATTCCTACTATGCGGTTCCTGTTGCTGGGTCTGAGGATACACTGCTGATCACTTCTTATATGACCAACCGCAATGAAGTGGCCGGTCAAGGTAATAATTCAACCTGGGCCCCAAGTTTTCTTATTCAGGTTTTACCGGATAATACTACCCGTGTTTTGGCGAAAATGACAGAACAAGGGGACTGGATTTGGGACGAAAGCAGTGAAAGCCAAAGAACGGTAGGAACACTGGAAACAGCCTATCTGCCGGGAGAAAATGATGGCTATATTGATTGGAATGTCGTTGGCGGTTACGGCCTGATTCCGCATACACCGGCTCTTCCGGATGAAGACACAGACAATCCTAATAATGGTGATGAAGAGGACAATAATGATAAGCAGAATAATCCGGACAATGAGCAGCAAGAACCTGACAGTAAACCGTCTGATAAAACAATTTCTGTAACAGTCCACTACAATGCCGAGATTTCGGGCACTATTACGCTGACTGAACAGAATCTTAAAGACTTGCTTAATCTTATAGCTCGTCAGCTTCAGCAGCCGGAAAAAACGAAGCAACAACAGACTTTTGCACCTCAGCACACAATCAAAAAATCACGGGACAGCCAAAAATCACGGCAAAAATCTGATAGCCGGTATAAGGCAAAAGGGCAAAAGAAGACCAGACGGAACAAATCACAGTCTAAACGGTCTGCCGGCTTCTTTGCCGCTTCATCGCTGAGTTTTCTTTCGAACTTATTTGCCTTCTTTGGATTAAAAATCTTTTAAACCGATCTAAACTTCTTTGTTAAGCAGCAGTCCTGCCAGCTGCTAAAACTGAGGTAAATCTTATAAAAACCGCTTGAGAATTGATTTTCAAGCGGTTTTTGCTTGCTGCTGTTTTGGCTGCTCCTTTCTGAACTTTTTTATAATTAAAAAAGTGCCGTTTTTGCTTTTCTGCTTTCTTCTGTACAGCCTTTTTTTCTAAATTTTGGTATAATCAGTAGAGGTACTGTAAAAACATGGCCTACAAGCTCAGAAAAATATTTTGTCTCTGTATCTTGCAGTCGGTTGGCTGGAGCCTGTTTTTCAGCTGTTTTATACGGGCTTTGTATCTTGGTGGAACTGAACACGGGCTAAGCTTTGTGCAGTGAAATCATCCAGTGGATGATTTCAGCCCGAAGCCAGAAAAGGGAGAGTGAGGGGGCTGGAAATCTGTATCGTTACCTAGTTACCGCCAGCCGTAGACATCTGAAAGACGATTTTAAAAATAGGCCTTAGTGTTTGTTGTAGTCTTATGTGCAAGACGCAGTAGCCTAGTGGCACTTTATTCGCTTTTTCAAAGCTTTAAATTGCCTACTAGGCCTTGCGGGGGTGGGACAACGAACTTTGTGGTACGGGGTTCTGTCCCACTCCCTAGTCGCCTTAGCAGAGGTGCGCCTGCGAAATCATAGATTTCTGGCTTACCGTCATTTTCCTTTTGCGTTTTATACGCCCTTTGTATCTTATTTGAAGGAGTTTAATTGATTATGGGTAAATTTCAAGTTATTTCACATCCGCTTATTCAGCATAAGCTGTCTATTTTGCGTCAGACGGAAACGTCGACTAAGGAGTTTCGGGAACTGGTTAACGAAATTGCTATGCTTATGGGATATGAGGTATCGCGCGATCTGCCTTTGGAAGACGTTGAAATTGAGACACCTATTACCAGAACAAAGCAAAAGCAGCTGGCTGGTAAAAAATTGGCAATTGTGCCAATTCTGCGTGCCGGTATCGGTATGGTAGACGGTTTGCTCAGTTTAGTGCCCGCAGCTAAAGTTGGCCATATTGGCATGTACCGCGATGAAGAAACCCTGCAGCCGGTTGAATACTTGGTTAAACTGCCTGAAGATATTGACCAGCGCCAGATTTTTTTGGTCGACCCTATGCTGGCGACAGGAGGTTCAGCAGTTTTAGCTGTTGATACGCTGAAAAAACGCGGAGCAGCTAATATCAAGTTTGTGTGCTTAGTTTCAGCCCCTGAAGGAGTCAAAGTGCTGCAGGAAGCACATCCTGATGTTGACATCTATACAGCTGCTCTTGATGAAAAACTTAATAAAAATGGTTACATTGTTCCGGGCTTGGGGGATGCCGGCGATCGTCTGTTTGGAACAAAATAAATTTTTTCTGAAATGCGATTTATTATTTGACCTTTATTGACCAAATGATTATAATAGTATCAAATGTTGAAAGAAATGGAGAAAATTTATGATTCCTGTAGTTATTGAACAAACAAGCCGCGGCGAACGTTCGTATGATATCTACTCTCGTCTTTTAAAAGACCGTATTATCATGCTGACCGGTCCGGTTGAAGATAATATGGCCAACTCAATTATTGCCCAGCTCCTTTTTTTGGATGCTCAGGATAATACTAAAGATATCTACCTTTATGTTAATACTCCGGGCGGTTCTGTGACAGCCGGCCTTGCGATTGTTGACACAATGAACTTTATCAAGTCTGATGTGCAAACTATTGTCATGGGGATGGCTGCTTCCATGGGAACCATCATTGCTTCAAGCGGTGCTAAAGGAAAACGTTTCATGCTGCCTAATGCCGAATATCTTATCCACCAGCCGATGGGAGGAACAGGAAGTGGTACGCAGCAGTCAGACATGGCAATTGTTGCCGAACAGTTGCTGAAAACCCGCAATAAGCTGGAGCAAATTTTATCAGAGAATTCCGGCAAACCGATTGAACAAATCCATAAAGATGCTGAACGCGATTACTGGATGGACGCTAAAGAAACGCTGGAATACGGTTTTATTGACGAAATTATGGAAAATAATGAACTGAAATAGTTGAGCTGCTGACGGTTAAAGTAAATATGAGAGGGACAGGCTGCCATATTTGCAGAGCGACCTGTCCCTTTTTTTATGGCTTCCAGTCAGTTTTTCTCGTAGAGAAAAATGAAAAAACCACCAGCTATGCTGGTGGCTAACAAGGCTTCTAGCTTCCATTTATTGGGGGAGGCGAGAAAATGCAGATACAAAGACTGCTGCAAAAACAAGTAAAGGGCAGGGCCTAACGATAGATTGCAAGACATAGGATCAGGCTGTCACCATACCCTTGTCTATATTTCATGTGCCTGAGTTTCTTGGACCGTATTTAGTTACAGTCTGATGCCTCTTAAAGGCTGCCCGTTTTTAGAGCTGTCAGCTGGTTTTTTATGAAAAAAAGTCTGCATTTATGATATAATTTTTTTATGTTAAAAATTGATGATCAGTTGCTGGCTATTGAGGATGCGATGGATGATGTTCTGGAAGCTTTTTTATCCTTAGAAACGGTGAAGCAGTACCGTCAAGCTAAACAGGATTTTTTAGCTGACAGCAGTCTGCAGCAAGAAATTCAGGCTTTTCACAGACTTCAGGAAAATTATGAAGCTATTAAGCCGTATGAGGTGAAACGGGATGAGGCCTATGCGCTGCGCAAAAAACTGCTGGCTCAAAAACGCGCAATTGATATGAACAGCCGTCTCATTCGCTATCGGCGTCTCGAGGTTGACCTGCAGACACTTTTAGCAGAGCTTTCGCAAAAAATTTCTGCTGCGGTTTCGTCCGATGTTTTTGTTGATACAGGCTTGCCTTTAGCTCCGCATAAACGTCCTCATAAAAGCGGCAGAGGCAACAATATTAGAGAAAAAGGGGAGAATCATGCTGAAACCAGAGGATAGGCAAGGAATTGCTGTTTATCTTTATTATAACCGCGATGCGCGGAAATTAAACAGAATCGGCGATATCATTTATCACTCCCGCCGGATGCGCTATCTGCTGATTTATGTGGACAAAGCTGTGCTTGAGGAAAAACTGGCTGAGCTTTCTCGATATAAATTTGTTAAAGATGTGAGAGTTTCGCACTTGGACGCTGTCGATCATGATTTTGTAGGGAGTTTGTTCAGAGAAGAAAAAAATTAGTTTAAAAGTCTTGACAATTTTCAGATAATTCAGTATTCTTATTAAGGTATCTACTAAGAATTTTAAGGAGAAAAATATGAAGAAGAAATTTGCTTTAAGTGCAGCAGCTTTCTTGAGTACAATTGTTTTGGCGGCTTGCGGTTCAGCCCCGTCCAGTAATTCATCAGCTGATGGCAATGATATCGGCGACACTATAAAAATCGGCCTAAATCTTGAGTTAACCGGCGATGTTTCAGCTTATGGCAATGCTGAAAAAAATGGAGCCGAATTAGCTGTTGAGGAAATCAACAAAGCAGGCGGTGTGGACGGCAAAAAGCTTGAACTTGTATCCAAAGATAATAAATCGGATAATTCAGAAGCGGCTACTGTGGCAACTAATTTGGCGACCGAAAGCAAGGTTAATGCGATTGTCGGTCCAGCAACTTCTTCTGCTGTAGCTTCTGCCAGCCCTAATGCTCAGTCAGCTGCGGTTCCGCTGATAACCCCTTCAGGCACACAGGATGATTTAACTGTTGATAAAAACGGTGATGCTTATGAGTATATTTTCCGGACGACCTTTATTGACAGTTATCAGGGGCAGGTGCTGGCCAAATATGCAACAGAAAACCTGAAGGCAGATAAAGTTATCCTTTACTATGATAACTCCAGCGACTATGCTAAAGGGATTGCTGAAGAGTTTAAAAAAGAATACAGCGGCGATATTGTCGCCGAGTCCACCTTCCAGTCCAAAGACACAGACTTTCAGTCAGCTTTGACTAAATTTAAAAACAGAGATTACGATGCCATTATTATGCCCGGCTATTATCAAGAGACCGGAACAATTATCAAACAGGCACGTGAGATGGGGATTGATGCGCCGATTGTCGGTCCTGACGGATTTGCTGATGAGCAGCTGATTAAATTGGCCGGTGCTGAAAACACCAATAATGTTTACCACATTTCCGGTTTTTCAGCAGCAAGTTCTGATAAGGCAGCTGCATTTGTTAAAGCATATGAAGAAAAATACGGCCAAGCTCCGTCTATGTTCGCTGCCTTGACTTATGATTCTATCTACATGATTGCTGAAAGCGCTAAGGGTGCAGATAATTCAAAAGACATTGCAGCTAACCTTGCAAAATTGGAAGATTTTGAAGGAGTTACGGGAACAATGACGATTGACAAGAGCCATAATCCGGTGAAATCTGTTTCTATCATTGGTCTGACTAATGGTGAAGAGTCGTCATCAGAAGTTGTCGAAGCGGATTAAGTCTTAAAAAGGAAGTGAGGCTGAGACAAGAGTCTTAGCCTCTAAATGTTGTCTCAGGCCTGATTGACTTGAAAGATACAGCCATTTCCGGTCTTATTTAAAGTTTGAAGCGGCTTATCTTTCCGACTTCAACAGTTATCCGCATACTGTAAAGTCTGCCAGGTCTTGCGGGAGCGGGACTGTGAACCTTTTTCAGTCGATAAAGAGGTTCTGTCCCGCTCCCCATATTATTTTATGTTAGAAAGTTTGGTGAAATTATGCTTCAGCAGCTTGTAAACGGTCTGATTTTAGGGAGTGTTTACGCTCTTTTAGCCCTAGGATATACTATGGTTTATGGGATCATCAAGTTGATTAACTTTGCTCACGGTGATATTTATATGATGGGGGCTTTTATTGGCTATTACTTGATTAGCTACTATCATTTAAATTTTTTTCTTGCTCTCCTTTTAACGATGGTCATTACTGCCGCTCTGGGTGTTCTTATTGAATTTCTGGCTTACAGGCCTCTGCGCAACTCGACTCGGATTGCGGCCTTAATTACAGCAATTGGTGTTTCCTTCTTTTTAGAATATTCAATGGTCTATCTGGTTGGAGCGCAGGCCCGTCCTTTCCCTCAGGCAATCAAAACAGTTAAATACGCTCTGGGCCCTGTAAGCATCAGTAATGTTCAGATTATTATTCTGCTTGTCTCTGTTATTTTGATGCTGGCTTTGCAGTTTATTGTGCAGAAAACAAAGATGGGCAAGGCCATGCGGGCCGTCTCAGTTGACAGTGATGCTGCGCGGCTGATGGGAATCAATGTCAACAGCACTATCAGTTTTACTTTTGCGCTGGGATCCGCTATGGCAGGTGCGGCCGGTGTTCTGATTGGCCTTTACTATAATTCCATCAATCCGCTGATGGGAATGACACCCGGAATTAAAGCTTTTGTCGCTGCAGTTCTGGGGGGAATCGGTATTATTCCAGGAGCTGCCTTAGGCGGTTTTATCATCGGTCTTTTGGAAACTTTCTCTATTTCTATCGGACTGTCCAGCTACCGTGATGCGGTTGTATATGCTATTTTGATTTTTATTCTGTTAATCCGTCCTGCGGGTATTCTTGGCAAATACGTGAAAGAGAAGGTGTGAGACAATGAAAAAAAATCTGAAATCTATTCTGGCTTGGATTGCTGTGATTGCACTTGTCTACATCATTCTGGCAGCACTTATTAATTCGGGCTTTTTAGGTGTTTACTATATTCAGATTCTTATGGGAATCGGGATTTCGATGATTATGGCTATGGGAACCAATCTGGTTCTGGGTTTTTCCGGGCAGTTTTCTTTGGGACAGGCTGGCTTTATGGCTATCGGAGCCTATGCGACAGCTATTATAACAGATTTCAATCCGACTTACGCCGGCTATTATCTGTCCATGGTTGTTGGTGCGCTTTTGGCAGGAATTGTTGCTGTTATTGTCGGTTTTCCTACACTGCGGCTCAAAGGCGACTACTTAGCCATTGCTACTCTGGGTGTATCGGAAATCATCAGGATTGCTATTGTCAACGGCGGTGAGCTGACGAACGGAGCAGCCGGTTTGACAGGTATTCTGCCTTATTCACAATGGACAACGGTTTTTATCTTTGTTGTGCTGATTTTAATTTTCTTTATGAACTATCTGCGCAGCTCTTTTGGCCGTCAGGTTATTTCCGTTCGTGAAGATGAAATTGCCGCTGAAGCCATGGGTGTAAATACAACCAAGGTTAAGGTGATGACTTTTGCTATTGCAGCAATGACAGCAAGTATTGCCGGTTCTCTGTATGTCGGCTATATTGGGACGATTGCTCCTAAAGATTTTACGATTATGAGATCTATTGATTATCTTATTATCGCGGTTCTGGGGGGACTGGGCTCGATGACCGGTACGATTGTGGCGGCAGTTGTTCTGGGCTTTCTCAATATGTATCTGCAAAATTTCTCAGATGTGAGAATGATTATCTACTCTTTGACTTTGATTCTGGTCATGGTTTTCCGCCCGGGAGGTTTGCTGGGAACAAAAGAGTTCAGTTTTGCACGCTTATTTAAAAAGAAAACTAAGGAGGGCAGACGGTAATGGCACTTCTTGAGATAAAAAATTTAACAAAGAACTTCGGCGGTTTAACTGCAGTCGGCGATGTGACAATGGAGCTCAATGAAGGGGAACTTGTCGGACTTATCGGTCCTAATGGTGCTGGTAAAACGACTCTCTTTAACCTCCTGACTGGTGTTTACGAGCCGAGTGAGGGTACAATCAGTCTTGACAGCACCATTTTAAATGGGAAGCTTCCTTATCATATTGCCTCTTTAGGCCTGTCGCGTACTTTCCAAAATATTCGGCTGTTTAAGGACATGACGGTCCTTGACAATGTGCTGATTGGTCTGGCTAATAAAGCCTCTCTCCCAATTTTTTCCAGTCTGCTGCGTCTGCCGAATTTTTATAAAAGTGAGCAGGAACTGCAAAATCAGGCTTTCGATTTGCTTTCCATTTTTGGATTAGAGGACAAGGCTGAGACCTTGGCTAAAAATCTGCCTTATGGTCAGCAGCGGCGCTTAGAAATCGTCAGAGCTCTGGCAACCAAACCTAAAATTCTCTTTCTGGATGAGCCTGCTGCCGGTATGAATCCGCAGGAAACAGCAGAACTAACCCAGCTTATTCGTCAAATCAAGGACCGGTTTAAGATTACTATCATGCTGATTGAGCATGATATGAGTTTGGTTATGGATGTAACTGAACGCATTTATGTTTTAGAATACGGCCGCTTAATTGCTCAAGGGACACCGGATGAAATTAAAAATGATCAGCGCGTGATTGAGGCATATCTGGGAGGTGAAGCATAATGGCTATGTTAACAGTTGAAAATCTCTCAGTCCATTACGGTGTTATTCAGGCTGTTAAAGAGGTTTCATTTACAGTGAATGAAGGAGAGGTGGTCTCTCTAATCGGAGCTAACGGCGCCGGTAAAACATCTATTTTGCGAACGATCTCCGGCTTGGTCCGCCCAAGCAGCGGCAGTATCGTTTTTGAAGGGGAAGCTATCCATCGGGCCGCAACACGTAAAATTGTTGCCAGCGGTCTCTCTCAGGTTCCGGAAGGGCGCCATGTTTTTTCCGGTCTGACTGTTCTGGAAAATCTTGAAATGGGGGCGTTTTTAAGCAACAGTCGGGATGAAAATCAAAAGAACCTGCAGCGGGTTTTTGACCGTTTTCCGCGTTTGGAAGAAAGGAAAAACCAAGATGCTGCCACCCTCTCAGGCGGTGAGCAGCAAATGCTGGCTATGGGCCGGGCTTTGATGAGCAAGCCGAAACTTCTTCTGTTAGATGAGCCTTCCATGGGCTTGGCACCGATTATTATTCAGGAAATTTTTGATATCATTCAAGATATTCAAAAACAAGGAACAACAGTCCTCTTGATTGAGCAAAATGCGCATAAGGCTCTCGCCATTGCAGACCGCGGCTATGTGCTTGAAACTGGAAAGATTGTCCTTTCCGGCACCGGTCCGGAACTTTTGGAGTCCGATGAAGTGCGCAAGGCCTACTTAGGCGGATGAACATCGTATAAAACCAAGGATTCTTCCCTTGGTTTTTTTATCAAGATACAAAGCCCGTCAAAAGAGCAAAGCAAAAATGACGGTAAGTCCGAAATCTCTGATTTCGCAGACGCACCTCTGCCAAGACGACTAGACGGGTGCGGTCGTCTGCTGAGCCTTTCACAGCTATTGCCACGAACTATGATGATTACCAAATGGCAGCAGATGCCATGCCTTCAGAGCACTAACTATATGGAAATATATACTAGTAAGCGTATCATGATATTGCAAGTAAGGCTTTAGGTGCTATATTTATACGGTTAACAGCTGAATGGGATAAAACCTTCCCGAAAAACGACAGCGGCAATCATAATAAGATGGCATTTTTTGAAATTAAATTGAAGGAGAGTTTTTATGGAATACATTAGATTAGGCGGGAGCGGCTTGCTGGTTTCCAGAGTTTGTTTAGGGACAATGGGTTTTGGGACGCCTGGCAAACTTTTTCCGTGGACTGTCGGCTATGAGGAGGCAGAAAAGATTGTCAAAGAATGCTTAGATAAAGGGGTTAATTTCTTTGATACAGCAAATATTTATACAGACGGAGAATCCGAGGAGATGCTGGGGAAGGCCTTGAGCAAATATGCCAGCCGTCAAGATGTTGTTATTGCGACTAAATGCGGCTTAAGTTACAATCAAAAACCTAATACGGAGGGCCTGTCCCGCAAGGTGATTTTCGATGAAGTGGAAAAATCGTTAAAACGCCTGAAAACAGACTACATTGACCTCTACATCATACACCGGCCGGATTTGGATACGCCTGTTGAAGAGACGATGGAAGCCCTGCATGACTTAGTCAAAATGGGGAAAGTGCGCTATATCGGTGCTTCAAATATGAAAGCCTGGCAGTTTGCCAAATATCAGTACACTGCCGAAAAGCATGGCTGGACTAAGTTTATCTCTCTGCAAAATACTCATAACATTATGGAAAGAGCGGACGAGCGGGAGCTTTTTCCCATGCTTAAAGATATGGGTGTCTCTCTGACTGCTTATAAAGTTCTGGCCGGAGGCCGGCTGACACGTGCTGACAAAGAAGAGACCGAACGTTCCAAGACTCAAACCTTATCAGAGGCAGAATTAGAAATGAGCCGCCGTCTGCAGACTGTAGCTGATCACCATCACTGTTCTAAGGCAGATGTTTTGATTGCTTGGGAACTGTCTAAAAAACCTGTTGATGTTGTTTTAGTCGGGACAACTAAAGCCGGCCGCATCACAGATACTGTAAAGGCACTGGATGTTCAGTTAACAAAAGAAGATATCGATTTTTTGGAAGCTTAGTCTGAGGTCGGGGAACCATCAGTATGCTGGCGTCAGTGTTTTTCTCCGACTTCAATACTGTCAGTTTCTCAAAAAAGTCTGTAAAAAACTTTAGCCTTTCGAAAATAGCTGAGATTTTATTTTAGATTTTTTACTATACATCTACTGTATACTAGCATGCTGAAAAAGTATTTTTCAGCTGCTCTGGCTTGGTTTATAATAAGACTATCATATGGAGAAATAGGAGAAAAGTTTATGACTCAACCCACAGTAACACTTAATAACGGCGTTAAAATGCCTATGGTTGGTTTTGGTGTCTTCCAGATTCCCGATCAAGATGTTTGCCAGGAAGTTGTTGAAACAGCTATCAAGACCGGCTACCGTTTGATTGATACAGCCGAAGCTTACGGCAATGAAGAAGCAGTCGGCAAGGCTATTAAGGCATCGGGCGTTCCGCGTGAAGAACTCTTCATCACCACTAAAGCATTTATCCAGCATATTAATTATGAGGGGGCTAAAGAAGCTTTTGAAGAATCTCTTGACAAGCTTGGTTTAGACTATCTTGACCTTTATCTGCTGCATCAGCCTGTCGGTGATACCTTTGGCGCTTGGCGTGCATTAGAAGAACTGTATAAAGAAGGCAAAATTCGTGCGATCGGTGTGTCAAATTTCAAAGATGATCAGCTGGCTAATTTAGCTACTTTTAATGATGTAGTGCCTGCTGTCAATCAGATTGAGCTGCATGTCTTCCATCAAAAAGAAGCATCTGTAAACTATCAGCAGTCAAAAGGTGTTCAGGTTGAGAGCTGGGGGGCCTTTGCAGAAGGGCGTTTCGATGTCTTTACCAATCCTGTTTTAACAGCTATTGCTGATAAATATGGTAAAACAACTGCTCAGGTAATGCTCCGCTGGCAATTGCAGCGCGGGATTGTCAGCCTTTCAAAATCCGCTAATCCGGAACGGGTGCGTCAAAATTTTGATATCTTTGATTTTGAGTTATCGGCGGATGACATGGCACAAATCGCTGGCCTTAACTCTGATACGACTGTCTTTGCAGATCACCATGCTGCTGAAACAGTAGAACTTCTGGCTGGTTTTGTTGGAAAGTCTTTTTAAAAACTGTTAAAAAGATACTAAACGGCTTGCTATCTTAAATCGAAATCACCCTTGTCTGTATCTTTCAAAAAGATCGGGTATCGGGTGATTTTTTTGGCAGCAGTAGGGGCTTCAGCCTAGTTTGTCAGATTATCTATATTTTGCAAGTGAGGCCAATCTGTTGAGCGAGCAAAACGCTCTAACTTTTAACATAAAGCTTGATGCAGTGAAAACTACTGTGCCGGCCTGTCTCTAAACAGCTTCACCGTTTTTTCACTTGTATGCTATAATAAACAATAAACAGATACTGAAAGGAAGTAGAGATGATGTCAAAAGACAGGCTCTTAGTTTTTACAGACGCCATGCTTGCCATTATTATGACCATGCTGATTTTGGAATTGGGACATCCCGACAATCTCACTTGGCAGTCCTTGTGGCACATGCGCAGCGAATTTTTTGCCTATGCCGTTTCTTATTTTTGGCTGGGTGCCATGTGGGTTAATCTCCATCGTGCCTGGCACGATGTTGAAACCATTAACAATAAATTAGTCTGGCAGTCCCTGCTTTTACTTTTTTTCTCGTCTTTCTTTCCTTATGCCACGGCTCTGGTTTCAAAAAATGCTGATTCCAGTTTTGCTCAAGCTTTCTATGGTTTGGTTGTGTTTGGGGTTACGGGAAGCAATGTTTGGATGTATCGGGAATTAGCTAATCTGGATGACCGCCAAATACAGGCCTTTGCCTTATCCCATAATAACTATATGAAGGTAGACATTGTCATTAAGTTAATCGGTTTTATTCTGGCTTTGACAATCTGGCCGCAAGCCATGATGTGGTCTGTGCTGACAGCAGCTCTGGTTGTTGTAACCCCTCGATCAACTCGGTTAATCAGCCAGACAACAGACTTGATGGATAAGGAGCGCTTAGTTGCTTTTACAGATGCCATGTTAGCTATCATTATGACGGTTTTAGTGCTGGATCTGGATCGACCCCAGCAAATGACCTGGTCTGCCTTGTGGGACTTGCGGACTAACTTTTTTGCCTACACTATTTCTTTCTTCTGGCTGGGGACAATGTGGGTTAATCTTCACCGAACATGGGATAATATCAGCGGAATCAATTCCCGCTTAGTGTGGAATTCAGTCGTTTTGCTTTTCTGCGCCAGCTTTTTCCCTTACACGACTGATTTGGTGGCGGGGAATTTTAATAGTTCTGTCGCTCAGGCTGTCTATGGTCTGGTTGTTTTGGCAGTGACAGCCTGCAATGTCTGGATGTTCTTTGAATTAGGACACTTGGACCGGCAAGCGGTAGAAGAAGAGGGATTTAATATCCTTGATCGGGCCGGCTGGCTTGATGTCGTGATAAAAATTACAGGACTTGTTCTGACCTTGACTGTTTGGCCGCAGGCGATGATGTGGGCGGTTTTATTAACAGCTTTTGCTATTGTCCTGCCCAGATCGATCCGGTAATGGGCTTTGCTATATTTAGAAAGAATAGAACCTATAGTTAAGAAGCATAAGACTTATTTCAAATAAGCATTTGCTCTTAGACGGAAAAGGCTGTAAAATAAAATTATAAGAAAAATGTGGTCTTTAGATAAAGAGTTAATAGTCCAAAGGCCATCTGGCACTTATTTTTAATGAAAGGATTGAACGTCCGGAAATGCCTTAACAGATGATTTCATCTTCACTGAACTTAGACGGAAAAATCTGAGCAGGAGGGGCAGCTTTCCTCGATGTTCTCGGTATGTATTATGAAAACTGCTATTTTTGAACACGCTGGCTCAATGGTTGTTGAAGATGTCGCTAAACCGACACTTCAGGCAGATGATGATGTGATTATCAAAATTGTCCGTGCCTGTGTCTGCGGGTCTGATTTGTGGTCTTACTCGCACGGTGATAACAAGCCGGCTCATTCAGATAACAGCGGGCATGAAGCGCTTGGCATTGTCGAAGAGACGGGTCCCGCTATTAATACGGTTCAGCCGGGTGACTTTGTAATTGTTCCTTTTACTCACGGCTGCGGGGAGTGTGATGCCTGCCGTGCCGGATTTGATGGTACTTGTGATAATCACAAAGGGGCTACTAATTGGGGCGGCGGCTACCAGTCAGAGTATATTCGCTTCCACTATGGTAACTGGGCTCTTGTTAAGGTTCCCGGCCAACCGTCAGATTATTCAGAAGGTATGATTAAATCCCTTTTGACTTTAGCAGATGTTATGCCGACAGGCTACCATGCAGCACGGGTAGCAGATGTTAAACGCGGAGATAAGGTTGTTGTTATCGGAGACGGTGCTGTCGGACAATGTGCGGTAATAGCGGCCAAAATGCTTGGTGCTTCACAAATTATTCTGATGAGCCGCCATGAGGACCGCCAGCAGATGGCTTTGGCTTCAGGAGCGACAGGAATAGTTGCTGAACGCGGAGAAGAAGGAATTGCTAAAGTACGCGAGATTTTAGGCGGCGGAGCAGATGCTGCCCTTGAATGTGTCGGGACAGAGGCTGCTATGGATCAAGCACTGGGGGTGCTGCACAATGGCGGCCGAGTAGGCTTTGTGGGTGTGCCGCATTACAGCAACCATCCTCTGGGGTCGACTTTTGCTCAAAACATCATAGTTGGCGGCGGTTCGGCATCGGTGACAACATATGACAAGCAAGTCCTGCTGAAAGCTGTTCTTGATGGGGATATTAATCCAGGGCGTGTTTTCACTGACACTTACCCATTAGCAGATGTCAACCAGGCTTATCAGGATATGGCTGACCGTAAGACTATCAAGTCGATGCTTGTTGTAAGTGATTAAGAAATAATAAAAAAATGAAGCTGGGACAAAGTCCCAGCTTCATTTGCTGGAGTGAAAGAGAGAAATTCCCGGTAAAAAGGAAGACGCTCTGCTCTGATTAATTCATACAAAGCTTTAAAATAACCACCGTTCTATCTAAAGTAAGGACAATTGTTTTTCAGACTTTTTTGTCTCGCTCCTGAATGGTTTGCAGCTGAGAGACAGTCAGGTCAAAGCTCTGATTTAGACTTAAAGAAAGGGCTACTGCTTTAATTCCTCTCTTACCAGTTCTAAAAATTTTTTGGCCAATCCTGACTGGCTGCTTTGTTTTTTCCAAAGGATTTGCAGCGAGTCAAGGTTGTCTTCGGCAAAAGGAACAAAGTCCAGCTTACTGTCTTTAAAATCTGTTTCAATAATGCCATCAAGCGCCAAGGCGATACCAACTCCCTCTTTAACCAGAATAGAAGCGTTGTAGAGCAAATTGTAGGTGGCAACGATTCGGTAGTCACCAAGTCCTGCAAGAAGCGACTCATCAATAGTTGTCTGAGCAGAGACAATGAGCGGATAAGCCAGTGCATCTGCGAGACTCGGCTTGTCACATTTGGTTAAGGGATGGTTTTTAGGAACTAAGACTCCCCAGCGGTCATGATTGGGTAGTGATAAGTGATTGTACTTTTTAATATCGTAAGGTCCAATAGTAATGGCTAAATCATAGACCCCTCGGTTGAGCTGTTCAAGAATATCGTCTGCATTGCCGCTGCGGACATGCACCTTGATATTAGGATAGCTGACTGTCAATTTTTTGACAGCACGAGCCACTATATCTAAGGACTGTGTTTCAGCAGCTCCGATATAAATATCACCAGCTAAATTTTCCGATCCGCGGATGCTGCTTGCGGTCTTATCCACCAAACTCAAAATTTCAATCGCTCGATTATAGAGATACTGTCCGTCGTCGGTCAGCTGAATCTCACGGCTCCCTCGGTGAAAAAGGACTGTATTGAGTTCTTCTTCAAGTTCCTTAATCTGGCGCGATAGGGTCGGCTGGGTGACATGCAGCGCTTGCGCAGCATTTGAGATGCTCTTTGTCTGTACAATAGTCACAAAATAATTAAGAACACGAATATCCATACAGCCTCCTATACCTAGTCATTATATACCAGCTCTATTATACCATTCAGATTTAAAAAAACGGCTTTAATTTTCTTTTTCATGCTTTTTTTCTATGTTTAATATTTGATATGAGTATTTGCTATATTAAAAGATGCATGATAAAGTATAAGTACAGATGCAGAAGGAAAGAAAAGCATGAAAGAAATCAACCAAGCTTTACTGATAGGTGAACGAGCTTTATTTCAGCAGAGAGAAACCGACATAAAGAATTCAGTTTTTAAAGATGGCGAACACCTTTGAAAGTCAGACTGATCTGGGCGATACTGTTTTTCTCTAGGAGATACCTCTCCAGAGCGGTAGCGGAAGATAGTCTGAGACGGTTTAAACAGGCTGTTCAGGCTTATAAGAGGCAATAAAATGGAAAAAATAATAATTTTAATAACCTGTTTTCTGCTGGCCGGCTGTTCAGCAGCTGAAAGTGGGCAGTCTCAGTCAGATGATGCAGGTAGTCAGACGACTTCTGACAGGAGCTTTTCTGATTCTCAGGAAACAAGTCAACCTGAAAAGGATAAGGAAGAAACTGTGATAAAGGCAAGGATTGATAATCAAACATTCGAAATCGTACTAAATGACAGTCAGGCAGCTGAGGAATTTCAAGATCTGCTGCCTTTGACAGTAGAGATGGAACATGTCAACGGTAATGAGGTCTATGCCTCTTTAGGGGAGCAATTCACTGCTAATAATCAGCAGGCGGGACAAATTCATGCAGGAGATCTTAAACTATGGTCAGGTGACGGTCTTGTCCTCTTTTATAAAGATTTCTCTTCAAATTATTCTTATACAGATCTGGGACGTATGACAGACAGTAAAGGGCTGGCCGATGCTTTAGAGCAGTCCTCCACCGTCAGATTTGAAAGGGAGTAGATAGGTGCAGCCTAACCGCTAATAGCCGATTCTTTTGTGCCTTGTAAAGTGAACACGGCCTAAACGCTGTGGGAAAAAGATGTCCTGACTTAGAATCTGGCGATTCGTCAGTCAGTCCCCTATTTTCCTTTTGCGTTTTTCACGGGCTTTGTATCTTGTTGGAATTGAACACGCCCTAAGAGCTGTGCAAAAAAGATAGACTGTCCTAGAGCTTTGTGGCTCTTCGTCCAGTCTTCTATTTTTGCTTTGCTCTTTTAACGGGCTTTGTATCTTGTTTATGGAGGGGGATATGATGTCAACTTTAGTTATGTATTTTTCAAAAACCGGGCATACGCGCGAAAGGGCGCAGGTGATTGCCCAAAAGCTTCAAGCGGATCTTTATGAAATCAAAGAGGAAGTGCCATATGGGGCTGCTGATTTGAATTGGAATAATCCTGCCAGCCGCTGCAACCGTGAGCAGGAAGATGAACAGAGCCGACCGGCCTATCAGGGAGTATTGCCTGATGTCAGTCGTTATGATTGCATTCTTATCGGCCATCCGATTTGGTGGGGCCGCCCGCCAAGGATTATTGATACCGTTCTGGAGCAGCTTCATCTGCAGAATAGCGGTAAGACACTGGCTTCTTTTGCAACTTCCGGGGGATCGACCTATGCACAGTCACAGGCTGTTATGACTATCCTGCTCGGTTCTTCTGCTAAGCGGGGGCGTGTTCTATCCAACAATTACAGTATAGATAAATGGCTGGAGGAAAACAGACTGTTGTCATAGGTTATCACTGACATTGTAAAAAATAAAGACAGTGCATCTGACCTGCAGGCCTCAGTTTACGGCTTCTTTGACTTTTTGTTATAATAAAAGTAAAGCAGTGAGGAGGGATTTTATGCCAGTAAAAGATTTTATGACCAAAAAGGTTGTCTATGTTTCTCCGGATACGACAGTGGCAGCTGCAGCTGATATTATGAGGGAACAGGACTTAAGACGGCTCCCGGTCATTGAAGATGACCGCTTGGTTGGTTTAGTAACAGCAGGGACGATGGCAGAGGCCAGTCCGTCAAAAGCGTCCAGTCTTTCAATTTATGAAATGAACTATCTGCTTAATAAGACGAAGATTCGTGATATCATGATAAAAGATGTTGTGACGGTTTCGCAGTATGCCAGACTGGAAGATGCTATTTATATTATGATGAAGCACCGTGTCGGTATTCTCCCGGTTGTTGATAACGGTCAAATTTACGGGGTGATAACAGATAAGGACGTCTTTAGGGCTTTCCTAGAAGTTTCCGGCTATGGCGAGGAAGGAGTCCGCGCTGTTGTTTTAGCGGATGACAGTATCGGAGTGCTGGCCAAAGTTGTCGACACCATTACAAATGAAAATCTCAATATTAAGCATACCGTTATTGCCAGCCGCCAGTCCGGCAAGACAGTTATTGAAGTGCAGATTGACGGCCGAGTCGCTATTGACGATTTAAAAGATAAATTGCTTAAACAGGGAATTGAGGTAGAATCAATTGAAAAGACAGCTGCCAAATCTTTAAAATAGAAGAGAAGGACACCAGCAGATGATTGCCGGTGTCTTTTTTGGTGAAAATTTGCTAAAATAAAAGTATCAAATGCGGGCCGTTAAATTTAAAAACGGCTGAAAGAAGAAACGAATGTTGGCATGAACTGCCGGAGATTGATTTTTTACTTAACCGGTAAGGAGGGAGTAAAGTAAGGAACTGTATGTCTAAAGGGTTTATTATTTCTTTTGAGGGACCGGACGGTGCTGGCAAAACAACAGTCTTAGAAAAACTTTTGCCCCGGCTTAAAAAAAAGCTTAAAGCAGATTGTATCGTTACCCGCGAACCTGGCGGTGTACTGATTGCTGAGCGTATCAGAGAAGTTATTCTGGATGTCAGCCACGCCAATATGGATGCCAAAACAGAGTTGCTTCTCTATATGGCTGCCAGACGGCAGCACTATATCGAAAAAGTACTGCCGGCTGTAAATCAAGGGAAAGTTGTGCTGATCGATCGTTTTATTGATAGTTCTGTAGCTTATCAGGGAGCCGGAAGGGGGCTTGATAAAGCAGTCATCAGTCAGCTGAATGCCTTTGCTACGGATAACCGCAGACCGGATTTGACGCTGTATTTTGATTTACCGTCTGAAATAGGCTTAAGCCGTATTCAGAAAAATAAGGACAGGGAAGTCAACCGTCTGGATTTGGAAACACTGGATATGCATCAGCGGGTCCGCCAAGGTTATCTTGAACTGGCTCAGGCTGAGCCGGACAGGATTACCACACTTGATGCTTCTCTTAGTGCAGAAGCAGTTACTGAAAATGCTCTGGAGGCAATCATGAAACAAATCAGTAAAAGCAGGTCATTATGGATTTAGAGCAATTACAGCCTAAGCTCTTTGCAGAGTTTAAGCAGATTTTGCAGGCGGAACGTTTGAATCATGCCTACCTCTTTTCAGGGACTTTTGCCAGTTTTCCTATGGCTCTTTTCCTTGCCAAAAGCCGTTTTTGTGAGTGTTTACAGAATGGTCTTCCCTGCGGGAACTGCCGGTCATGCCGCTTAATTGAAGCAGGAGAGTTTGCGGATGTGAGGGTTATCGAACCGAGCGGTCAGATTATCAAAACGGACACAGTGAAAGAACTGCTGCGGAATTTTTCACGGTCAGGTTTTGAAGGGAAAGCGCAGGTATTTATCATTAAAGAATGTGAAAAACTGCATATTAATGCGGCTAACAGTCTGCTGAAGTTTATCGAAGAGCCGCAGAGTTCGGCCTATATGATTTTGCTGACAGCTGATGAGAGTAAAGTTTTGCCGACTATCAAGAGCCGTACACAGGTTTTTCAATTTCCTAAAAATGAAGCTCACTTGCAGAAGCAGGCTGAACAGGCCGGACTTTTAAAGAATCAGGCCAGACTCTTTGCACAGCTGGCTCACAGTCCGGAAGAGTTGGACGAACTGCTGGGCAATAAGAAAAATCTTGAGCTTGAGCAAGCCTGCCGGCGCTTTGCAGCCAGTCTTCAGAAAAATCAAGATTTAGCTTATTTAGAAACGGCCAGACTGGTTCAGTATGCTACAGAAAAAAACGAGCAGGCTCTGATTTTTCAGCTGCTGACAATACTTTTAGCAGAAGAAATAAAAGAAAAACAAAATCGGCGGCTCCTGCAGCTCCTTTTACAGGCCCGTTTGATGTGGCAAAGTAATGTCAGTTTTCAAAATGCATTGGAATATATGGTGATTTCATGACAAGAGTAATTGGAATTAAATACGGAGAAAAAGATGATTTAAGGTATGTGCAGTCAGACAGCTCTTATCAAAAAGACGATTTTTTAGTTATTAAAAATAAAAAAGGGAGCCGTCTGGCTCAAGTCGTTCAGCCTGATGTTACGACCAGTCCGGCTAAGCTTCCTGCAGATATGGATTGGGTTTGGCATAGGGCTGATCAAAAAGATTTTGAGACCCACCGCGAAAATCTGAAACTGGCGCAGCGCTCTCAGGCAAAGGTAAAAGAACTGATTGCTTCTCACCATTTGCCCATGAAACTGCTGGATATTGTTTTTCCTTTGGAGAAAAGCTATGTTTTAATCACTTTCTCTGCGGAAGGGCGTGTTGATTTTCGCCAGCTTCTTAAAGATTTGGCTGCTCTTTTTAAGACACGTGTGGAGCTGCGGCAGATCAACAGCCGGCAGGAGGCAAAAATTTACGGCGGCCTTGGCCCCTGCGGCCGGGCACTGTGCTGTTCCAGCTTTTTGGGAGAGTTTCCGCCTGTCTCTATCAAGATGGCTAAAAATCAAGGTTTGTCGCTTAGCTCGGGTAAAATGACGGGGCTTTGCGGCCGGCTGCTGTGCTGTCTGAGTTTTGAAGACGACTTCTACCAGACCAGCAAGGCGAAATTTCCTGATTTGGGAACAGTTGTTGAAACGCAAAATGGCTCAGGTATTGTCGCAGGGATTGATTTGTTTTCGGAAACCCTGCAAGTCCGTCTGACAGAGCAGGAAACGCTGCTGACCTATGCAGTTGAGGAGGTTAGAATTGGTGGATAAAAAAAAGTTATTTGATGCTTTTGATGACTTTTCTCAAAATTTAATGGTAACCTTGGCTGAAGTTGAAGCCATGAAAAAACAGGTCCAAGAGCTGGTCAAAGAAAATACAGGGCTGCGTTTAGAAAACACCAAGCTGCGTGAGCGTTTGCATCAATTGGAGCCTGAGACTGAAGCTAAAGCTCCCCACCAGGGGAAAGATCATTTGGAGAGTATCTATCAGGATGGCTTTCATGTTTGCAATTCTTTTTACGGTCAGCGCCGTGAAAATGATGAAGGCTGTGTTTTTTGCATGGAATTGCTGTATAGAGAGTAGGGCTGATGCAGATACAGAAAAGCTTTAAAAACCAGACTTCTAGCGGAACCCTGTACTTAGTTCCAACACCCATCGGCAATTTACAGGACATAACCCTGCGCGCTGCTGAAACGCTGAAAACAGTTGACTATATCTGTGCGGAAGATACACGCAACACAGGTATACTGCTGAAGCATTTAGCTGTTAAAACCAAGCAAATCAGTTTTCATGAGCATAATGCTGCTGAAAAGATTCCTGCTTTACTATCTTTACTGATTTCTGGTAAGTCCTTGGCCCAAGTCTCAGATGCTGGTATGCCTTCCATATCGGATCCTGGACATGATCTTGTGCAGGCAGCCCTTGCTCAGGATATCCCGGTTGTGGCGCTTCCCGGCGCTTCTGCCGGGATCACCGCCCTGATTGCCAGCGGTATAAGGCCTCAGCCCCATATTTTTTACGGTTTTTTACCCAGAAAAGCCGGTCAGCAAAGGTCATTTTTGGAGGAAAAGAAAAACTATCCTGAAACGCAGATTTTTTATGAATCACCTTACCGGCTGGCAGCAACCCTGAAAACGATTCTGGCTGTTTACGGAGACCGGGAAATTGTTCTCGCCCGCGAATTAACAAAGCTGCATGAAGAATATCAGCGCGGGAGGCTTTCGCAAGTATTAAGTCACATTGAGGAAAATCCCCCTAAGGGAGAATGCCTTTTGATTGTTGCGGGCTGTGAGCAGAAAAAGAAGGCTCCGGCTTTGACGGAAAAAGAATTATTGGCCCTTATCCATGGCTTTATAGCTGATGGGCTGGCGCCAAATGCAGCCATAAAAAAAGCCGCAAAACTTAACGGTTTAAATAGACAGGACGTTTACAGCCTCTATCATCAACTAAAAGATTAGTTTGCTGGCTGCAAAAAAGCGCCCGCAGTGATTGCAGAACGCCGGTGCAAGACATTTTTTGTTCTCAACTTTTAGTATTCTTTCAGCCCCTTTGCACTTGATGTAAAGGGGCTGAACAATATATTGACTTGGCCTGCAACCTTTCGTCAGTCAGAACAGCTTCCGCTTTTGTGCAGCTTGTTTATGGCTGTCTCAAATAATCTGAGTTCCATGAACTGCTTGGCAGCCTGTCAGGCGGCAGATTTCCTGATAATTATCAGCCCTGACACCGCCGCCCGGCATTATCTCGATTCTGCCGTCTGCATAAGAACAAAGTTCTTTAATCCAGCTGGTGTTTTCTAAAATATCATTTTTCTGCACAGAGCCGTGTAGCAATATACGGACAAAGCCTAAGTCAACCAGCCGGTCTAAGGCTTCTTTTTGTTTGTTTCTTGGGATATGGTCAAAGGCCATATGAAAAACCAAAGGCAGCCCTTGCGCTGCGGGAAGGAGCTGGTCAATGGCAGCAGTATCCACCTCATTTTCTTTCGTCAGCAGACCCAGAACTAAACTGTCACTCTCTAAGGCAACAGCCTGCAAGATGTCTTCTTCCATAATTTTGAGCTCAAAATCATTGTAAACAAAAGATCCGCCCCTAGGCCGAATCAACGTAGCCAGACTGATATTTTTTTCATGGAGGAGTTTGGCAGCTTCTTTAATGACACCATAAGATGGAGTCGTTCCTCCGACCGTCAGATTATCACAAAGCTCAACCCGTGTCACTTTTTGACTGTTTAATGCCGGCAGCTCAGTCATATTCTCCGCACAAAACTCTTTAAAAATCATAACACCACTCCCATCACAAGATACAAAGCCCGTTAAAAGAGCAAAGCAAAAATAGAAGACTGGACGAAGAGCCACAAAGCTCTAGGACAGTCTATCTTTTTTGCACAGCTCTTAGGGCGTGTTCAATTCCAACAAGATACAAAGCCCGTGAAAAACGCAAAAGGAAAATAGGGGACTGACTGACGAATCTCCAGATTCAAGGTCAGGCCATCTTTTTCCCGCAGCGTTTAGGGCGTGTTCAATTCCAACAAGATACAAAGCCTATTAAAAGGTGGAATGAATTGGCTTTCCAATTTTTTCATACGGCTTCATTTGAATCTTTACCTTATTATAGCATGATTTTTTGTCCGCTGATATTTGGATACTTGATAAACTCTGAAAAATTGTGCTATAATTTGTAATATTATACGGAGGTGTTTTGATGGCGATTTATAATTTTTCTGCAGGTCCTGCAGTGCTGCCTAAGCCCGTGCTTGAGCAAGCTCAAAGAGAAATGCTTGATTACCAAGGAAGCGGTATGAGTGTTTTAGAACTGTCTCACCGCTCCAAAGAATTCGATAACATTATCAAAGATGCTGAGCAGCTGCTGCGCGATTTAATGGCGATTCCCGATAACTATAAGGTCTTATTCCTGCAAGGCGGAGCTTCAACCCAGTTCAGTATGCTTCCTTTAAACCTTGCCAAAGGCCGTAAAGCTTATTATCATGTTGCCGGTTCTTGGGGGAAAAAGGCCTACACAGAGGCTGTTAAACTGTCTAAAACGATTCCTTTCGACCCGATTTTATTAGCTTCTTCGGAAGAAAGTGTTTATGACCATATCCCTGCTTTTGAGGCATCGGCGATTGATCCGGACGCTGCTTATGTTCATCTGACCACCAATAATACGATTGAAGGGACAGCTGTTTACCACCTGCCGGATACCAACGGTGTCCCGCTTGTAGCTGATATGTCCTCTAATATTTTGGCTGTGCGCTATCATGTCGAAGATTTCGCAGTTATTTATGCCGGCGCACAAAAAAATATCGGTCCGGCTGGCGTGACTGTTGTTATTATTCGCGAAGATTTCCTGAATGATGACCCAGCGCTTTCTTCTATGCTGGATTACCGTATTCTGGCAGAAGCCGGCTCTCTCTACAATACACCGCCGGCTTACAGTATTTATATTGCTAAACTTGTTTTTGAATGGGTTAAAAAACAGGGCGGGGTTGATAAGATGGAAGAGATCAATCGGGAGAAATCAGGTCTCCTTTATGATTTTATCGACCAGTCTGATTTCTATACCAGTCCTGTTAAGGCCGCTGCCGAGCGTTCGGTGGCTAATGTTCCTTTTGTTACGCCAAGTAAGGAATTAGATGCTAAATTTGTTGCTCAAGCAACACCGCTTGGTTTTAAAAACATCAAAGGGCACCGCAGTGTTGGCGGCATGCGTGCCAGTCTTTACAACGCTTTCCCGCGTCAAGGGGTACTGGATTTAATTGACTTTATGAAGCAGTTTGAAGCCGAAAACAGTTAATTCAGTTGTGCAGTAAAAGCAAAGAAAAGGCAGGATTATGGATATTAGACAAGCTTTTCCCAATGAGACCAATCAGATTATGGCGGTTATTGACAGTGCCAGACAAGTATTGGCAGAATCTGGCAGTAAACAATGGCAGGGAGACAGTGGTTATCCGGCTCAGGAAGATATTGTTGAAGATATCTTACAAGGCCGGGGCTATGTCGGTATTGTGGATGGGCATATTGTAGCCTACGGAGCGGTAATTACAGACGGAGATCCTGCTTACGACAAGATTTATGATGGGCAGTGGCAGCATAATAATCACCGTTATATCACCTTTCATCGTATTGCTGTTTTGGCGGAGGCAAGGGGGCAAAAAATCGGTCAGACTTTCCTGCAAGGTCTGATCGAAGGAACGGACGGACATGATTTTCGCTGTGATACAGATGAGAAAAATGCCACTATGCGGCATATTCTTGAGAAACTTGGTTATGTATACTGCGGCAAGCTGCCGATTGATGGTGAACGTCTGGCTTATCAAAAAATCAAAACAAAAGCCGAAAAAGCTTTCTACCAAGAAGTTGATGAAGCAGACTATCACGGTTTAGTCTAAATGCGGCCAGCAGTCGGCAGATGTAGGAGGACTGACTGACTTCCCTGCTTTTTTATAAATAACATGATGATAAGGTTTTATGACAGTAAAAGCTGCAGCGGGCTAGGTAATCTCCTGAAGGAAACTGACCTGCTTCTTAATCAAATGCAGCTGCTGTCAGTTAAAAAAATAGAAAAGGGAGGCTGATTTTTCAGCCTTTGTGTGGAGAAAATGGTATTTAGTGTCAAAACATTTAACAATATTAATCAGCTGGGCTTAAAGGAACTGGGCAACGATTTTCAAATTGACGGCGATCGCTCTGACAATCCGGATGCCTATATCATCCGCAGTCAGAATTTACATGATGTCAGCTTTCCGGAAAATCTGAAGGCCATCGCCCGTGCAGGAGCCGGAACCAATAATATACCTATTGATAAGGCGACAGAAGCCGGAATTGTTGTTTTTAATACCCCCGGAGCTAATGCTAATGCTGTCAAAGAAGCAGTTATAGCAGCTATTCTCATGTCGGCGCGTGACTATATTTCTGCAGCGGCTTGGGCTAATACTCTAAAAGGAGATGATGTGCCTAAGCAGATAGAAGCTGGGAAAAAGCAGTTTGCCGGAACAGAGGTTCGCGGTAAAAAGCTGGGTGTTATCGGCCTCGGCGCTATTGGTTCTCGCATTGCTAATGATGCCCGCCGTATCGGCATGACTGTCTATGGCTATGACCCCTATGTCTCAATTGAAGCGGCCTGGAATATTTCTCACCATGTCAGACGTGTCCGCGATATCAAGGAGATTTTTGCCAACTGTGACTACATCACTGTCCATGTTCCTTTGACCGATGACACTAAAAATACCTTTAATGCTTCAGCTTTTGCACTGATGCAAAAAGGGACGACCATTATCAACTTTGCCCGTGCAGATCTGGTTGATAACACGGCGCTCTTTGAAGCTATCGAAACCGGTGTTGTCAAGCGCTATATCACCGATTTCGGCACAGAAGAATTGCTTAATAAAGATAAGATTACGGTATTCCCTCATGTCGGCGGTTCGACAGCAGAAGCAGAGCTCAACTGTGCCATTATGGCCAGTCAGGAAATCCGTCAGTTTATGGAAACCGGGGAAATCACGCATTCTGTCAACTTCCCCAATATGCACCAAGCCCTGACGGCACCTTACCGTATTACGCTGATTAACCGCAATGTCCCAAATATTGTGGCCAAAATTTCAACCGCTGTTTCAGAGGTCAATATCAATATTGCCAATATCCTCAACCGTTCAAAGGGTGATTATGCCTATACCATCCTTGACTTGGATGAAACAGATCATACCAAAATCAAAACCTTGGTGGATGCTTTTGAAGCCAGTGATAATATTATCCGTGTCCGCTTGATTAAGGGAAATAAATAGAAGCGCTCTCCCTGCAGGAAGATTCTGAAACGGCTTATGAACTGGATACGGCCTAAAATCCTAGTGAAAAAGATGGTATACACTATGCTTAGTAATAGCAATTGGTTAGAAAAGCCGTAGCCGTCTGAAGGCTTTGCAGTCTTACAGCCTGCCGCACCCTTCTAGTCGTCCTGGCAGAGGTGCGTCTGCGAAATCAGAGATTTCGGACTTACCGTCATTTTCATACGGATTTTTAACGGCCTTTGTATCTTGTTAATTGAACACGGGCTAAGAGCTGTGCAGTGAAATCATCCAGTGGATGATTTCAGCCCGAACCCAGAAAAGGGAGAGTGAGGGGGCTGTAAATCTGTATCGTTATCTAGTTACCGTCAGCCGTAAACGTCTGAAAGCTTTGTCGTCTTAACAGCCGACCGCACCTTTCTAGTCGTTCTGGCAGGGGTGCGCCTACGAAATCATAGATTTCTGGCTTACCGCCATTTTTGCTTTGCTCTTTACACGCCCTTTGTATCTTAATAGAAGGAGGGATAATGCTTTTTAAACAACTCTATCATTCTCCTTTAGGGGATATATTATTAGCAGCTGCTGATGATGTCCTTTTAGGCACCTGGTTTGTAGGTCAAAAATACGAACTCTCAGGTTTTGAAAAAATAGATTTTACAGAGCAGGAGAATACCGTCCTGTCAGCTACAGAGGACTGGCTGGAGGCTTATTTTGCCGGAGTGCCGCTTCCGCTTCCAGACTTTCTGTCTCCTCAAGGGACAGTTTTCCAGCAAAGAGTGTGGACCCTTCTCACACATATTCCTTTTGGCCAAACAGTAACCTATGGAGAGATTGCCGAAGAGCTTCGCTGTCGGTCAGCTCAGGCGGTCGGCGGTGCAGTGAGGAAAAACCCAATCAGCATTTTTATTCCCTGCCACCGTGTATTAGGCAGTCGGGGACAGCTGACAGGTTATGCCGGCGGACTGGACAGAAAATATTGGTTACTGGAACATGAGGGGGTAAAAGAAGACAGACTGTTCTTGCAAATAAATAAAGGCAGCAGGCAGTAAAGGAGGCAAAATGCTGGTATTTTATGAGTATCCTAAATGTTCAACTTGCCGCAAAGCTAAGACTGAGCTGAAAGAACTGGGTCTGACCTTTGAAGCTGTTGATATCAAGAAAAGTCCGCCTCAGGCTGAGGATATCGTCCTTTGGATGAAAAGGTCCGATTATCCGTTGAAAGCATTTTTTAACACCAGCGGCCAGAGTTACCGGGCTCATGGTCTAAAGGATAAGATTCAGGGATTGACTGTGACTGAGGCTGCCGCACTTTTAGCTGCTGATGGTATGCTGCTGAAGCGGCCGATTTTGGTTAAAGACGGTGAGCTCCTGCAGCTTGGCTATCGGACAGCTTACCGCACGTTAAATTTATGATCAGCCGGTGAAGCTTATAGGTATCTTTTCTTGCAAAACCCCCGAAAGAGCAATCTTTCGGGGGTTTTTGAGATTATTAGATGTGTGCTTATGCTCGTTTTGGCAGAGGTGCGCTGGCGAAATCGGAGATTTCGGACTTACCGTCAGCCGTAGCCGTCTGAAGGCTTTGTCGTCTTTACAGCCGACCGCACCCTTCTAGTCGTCTTGGCAGAGGTGCGCTGGCGAAATCAGAGATTTCGAGCTTACCGTCAGCCGTAGCCGTCTGAAGGCTTTGTCGTCTTTACAGCCGACCGCACCCTTCTAGTCGTCTTGGCAGAGGTGCGCTGGCGAAATCAGAGATTTCGAGCTTACCGTCATTTTCCTCTTGCGTTTTTCACGGGCTTTGTATCTTGTTGGAATTGAACACGCCCTAAACGCTGCGGGAAAAAGATGGCCTGACCTTGAATCTGGAGATTCGTCAGTCAGTCCCCTATTTTCCTTTTGCGTTTTTCACGGGCTTTGTATCTTGTTGAATTGAACACGCCCTAAACGCTGCGGGAAAAAGATGGCCTGACCTTGAATCTGGAGATTCGTCAGTCAGTCCCCTATTTTCCTTTTGCGTTTTTCACGGGCTTTGTATCTTGTTAATTGAACACGGGCTGAGAGCTGCGCAGTGAAATCATCCAGTGGATGATTTTAGGTCGAACCTAGAAAAGGGAGAGTAAGGGGCTGGAAATCTGTATCATTACCTCATTGAAAGTGAGCAGTTTATTTTAAGATCAATGCTTCATTATATAAACCTGTTATAAATCAATTGTCAAAACAATCGGTGTGTGATCCTGCCGGCTGCCGGAATCAATCATTTCGGAACTGGTAACTTTGTCAGCAATACGCTCAGAAGTCAGCCAATAATCAATTCTCCATCCGGAATTATTGATTTTACTGGTAGGACTACGCTGCGCCCACCAAGAATAGACATTTGGAATATCGCCGTGCAGATAGCGAAAGGTATCTGTAAATCCTTTATTCAGCAGATTGGTAAATCCTTGGCGTTCTTCATCAGTAAAACCCGGTGAGCGGCGATTGGAGCTTGGATGAGCCAAGTCAATTTCTTTGTGAGCCACATTGTAGTCGCCGGTCGCCAGAACTGGTTTTTCCCGATCCAGAGCAGTCAGGTAATCGGCATATTTACAATCCCAGAGCTGCCTATCAGCCAGACGCTTAAGCCCATCTCCGGCATTGGGAGTATAAACTTGGGTGACAAAGAAATTTTCGAACTCCAAGGTGATAATCCGTCCCTCGGCATCCATCGTGCTTGGCGCTCCAATTTCTGGGAAAGTAACGGCCGGCTGCAGCTGCGCCTGATAGAGAAACATGGTTCCGGCGTAGCCCTTTCTGGCTGGTTCAACAGAAGAACGCCAGGCGATTTGATAATCTGGAAAATAGCTTTTTAGGATATCCAAATGTTTTTTTGTTGGTCCTTTAGCAGACAATTTTGTTTCCTGGATAGCAATGATTTCTGCCTTTTCAGCTGCTAGGGTATCCATGACAGCACGCGAAAGAAGGGCTCGGGCAGAATCACTGGTTAAAGCGGCATTAAGTGAATCAATATTCCATGAAATCAGTTTCATATCTTATCCTTTTTTGAATTTTTTCCTATTATAACAAAAAACAAAAGGAATTGCGATTACCATGTTCAGATGCATGTTATTGCGCTCTCGCTTTTATCGGACATTTAAAAGCGAATTTTTTTACGATTGAGCCTGTTTTTGAAAAAAATTTCTTCTGCTGCAATCCCCTAAATAACGGTTTTTCTTTTGCCGTCAGCAAGAAAATCCTGCTTGACAAGCCCTGTTCAAGAGATAAAATTATGGTAGAATAGTGGTATCTATTAGTTCAATACTGTAAAAACAGCTGATGAAACACTTAAAAAGACATCAACCAGTTTTTGCTCTGCCTTTTTTACGGCCTTTGTATCTTTGCTAATTGAACATGGCCTAAGAGCTGTGCAAAAAAGATAAAATCTCCTAGAGTCTCAGCGACTCTTCGTCAATTTTCCTATTTTTGCTTTGCTCTTTAAACGCCCTTTATATCTTTGTTTAGAGGAGGAGATTTATGATGAATCAAGAAGAATGGTTAGACTATTTTAGGACGGTTTACGGTCGTCAGCCGAGTGCAGCAGAAATTCAAACAGCTTTGCAAAATGGCGACTTCGTGCAAACTGCTGCCAACCAAGATAAGCTAGAGCCGCTGCACCAGCCAGCTGCCAGTCAGCCAGAGGCGGCCGCTCCGCCGCAAGCTGCAAATCAGCCTGCCGGCTCTGTACCGCCTCAGTCTGTTGCTGCTCAGTCCATGCCATCAGTTCAGCCGCCGGCCAAGAAGAAAATGAAAACATCAACTATCATTGCTGTCAGTGTCGTTTCGGGTCTGATCTTGCTTTTCAGCATTTTGGGCGGTTATGCGGCTTATCGCTATTATTCAGGGAGGATTGACGGTGTTTGGGAGCTGACCTATGAGCGTTATTATGATGAAGAAGAAGAAAAATGGCATACTTTCCTCGAAGAAGAGAACAATATTGAATATCATTTCTTTATATCCGTCGAAAACAATGACTTTTCAGAGTATGGTTATTATTATAATAAGTGGTATGATGGCGATAATGCTGAAGTAGATATTTTCTTGACCAATCTGTTTAACCCGCTTTTGAAGGTCAATCCTTGGGAGAAAAGGCTGCTGCGGGCAAGCACCCCTAAAGCCTACAAGAAAAAGGTTGACGAGGTGATGGATAACTTTTCTGCTTACTACAGTAGTTTTGATGAAGATACAGTAGAAGATTTAAAACAAAGTTACATCGATTCGTATGATGATATGGGTGAAAACCAATACAAATACAGGAAATCAGGCAGTACTTTAACGGTTGAAATCTATAATGAGAAAGGTAAATTGATTGACGAAATGGTCTTTAAAAAATTATCGTCAAAAGAGGCTAAAAAGATGGTTTCAGATTATGAAAAGATTGAGAAAAATTACCGTAAGAAGTATGGTCAGTACAGTGAGTATTGAAAAACAGGCTTAAAAAAGTAAAAACTCTCTGACGGATATATATTCCTTTCAGACGGCAGCAGGACGTGAGAAAATTATAAGAATAAGGAAGCAGAAAAAAACAAGAACTTTAGGAAATTTGACAGCGCTGCTTTTTAGGCCGCTGCTCCTAAGCTTCTGTTTTTATCTGTTTCCTTTTTTAACTGTTCAAGCGGGCTGAACTTATGCTATAATAAGGTGTTACCCCTTGCAGGAGCTGTCGGTGTTTTTTCATTGTGAGGTTTAAAGAACAACCGGCGGTAAATGAACTGCTGTCTGGGATTTTATATAGGAATTCATCTGAGATATTTTCTATCTTACTGAAAGGAATACTATGACTGATAAAAAATCATTTTATATTACAACTCCGATTTATTATCCTTCTGGGAAACTTCATATCGGTTCTGCTTACACGACTATTGCCTGTGATGTCATGGCTCGTTATAAACGGCTGATGGGTTATGATGTGTTTTATCTGACCGGACTGGACGAGCATGGCCAAAAAATTCAGCAAAAAGCAACAGAAGCCGGTATCAGCCCGCAAACTTATGTTGACAGCATGGCAGAGAGTGTTAAGGAATTATGGGAGCTTCTGGATATTTCTTATGATAAGTTTATTCGGACGACAGATAACTACCATGAGGATGTTGTAGCTAAAGTTTTTGAACAGCTTCTGGCGCAGGGGGACATTTATCTGGGTGAATATACCGGCTGGTACTCTGTTTCAGATGAAGAGTATTTCACGGAAAGTCAGCTGGCTGAGGTTTTTCGGGATGAAGAAGGTCAGATTATCGGGGGTATTGCGCCTTCTGGACATGAAGTTGAAAAAGTTGCTGAAGAATGCTATTTTTTCCGACTCAGTAAATATGCCGACCGTCTAGTTGCTTTCTTCAAGGAGCATCCGGACTTTATTACTCCGCATGGGCGGATGAATGAAATGCTGAAAAATTTCATTGAACCGGGTCTGGAAGATTTAGCGGTCAGCCGGACAACCTTTACCTGGGGGGTAGAGGTGCCAAGCAATCCAAAACATGTGGTTTATGTCTGGATTGATGCGCTGATTAACTATATTACAGCACTTGGTTACGGACAGCAAGACCACAGCAACTTCGATAAGTTCTGGCCTGCAGATATTCATATGATTGGTAAAGATATCCTGCGTTTCCACTCTATTTATTGGCCGATTATCCTTATGGCTTTGGATTTGCCGCTGCCAAAACGTTTAGTGGCGCATGGCTGGTTTGTGATGCAGGACGGTAAGATGTCTAAATCAAAAGGCAATGTCGTCTATCCTGAGATGCTGGTTGAACGTTACGGGCTTGATTCCCTGCGTTATTACCTCATGCGCAGCCTTCCAGTAGGGTCGGACGGAACCTTTACACCGGAAGACTATATCGGCCGGATTAATTATGAATTAGCTAATGATTTAGGCAATCTTCTTAACCGAACAGTTGCCATGATTAATAAATATTTCGGCGGCAGCATTCCGGCTTATGCTGAGAAGGTGACAGCTGTTGATGCTGATTTAGAAGCCTTTATTGCTGAAAATCTGACAAACTACCACAGACAGATGGAAGCAGTGGATTATCCGAGGGCTTTAGAAGCTGTATGGCAGATAATTTCTCGGACCAATAAATACATTGACGAAACAGCGCCTTGGGTTTTAGCCAAAGATAGCGGGAAAAATCAGGAGCTGGCTGCTGTTATGGCCCATCTGGCAGCCAGTCTGCGCCTGGTGGCTCACCTCATTCAGCCTTTTATGATGGCAACTTCCGATGCCATCATGGAGCAGCTGGGCTTTGGCTCAGAGTTTGATCTTGTCAGCCTCAGCCTGTCAGCCATGCCTTCAGGAGCTAAGGTTGTTCCACAGGGGAGTCCTGTTTTCCCGCGTTTAGATATGGAAGCAGAGATCGCTTATATCAAGGAGCAGATGAACGCTGACAAGGCTAGTGAGAAAGAGTGGAACCCTGAAGAGGTCGAACTTAAATCCGATAAAGCGCCGGTTGTCTTTGATGATTTTGATAAATTAGAAATTCGCGTGGCGGAAGTCAAGGCAGTTGAAAAAATTGCCGGATCGGATAAACTATTATCTTTCCGTCTGGATGCAGGTGATGGCGAGGACCGTCAAATTCTCTCCGGTATTGCCAAATATTATCCGAATGAGCAGGAGTTAGTGGGCAGAAAAGTACAAATTGTTGCTAACCTTAAACCGCGGAAAATGATGAAAAAATACATTAGCCAGGGTATGATTCTCTCAGCTGAACATGATGGCCAGCTGACTCTGCTGACCGTTGACCCCACCCTGCCCAATGGCAGTGTGATAGGCTGACAGATAGCCAAGAGAAGCTGAAACAGCCAGAATGGCATGAAAGCTTAAATTTTTGCCGCCTCCTTCTAGTCGTCTTGGCAGAGGTGCGCCTACGAAATCAAAGATTTCTGGCTTACCGTCATTTTCCTTTTGCGTTTTTCACGGGCTTTGTATCTTGTTAATTGAACACGGCCTAAAATCCTAGTGAAAAAGATGCCTGCCATTGTGATGCGAGCATCACTTGACACCCCCTATTTTCCTTTTGCGTTTTTCACGGGCTTTGTATCTTATGAATTGAACACGGCCTAAAATCCTAGTAAAAGAGACGGCTGCCATTGTGATGCCAGCATCACTTGACACCCCCTATTTTCATACGGATTTTTACACGGCCTTTGTATCTTATGAATTGAACACGGCCTAAGAGCTGTGCAAAAAAGATAGCCTGTCCTAGAGCCTTGTGGCTCTTCGTCCAGTCTCCTATTTTTGCTTTGCTCTTTTAACGGCCTTTGTATCTTGTTTAAGGAGCTTTATGAAAGAAAAGCATTTTGGTGATCTTACGTGGATTTGTGTCAATTTGGATGAAAAACTGGACAGTGATCAGTTGAAAGCAGATTTGGCAATTGATGAAAAAATTATTGCTTATGCTTCTGATGTCGATGAGTTGGCCCATATTGACTATCATGAGAAATTGGAACGGTTGATTCTGGTGTATGATGCTATTCATGATAAAAAGATTGATAATGTTTATGCGACAACACCGATAACCTTTATTCTTAAAGAAAAGCGGATCATCATTTTGCATACTAATGATAATGCTTATATGATTGAGCAGTTTGCTGCTTTATTTGAATCAGAGCCTATTGATTCTGTGTATGATTTCGTATGTGCCGCTTTGGTTGCTGTCTCTAAAAATTATTTTCATATTTTAGAAGGTCTTAACAAAGAGCTAAAAGAGATCCGAAAAAAACTGCGTAAAAAGACAACTAAAGATCGTCTGCTAACCTTATCGGATATAGAGATGATTATGATTGGCATTAAATCATCCAGCAAGCAAAATTATCTTGTTTTAGAACAGCTGAAGGATTCATCGCTGAACTGTCCTTTTTTCACCGGAGATGGTGATAAGCTCTCTGCAGCAAAAATTGAAGCCCGGCAGATTCTTGAAATGTCCGAACTGACAGCACAGACGCTGGCACAGTTATCAGAGACTTACAATAATATCTTAAATAATCAGCTGAATGATACGATGAAGATTTTAACAGGCCTGTCCATTCTTTTGGCAACACCGGATATTATTACCGGTTTCTTTGGCATCAATGTCCCTCTGCCGGAAATTTTAACGGATTATTCCTGGAGCTGGCTGCTGATTCTTGGGATTATTCTTCTCTTTGGCTTAGCCATGGGGAGACTTCTTATCTGGGTTCTTCGTACAAAATCATAACAAAAAGACGAAAAGCAAGGCTTTTCGTCTTTTTTAGCCATAAAAAATATTTTAAACAAGAAACAAAAAACAAAGCTAAGCATCGGCAAGTATGTCAATCCCCTGCTGTTATAAAGCGATTTATAGGGAGAGGCTTTTTTGATATAATGGGTAAAAACAAAAGGCAGTAAGGATTTATTTAGTGAGCAGAAAATAACAATCTTTATTGTCTGACTGAAAAACAGGAGTAAGTTTATGGTTAAAACAGTTCTTATAACCGGTGTTTCATCTGGTATCGGTCTGGCACAGGCCCGCCTTTTTTTGGAGAAGGGCTATAAGGTATATGGTGTGGATAAAGGGGCTGTTCCTGATTTACAGGGAGAGTTTCACTTTATGCAGCTTGATTTGACGGAAGATCTAAGTGCCCTCTATGATTTTGCAGCTGAGGTGGATATTCTGTGCAATACAGCAGGTATCCTTGACGGTTATCAGCCTCTTCTTAATCTTTCAGAAACTGACTTTGAGCTGGTTTTCCGCACTGATTTTTGGGCTCCAGTACAGCTTATCCGCCATTATTTGCCCAAAATGATTGAGAAAAAAGCGGGTATTATTATCAATATGTGCTCTATTGCCAGCTTTTTAGCCGGAGGAGGCGGTGCGGCCTATACCAGCGCCAAGCATGCACTGGCTGGTCTAACCCGGCAGCTGGCTTTGGATTACGCCAAAGACAATATTCAGGTATTTGGAATTGCGCCGGGTGCCGTAAAGACGGCAATGACAGCAGATGATTTTAAGGCCGGCGGTTCTGCTGATTGGGTAGCCGCTGAAACCCCTATCGGACGGTGGACGGTTCCGTCTGAGATTGCTGAATTGACGCTCTTTTTAGCTTCAGGAAAAGCAGAGTCCATGCAGGGAGAGATTGTCAAAGCTGACGGCGGCTGGTCATTAAAATAACAATTTTTCTGAAAGCCGATTAAACAAAGCTTTTTAAATAACCTGACTAATTTATTATCCAACAGCTGACTTAAGTGAATATAAGGAGATTTTCTATGGCTAAAAGGAAAAAGTTAAGCAGACCGGCAAAGATTTTCTGGGGACTGCTGGCTGCTGTTCTCATCGCTATCACAGGAATTTGGGGGTATAATCGTTACATGGAAAAGAAAAAGGTTGATAATTTATATAAGCACGGTTTTAAACTTTTAGAGGAACAAACAGCACTTTATATAAAAGAAAATTATTCTGGAATTAGTAAAATTGAATTTTCTCCTATTTTCATTGATGGAGATGGAAAATTTACAATGTTAACAGCTAATGTTGTTCCTGTCGTATATGATGAAAATGGAAATAGTGCTTTACTTGGTATGCCGACTGAGAAAGAGGACCAAGAAAGTTATGGCCTTTTAGAAGGAATTTATGCTTTGGATTTTGATGTATGGAAGAATGATGTTGTTTATTTATCTGACTCTGCTTCAGGGAAAGAAATTGATGTTTCAAAATATGATTATTTACCTGATGAAGCAAAACTTTCTGAAAGTAGGAAAATTGATGAAAATATGGCAGCATTAATAGATGAGGGGCAGTTACAAGATATTGAAAAGTCGTCAGAGGGTAGCCCTAAAGCAGAAATAGAGTATAATGTAGAGATTGAGAAAGGAGAATACTGGAAATGGCAACGTTAACTGATCAAAATATGCAGTCCCTTCAAAGTAAAATTAAAAAAACACTGGATGATAAATCAATTATAAATGGTGATAAACCGCTCAAGATTGATGGGGTAAAATATCAAGTTGTCAACAGTGTCAACGATACTACTCAGGCTTTAGCAGTAGCTCCGGTTTATTCAGATGGCCAAGTAGACTACAGCCAAACGGCTATCGTTGTGGCGGGGACCCAGCCCGGTCTTAATGAATCGACCAAGAATGCTGTCGAGGCCAGCGGAGTTTTCGGCCTGACCGACGGGCAGCTGACTGCCCAGACCGAAGCCATTGACCAGTTTTATCAGGAGACGGTGAAAAAGCTGGAAGTGCATAAGGGCACAGTCTCCAACATGTCCGGCTTCAGCCAGTCCGGCCCTGGTGTGGCTAAAGTCGGCGCCAAATACCAAGTGCCAAAGATTACCAACTTCACAGACTGGGCGGCAGCCCAAGCGGTAAAGAGCGGTG
>NZ_JBFQEG010000008.1:0-76564 GCF_040930515.1 Streptococcus huangxiaojuni
CTGACCTTGTCAAACGAGGCAATCGCTATCTCCGTTATTACTTAGTTGAAGCCGCCAACTCGGTGAGGCGCTATGATGACGAATACAAAGCCTTTTACAAGAAGAAGTATCAAGAAGTTCCTAAACACCAACACAAACGAGCCATCGTCTTAACCGCTAGAAAATTTGTGCGTCTGGTGGATGCGCTACTACGCAACCGCCAACTCTATACGCCACCAAGGAGGCCTATGCAAGATAGCTAGTATCTGCACATGTCCTTGGTCAAGCTAGTGAAAAATGTCATTTTTCGCTAGGTGTTTTTAGTGCACCCTAGTTTACTGAAAGTTAACTAAAGTTTTGACAACTTTATCTTGACTTTTTACCACTAGACTTTTTTAATAATATTTTAGGAAAAAAATTGACTATCTGCCAGCAAATATGAAGCAGGATAAGTAAAATTTAGGCTACTAGCAGTTGCCTATTATTGTAAAAACGTTACTTTATCAACATTCTTAGGGTTGCGAAAGAACTTTCTTTAATTTATACTCAAAATCATGCCGGCTCATCATAACAACATGTTCACAATTAGTGCATTTGATTTTTATATCGGCTCCGATTCGTATGATTTCCCATTTATTTGCCTTTTTTCCAGTTGCTTTCACTGTACAGGCATGGGGCTTTTTCATTTCAACTAAACTGCCAATTTCGTAGCTAGACATTTATTTTACTCCTTCATTAAGATTGACTCAGGTCAAAATAAGGCAAAGGACAGGATCCTCTTTACCTTTTATAAATAAATATAGCGTTTTTGAGCTTTTAAAGTTATCTTTTCGGTAGTGACTATTTCGCCATCAATTTCAATCAAGGTATCTTTTGGCATCTTTAAAGACACTTCTTCTATTTTTTCATGATGAAGATAAGGGGATTTTTGATGTTTTTTCAAAACAAGGGCTAACAAAATTCGGATACGTCGGCTAAAAGTCTCACCTCTAGCATAAATAAAATCCAATTTTTTGTCAAAAACACTGGCAGTCGGCCAAATCATAATTCCCCCGCCAAAGTAAGTGTTGTTAGCCAGCGAGAAGAAAAAACTTTTATTATAATGCTTAATGCTGCCACAGCAAGGTAAGTTAATCTGCCTAAACGATATTTATTAAGAATTGTTTTTAATGCTGATCCTTCAGCTTTGTGGATAACTCGGGCTGCAAAACCGACATCCAAACTATTTAACAAAAGACCCTTTTCATATACAAATACTGTCATCTCTCTTACGCTTCTACTTTGAATTAAGGTAAGCATAGAATTTAAATTAGATGGTATAGCTAAGGCACGCGCAAAATCATTTCCTGAGCCAGTCGGATAATAAGCAAAGGGGATATTCTCAGGCAAATAGTAAAGCACCTTTGAAAGTGTCCCATCTCCCCCAATAATCAAAAGAAAGTCTTTTTCCTGAAAGTCTTGAAGAATTGTGTTTACCTGTCTGCGCTCATCATCTTTATAGCGTGTATAAAAACTTTTTATATCTTGCGCTGATGACAGCTCCTTGATCTGCTCAACAATTAATCTGGCCTGATGGCAGCCCGCATGAGGATTAGCAATAATATAGATTGTCATAATAATTGTTATTATAACAAAAAAACTCCCATTAGGGAGCCTCTTAATTTGTACGCACAGGCGTAATCAGCTGAACAAAATCTTCTTTGTTATCTGTAGGGGTTAAGGTAAAGGGACGGACAGGAGAGATAAAGCGAATAAGGACTTCTTCACTTTTAAGAGCTTTTAGTGCCTCAATTAAGTAAGTTGGATTAAAGCTGATTGTCAAATCACTTCCTGACTGGCTGACAGTATCTAACTCTTCATTGACCTTACCGACTTCAGGTGAATTTACATGGGCTGAAACGCTATTATCCACGATTTCAAGTTTTACTGTTCCGTTTTGAGTAGCATTTGAAATAAGATGGGCCCGTTCCATAGCAGAGCGCAAATCAGCGGTATTAAAAGTAACTTCTGTTTCAAATGTTTTTACTAACAGCCGGTCAGTATCTGGGTAATTTCCTTCAAGCAGACGTGTATAAAAACTGATATGTTCACTTCTGAAAAGTATCTGACTGGCTGAAAAGAAAACTTCTACAGTTTCAATATCATCAGTGAAAACTCCGGCAAACTCACGTAATGACTTACTTGGGATAACGACATCAAAATCACTGGCTGCATTATCTAACGTAACCTGACGCTGACTCATGCGATGTGAATCTGTAGCAACAGCTTTAAATACTTTATTATTGAGCATAATATGCACACCGGTTAAAATAGGCCGGCTTTCCTGCAGACTGGCTGCAAAAGCTGTTTCAGAAATAATTGACTTCAGCAATTTTGTCTCTAAAACAAGAGGATTGTCAGTAGCTATTTCTTGAAGGCGCGGATATTGTTCCACATCTTTCCCTTTGAGTGTAATTTCTGATTTTCCGCTGGTCAGAACAACCTGATGGTGGTCAATTTCTCTAAATTCTAAAGTTAGATCCGGCAAGCTAGAAATAATGTTAATAAAAAAGTTTGCCTCTAAGAGGACAGCCCCTGGTGAAGTAATTAACAGACCAGCATTCTCATCTGAAACCGGAATAGTATTTTCAATTGAGATTTGTCCATTTGAGCCTGTTAATGTGATATCGTGAGTATTGACTTCAATTTTTACAGTGGAGAGGATAGGAATAGCATTTTTTGAGGCTATAGCTCTTTTTGTAGCATTTAGAGCTTGAAGAAAAAGAGTTTTATTTATTGAGAAATTTATCATGAGAACTCCTTTATTTTATAAGTATTAATTTAGTAGTAGTAGTAGTAGGTCCTGTGTATATAGTGCATAAAGCAGGTAAATAGAGTTGTTTCTAAGGATAAAACTTGTTCACAACTTGTGGAAAAAACAAGCAGAACCAAGTCCTTTATCCACTGCTATTTTATTTTGTTCTTTATCGTTTCAATCTCAATGCGCAGGCCGTCATCTTGGGAAATCATATTTTTTATTTTGTTATAGGCATGGAGCACAGTTGAGTGATCCCGTCCGCCAAACTCTTTGCCAATTTTCGGAAGGCTGTTGTCAGTCATCTCACGGGCAAGAAACATAGCTACCTGACGGGCCAAGACAATATCCTGAGTCCGTTTCGTTGCTTTAATTTCTTTTACAGTAACCCCATAAAATTTACCAACTTGGCTTTGGATTTCTTCAATCGGTATGACAGTGATTCTGTTAGGACTGTCCTGTTTACGCGCTCTGATGGCTTCTGCAGCAATATCAACAGTTATTGTATCAATCTGTTTAAAGTTTGCTACTAGACTGATATCCTTCAGGGCACCTTCCAAATCTCGAACATTGGAATCGAACTGTCCTGCCAAATATTCGATAGTATCTTGAGGAAATATGAAATTATATTCTTGAATTTTATTAGTTAAAATAGCTACACGCGTTTCAAAATCAGGAGGAGTGATATTCACTGTCAGTCCCCATTTAAAGCGCGTGACAAGCCTCTGCTCCAAATCATTGAGGTGATCAGGTGTGCGATCGCTTGTCAAAACAATTTGTTTATTATGGTTATGAAGAGTATTAAAGGTATTAAAGAATTCTTCCTGTGTTCCCGATAATGTTTTTTTGGCCAGTGACTGAATATCATCAATCAGAAGGATATCAAGATTTCGAAATTTTTCTTTTAATTCATCCATTGTGTCCAAACGAATATGAACAACAAATTCATTGATAAAATTTTCCGCTGTAATATATTTTATGCGAGCATTTGGCTTATCCTGCAAAACAGAATTTCCAATCGCATTCAGCAGATGAGTTTTCCCAAGACCCGGCCCTCCCCATATAAAGAGAGGGTTATAGGTTGTTCCCGGAGTATTTGCGACAGCAATCGAAGCAGCCACCGCCCAGCGGTTTTCATCTCCCTGAATAAAATTGTCAAATGTATATTTTGGATTTAAGTCTGATTGGATAGGTGCTAAAGTAGCTGGCGCAGAATAACTTCTGCTCTGCTCTGAAACAGGCTGCTCTTCTTGAATGGCTGCTTGCTCATCGTAAACATATTCGACCGAGATTTCAGCGTTAAAAATTTCAAAACCGGCTGTTAAAATAACAGGCTTGAGATTTTTTTCCCAAAATAGCTCTTTCATGCGGTCAAGATAAATAATGGCAACTTGATTTTCAATTTTTATTAACTTAGCGTCCAAAACAAAAAATTCATAAGTTGCCTGTTTTAATTGACTTTTAGCCAGTTCTAAGATCCTATTCCAAAAAATTTGTTCATTTTCAGTTTCAGTCATTATAGGTTCCTCTTGCGACTCATTCTCCCTTCATTCTATCACAAAAAAATAAAGTTTTCCACAAGCTGCTAAAAAAGAATGCACAATGTCAATAAAAGTTATCCACAGAATGTGGAAAAGGAGCTGATATCAGGTGATAAAAGCATTTAAAGGTTTGTTATACTGTGGATAGATCTGTCATTATAGCCTTCTCTATTCACACACTAAGAAAGGCTGTCTATAATTCTGTTGAATTCTTCTTCTGACTGAAAATAGATTTTTAAAACACCTGCTTCTTTTTTTTGCATTGAGAGAGAGACCTTTGTTCCCAGTAATTGAGACAGTTCTTCTTCTTTATTTTTTATGAAAAGGTCTTTTTCAACTTGTTTTTGTTTTTTTGTAGATTTAAGTGCTTTTTCGATTTGTCTGACACTTAAGCTTTGTTTGATAATTTTCTCAAACCACTCATTTTGTAATTCAGCATTTTCGACTGTTAACAAGACTCTGGCATGCCCCTGAGATAATTCTTTTTTTTCTACAGCCTCAATTATCTGTTCAGGAAGATTTAACAATCGAATTGTATTAGTAATATAGGGCCGTGATTTTCCCATTAAACGAGCCAGTTCATCGTGGGTCATTCCGTCTTTTTCGATTAATTGCTGATAGGCCTTAGCTTCTTCGATTGGATTAAGATCGGAACGCTGCAGATTTTCAATAACAGCCTGCTGCATGCTTTCATTATCAGAAATTATTTTCACAATTACCGGAACTTTTGATAAATGTGCTAATTTAGCAGCTTTCAGCCGCCGTTCCCCAGCAATCAGTTCATAACCGAATATCTTTGATTTTCGAACAATAAGAGGCTGGATAAGCCCATTTGCTTTTATAGAAGCTGAAAGTTCTAGCAATTCTTTTTCATCGAAATGAATCCTTGGTTGATACGGATTTGGGATAATATCATCAATAGCAACCCATTCTAACTTTTCAGTCATAGCACTCCTCAATATCAAATAAAAAAGTGGGAAGCTGAAGCAATGTAAACAATGACTTCTTCCCACCCACAATTACTGTTTATTTTTAATTAAAATGAACCGCAGTCTATCGCGAAGTTTTCTCTTAATTATGACAAATCCTGAGTGGTTTTTGTCAGGTCAATTGTTACAGTCTTCTTATCGTTTCCGCGATAGAAGGTTACTTTGACAGAATCACCAATCTCATGATCGTAAAGAATACTTTGAAGGTCACTGGTAGAAGTAACTTCTTGTCCGTCAATTTCAGTGATAACATCGTACTGCTCTAATTTGCCGCTGGCTGGCATGTCAGATTGCACAGAACCAACCACAATGCCGTTTGTTACACTTTCAGGAATATTCAGCTTATTAATAACACTAGTTGATAAATCACTTAAATTAGCCATAGAGATACCTAGAGCCGGACGAACAACTTCACCGTTTTCTTCAAGCTGATTAATAATTTTTACAACATCATTGGAAGGAATAGCAAATCCCATCCCTTCAACAGATTCACTGTTTGATGTTGAGGAAATCTTGCTTGAATTGATACCGATAACCTGTCCTTCAATATTAATCAAAGCACCGCCGGAATTACCTGGATTAATCGCTGCATCTGTTTGAATAGCATTTGTCGAAATTGTTTCACCACTATCGTTAGTAAGTGTTACAGTACGGCTCAGACTGGATACAATTCCTTGAGTAACAGAATTAGCATAGTCTGTACCTAATGGGCTGCCAATAGCAATAGCAATTTCTCCGACATTAATTTTAGAAGAGTCGGCAAAATCGGCTACAGTCGTTACATTTTCAGAAGAGATTTGAACAACTGCTAAATCAGAGTAGGTATCTGCACCAACCAGTTTTCCTACCACTTTTGTTCCGTCAGCCAAAAGGATTTCAATCTGCTCTGCTCCGTCAATAACGTGATTATTGGTGACAACGTAGGCTGAATCTCCGTCTTTTTTATAAATGACACCGGAACCTTCACTGAAAACTTGCAAATCTGAATCATTGTCTGATGCTGAGTTGCTGTCTCCGCCAAATATATCACTGTACATATCTGAAGAAGATGCTTTTTGGTAGTTAACTACAGAAACTACAGCATTTTGGATTGTTTTAACAGCCTCTGTTGTGTCAGTAGTATTATTGTAAGTCACATTGCTTGTTTTTGTTGTAGTGCTTACCGGGTGATTGTTGAGATAATTTGTAACAGTTGCTCCTAAAATTCCACCAATAATTCCGGCTATTATAATCAGTAATGGAAGCAACCAGAACTTTATTTTTTTCACTTTTATACCTCCGCCTCTCTAATATGGACTTAAAAAATATCAAAACTGGCTTAATTATACCTTAAAAAAGCGAAAAAAGAAAGTATCCACAAGTTGTGGATAACTTTTTATTAATGTTAATTTTTAGCGATAAAACAACCAAAACAAATCCCAGTCGGCACATTAAGCAGTGTGGATAAGATGTGAAAAGTTCAGTAGTATGCTAAAATAGACTCATGAAAATAAAATTGATTACCGTTGGCAAGTTAAAAGAAACTTATCTAAAAGATGGAATGGCTGAGTACCTAAAACGCTTAAAGTCCCATACCAAAGTTGAAATAATAGAACTGCCTGATGAACCGATTGGCAATAAGACCAGTCCGGCTGAAAAACAAAAGATTTTAGAAAAAGAAGCAGAAAGAATTATTTTAAAACTAGGTGCGCGTGATTATGTCATCGCTCTGGCTATAGAAGGTCAAGAGCTTTCTTCCGAGGATTTCAGCCAGCTTTTTAAAGATATTGCTTTTAAAGGTTATTCAGATATTACTTTTATTATCGGCGGCAGTTTAGGTTTAGCTCCTGTTATTAAGAAAAGAGCTGATTTTTTGATGAGTTTCGGCTTGCTCACTTTGCCGCACCAGCTGATGCGGTTGGTACTGACAGAACAAATTTATCGTGCTTTTATGATTCAGCAGGGAAGTCCTTATCACAAATAGCAAAAAATGTTTCACGTGAAACATTTTTTATGCTGTAAAATAGAACCGCAAAAAGCAAATTTATAGTTAATGACTTTCTCTTTTTCCCGATTCTTAAGCCTTAGCTGAATAAGTATATCATGGTTGCCGCACGATCTAAGCAGATTTTTACAATTAAACAGGACATAATCTACTGGGGATTTAAAAACCAAAAGGTTCGGAACATGAGTTCCGAACCTCTTTTTGATCTCAGCAGGATTCGAACCTGCGACCGTTCGCTTAGAAGGCGAATGCTCTATCCAGCTGAGCTATGAGACCCTCAGCTTGTATATTTTACCAAACTATCAGCTCCTGTGTCAACAAAAAGAAAAAATTTATAAAAAGTATAGACAAATCATTTTATTTTGATATAATAGTAAGAGTGTTGAGGAAAAACACTTTTAAAAATTTGGTCCGTTGGTCAAGGGGTTAAGACACCGCCTTTTCACGGCGGTAACACGGGTTCGAATCCCGTACGGACTATCGAAAGAATACTGCGGGGCAGTTTTTCTTTATCCGGCATAGCTCAGTTGGTAGTAGCGCATGACTGTTAATCATGATGTCGTAGGTTCGAGTCCTACTGCCGGAGTGATAAGACAAGCCAAGTAGTAACTACTGGTTTTATATAAAAGAGTTAGGTGAAATCAATCACCTAACTCTTTTTTTAAAATATAAATGCTGTTAAGAAATAAAGCAAATAGAAATCTGCTTTTGCTAGGAGGGGCAGAAGGCCTGCGTAGCTCATTTGCAAAATCATACTTAAAAATTGCTTTTTGAACCGTTTCTAGGTCCTGTGCGATTGTGCTTTTTGATTAGGAACGCATACAGCACAAATCCGATTAAGCCAAGGCAAGAAAGCCCCAGCCCTTCTTTAAAGCCATTTGGAATAAAGGATAAGGTTACGGTCCCTTGTCCTTTTGAAACATTAACTTTCATAAAACCATTTTGTGCTTTGGAAAGTTTTACTTTTTTCCCGTTTTGGATGGCAGTCCAGCCTTTATCATAAGGAATAGTAAACAATAATGAGCTGTCTTGGTCTGCTGAATATCTTGCTGTAACTTTATTTGCCTTTGTTGTCACATGGACTTTTTGATCATTGATAATAGTCATTGCTTCTTGATAATTGTTAAGGTTTAAGGCGTAAAAGTTAGGATGATCAAAAGAAACTTGTTTATTTTCTGGGAAAGTAAAGCTGATGTCCACACTCTGTTCATTTGCAAAGGCTCCGATATCAAAAAAACTGTAAGCATTATCGGTTGTATAGTAATAGGATCTGTCATTAACATTAATTATCACAGTGTCACTGCTGTCATTTACAAAATCAATATTGGGCATGCTGACATAAAGCTGACTCTGTTCAGGAACATTGACTCTGTAGGTAATTGTCGTCATTTGATTTTCACTAGAAACGGTTATTCTGTTTCCAAGACTGTTTCCCTGTCCTATCATTTGTGCCGGAAGCCGGTTGAAATAATGATAAGAAAGACCAGTAAGGCGATTGAGTAATTTGGTTTGATTATCTAAGGTATTGACAGTAAAAGAAATATTCTTATAAGGTTCTTGCGTTAAAAAGGCCAGCTGGGCTGCGAATGCATTCTCGTATAAAAACACACCGTCTTTTTCAGTCAGTAAGGTAAACCCAAATTTGTTGATAAGATTTTCAGAAAGGTTATACTTAACGCCTAAAAGACTGTCCATAATCAATGTGTTATTTTGGTAGCGAAGGTTAAGATTGGTCCCATCAGATTTGTAACCTAAGCGGTCCAAGGTTGAACTGGAAGCCCGGTTGCGGATAGAAGAAAACTGTGAAATGCCGTTATAATTAAACTTCATACTGTCATTTCCAGTTTGCGGAAGAAGTCTTTCCATACGAAAGAAAGTGTTGTTCTGCTCTTCTGCGTAGTTTACAAGACTGTCAATGCCAGAGCTGTTTTTTTGATAGCCTTCACGTGAAGGAAAGACCCACTCATTTCCTAAAGCATTAATTTGATAGTAAGTGTTTAAAGAAATTTCAAAAATTGTAAACAAAAGTGTAAAGCTGAGCATTAAGGGGTAAGGGAGCTGTTTTTTTGAAAAACTTATCAAAATAATAGCATAAGCTGTGAGAAAAGCTAAGGTTAAAATGAAATGAATAGGCTGTAAAAAATCGTAACGACTGCTGAAAAAAAGAGTTGCTCCGAAGCCAGCCGCTAGAAAAACAAGAGGGAAAAGATAGTGTTTAAAGGTAATTTCAGAAATTCTGGAAAGACTTTCTGCTGCCAATAGAACAATAAAAAACGATAACAGCCAAGCATACCGATGTAAAAACATATTAGGAGCATGCATTCCCTGCCATAATAAATCTAAAGGTTCTAAATAAAAGCTGATGATAAAAAAGAAGAATAAAGCAGCATAGGCTACTCGTACTGATTTTTTGATAGATTTTATGGTAAAAAAGAGAAGAGCAAATATGAGTGGAAATAGCCCTACATAGATCATAGGGATAGCTCCAAACTTAGTAGTATCATATGCGCCAACGATATTTTTAGCAAAGAAGTCCAAATACCAAGAATTATCTGTCAACCATTTTGTCAAACTGCTGTACTCTTCACCATGCGTTGACAGGTCTAAATAGGTAGGCAGCAGCATTAATGAACTTGACAAGGTTGACAAGATTGACACAACTGTAAAGTCTCTGATTTTTCTTAGGACAGGTTTAGCTTGAAGCTGCCAAGTCAGCTGAACTAAAAAATAGAGAGTCAGAAAGATAGCGACCATATAGCCAAAATAGTAATTTTGAATAAATAAAATGGTCAGACTGACATAGTAAAGAAGACATTTTCTTTTTTCCATCAAACGATTCAGTCCGAGAATAATAAGTGGCAGCAGCATAAAAACATCCAGCCACATGATAATCTCAGTTTGACTGACAGCAAAACTCATTAAGGCATAAGAAGTGGATAAAATTAAGCTGATGATTTTTTTATTTTTAGGGTAAAGTCTGATTAAACTAAAGTAACTGCTTAAACCGATTAGGCCAAATTTAATGATAGTAAAAAGGTAAATGGCATCTGCCATATTTTCTAAATTAAAGAAGTAAACAAAGGGGGACAGAAAACTGCCTAGATAATAACTCATCAAAGCATAAAAGTTAAGCCCCAAACCACTGGTAAATGTATAAAAAATACTGTCTTTTCCATGCAAAATGTTTCGCAGATTCTGAGCAAAAATAACATATTGGTGAAAGCCATCGCTTGCTAAAATAGTTGTCTCACTCCCCCAAAAAATATTTTGACTGAGCAGAACCAAAACTATAATGGAAAAAGGAAGTAAGAAACTGGCTGAATAATAAAGAACAGTACTGTATTTTTTTAAAATAGTCATCATATCCTTTCCTTATCCTACATTACTGCGATTTTAGGAGAAATGCTCTTGCTGCTATTTGATGAATCAGGCTGACTGTTTGCATCCAAAAACTGTTTTTTTAATTACAGAGGAAAATAATTCTTACTTCCAAAGAGTTTTTATTCTATTTTGCAGTTCAGTGTTTTCAAGAAATTCGTCATAACTTTCATCAACACGGTCTATGCTGCCGTTTTTGGAAATAACGACGATATGGTTAGCTAAGGTTTGAATGAATTCATGGTCATGGCTGGTAAAAATAATGGATTCTTTAAAATCTTTGAGACCATCATTGAGGCTCGAAATAGATTCCAAATCTAAATGGTTTGTTGGGTCATCAAGTACAAGAACATTAGCTTTTAGAAGCATTAATTTTGCCAACATCACGCGCACTTTTTCTCCCCCTGAAAGGACATTAACAGATTTGTTAACTTCATCTCCAGAAAAAAGCATGCGTCCCAGAAAACCACGAAGAAAAGTGTTATCATTCTCTTCTTTGTCAGCAAATTGCCGAAGCCACTCAAGAATCGTTTCATCAGAAGCAAAAATTTTTGAATTATCTTTTGGTAAATAGGAGCGGCTGGTAGTAATCCCCCACTTTACAGTTCCTTCATAGTCAATATCATCCATTAAAGCACGCAGAAGAGCTGTAGTTTGTATGTCATTTTGGCCAATTATAGCTGTTTTGTCTCCAGGCCGAAGAATAAAACTGATATTATCAATGACTGTTTCACCATCCATTTTGACAGAAAGATTCTCAACAGTCAGTAAATCATTGCCTATTTCACGTTCGGACTGGAATTTGATAAATGGGTATTTACGGCTTGAAGGTACAATTTCTTCCAGTTCAATTTTATCCAGCATCTTTTTACGGGATGTCGCTTGTTTGGATTTTGACGCATTAGCAGAAAAACGTGCAATAAATTCCTGCAGCTCTTTAATTTTTTCTTCTGCTTTTGCGTTACGGTCAGCCTGAAGGCGAGCAGCAAGTTCTGAAGACTCTTTCCAGAAATCATAATTGCCGACAAAAATTTGAATTTTTCCAAAATCGAGATCAGCCATATGTGTACAAACTTTGTTGAGGAAATGGCGATCATGGGATACCACAATAACAGTGTTTTCAAAATCGATAAGGAAATCTTCCAGCCAAGTGATAGATTGAATATCGAGCCCGTTTGTAGGTTCGTCAAGCAAGAGCACATCAGGTTTGCCAAAAAGAGCTTTTGCCAGCAATACTTTTACTTTATCACTGTTTGAAAGTTCACTCATATTTTGATAATGCAGTTCTTCTTTAATATTAAGATTTTGCAAAAGCTGAGCAGCTTCATTTTCAGCTTCCCAGCCGCCGGCTTCTGCAAACTGTTCCTCTAACTCAGCAGCACGGACACCATCTTCTTCAGAAAAATCACCCTTTAGATAGATAGCATCTTTTTCTTTCATAATTTTATAAAGCTGTTCATTTCCCATAATGACAACGTCAATTGCACGTTCGTCTTCATAGTCAAAATGATTTTGCCGAAGTACAGACAGTCGCTCGTTGGGATCCAGTATAACTTGCCCTGTTGTTGGTTCCACATCTCCGGCCAAAATCTTTAAAAACGTCGATTTTCCGGCCCCATTAGCACCAATCAGTCCGTAAGTATTCCCCGCTGTAAAATTAATATTGACTTTATCGAATAATGTTCTGTCACTGAATCGCAGTGACACATCTGATACTGCTAACAATTTTTCACCTCTTATTTCTTTTATCTTATATCTTATCCATTCTACAGAAAAAGATTAGCTTTTTCAAGATTTCCGCGTTTTTGCTGTATTTTTGTGTTTATACAAATGTAATATGTACTGCTCTATTTCATTTTATAAATGTTGGCCTAACATCTCAGCCAGGTTATGTTATAATATTACTATTAGAGCTTAGGAGTATATCATGACAAAACCTATTATTCTTACGGGGGACCGTCCGACAGGGAAATTACATTTAGGCCATTATGTTGGCAGTCTTAAAAATCGTGTGCTTTTGCAAAATGAAGATAAATATGAGATGTTTGTTTTTTTAGCTGACCAGCAAGCTTTGACGGATCATGCAAAAAATGCAGAAAAAATTCGAGAATCTATCGGCAGTGTTGCTTTAGATTATTTATCTGTCGGTCTTGAACCGGATAAATCGACGATTTTTATTCAAAGCCAAATACCAGAATTAGCTGAATTAACTATGTATTATATGAATCTGGTTTCATTAGCGCGGCTGGAACGCAATCCGACAGTAAAATCTGAAATAGCGCAAAAAGGTTTTGGTGAATCTATTCCGACAGGTTTTTTGGTTTATCCTATCTCTCAAGCAGCAGATATTACTGCCTTTAAAGCAAATTATGTTCCTGTTGGAAATGATCAGAAACCAATGATTGAGCAAACACGTGAAATTGTACGCAGCTTTAACCACACTTATCAAACTGATGTTTTGGTTGAACCAGAAGGTATTTTCCCTGAAAATGAATCTGCCGGCCGTTTGCCTGGCCTTGATGGCAATGCCAAGATGTCTAAATCGCTGGGAAATGGGATTTATCTTAGTGATGATGCCGATACCCTTAGAAAAAAAGTGATGAGTATGTATACTGATCCCCAGCATATTCATGTTGAAGATCCTGGAAAAATTGAAGGAAATATGGTTTTTCATTATTTGGATATTTTTGCTCCAGAGGAAAACAAAGCAGAAATTGGATCAATGAAAGAACATTACCAAAGAGGAGGGCTTGGTGATGTTAAGACAAAGCGCTATTTGCTTGAAATTTTAGAAGCCGAGCTAGCTCCTATACGTAAACGCCGGTTGGATTATGCTAAAGATATGGGAGAAGTCTTTAATATGCTTAAAAAAGGAAGTGAAAAAGCCCGGTCCGTTGCAGGTCAGACTTTATCTGAAGTGAAAGCGGCAATGGGGATTAATTATTTTTAAAAACAGTTTTTAATGGGACGAGGCCAAAAATCGGTAGATATCAGAAACTGATTTTCGGCCTTTTCTTATTTTCAGGTTTGGGATAAAATCATTTGCTGGCTTATTTTATTAAGGGTTCGCTCCTGTTTTTTAGGGTAAAAATTGAGGGTGACAGTTAAAAAATATGTTGAAAAAGGTTGGACATCTTTTATTTCAGGTTTTTAATTACAATACTAGGTAATTTATCCTTTTGAAGAATTTGATTATATCTTTAAAAAGTGTTGACAAATCATTTTAGCGTGTTATGATAGTAGCAATAAAAAAGGCTGTTCTAGCCTAAATACAGAAGAAAAGAGGATTGTTAAATGTCAAATTGGGACACAAAATTTTTAAAAAAAGGGTATACATTTGATGATGTTTTGCTTATTCCAGCTGAAAGCCATGTTCTTCCAAATGAAGTCAGCTTGCAGACCCAGCTTGCAGATAATTTGACATTAAATATTCCTATTATCACAGCAGCCATGGACACAGTCACTGATAGCAAAATGGCTATTGCTATTGCTCGTGCCGGAGGTCTTGGCGTTATTCATAAAAATATGTCTATTGAGCAGCAAGCAGAGGAAATACGAAAGGTTAAGCGCTCGGAAAATGGTGTTATTATTGACCCATTCTTTTTGACTCCTGACAATACGGTTGCTGAAGCAGAAGAACTAATGCAGCGTTACCGTATCAGCGGTGTTCCGATAGTTGAAACGCTTGACAATCGTAAACTGGTTGGTATCATTACCAATCGTGACATGCGTTTTATTTCTGATTATGCACAACTGATCTCGCAGCATATGACAAGTGAAGCGCTCGTTACTGCACCAGTAGGGACCGATCTTGAAACAGCAGAGCGTATTCTTCATGAACACCGAATTGAAAAACTGCCTTTGGTTGATGAAAATGGCCGTTTATCAGGCCTGATTACTATTAAAGATATCGAAAAAGTTATAGAATTTCCGCATGCTGCTAAAGATGAATTCGGCCGACTTTTGGTTGCTGGAGCGGTGGGCGTCACTTCTGATACTTTTGAAAGGGCAGAGGCCTTGTTTGAAGCCGGTGCTGATGCGATTGTAATTGATACAGCCCACGGGCATTCGGCTGGTGTGCTTCGTAAAATTGCTGAAATTCGTGCAACTTTCCCTGATAAGACTTTAATAGCAGGAAATATTGCTACTGCTGATGGAGCCCGTGCCCTGTATGATGCCGGAGTTGATGTTGTTAAGGTAGGTATTGGTCCCGGTTCAATTTGTACAACACGGGTAGTTGCTGGTGTAGGTGTTCCTCAGATAACAGCTATTTATGATGCAGCTGCTGTTGCGCGTGAATATGGTAGGACAATTATTGCAGACGGCGGGATTAAATATTCCGGAGATATTGTAAAGGCACTTGCAGCCGGCGGTAATGCTGTCATGCTTGGGTCAATGTTTGCAGGAACTGATGAAGCCCCAGGCGAAACAGAAATTTTCCAAGGGCGTAAGTTTAAAACTTACCGCGGAATGGGATCGATTGCAGCAATGAAAAAAGGTTCGAGCGACCGCTATTTCCAAGGATCTGTCAATGAAGCAAACAAGCTTGTTCCGGAAGGAATTGAGGGCCGTGTAGCTTATAAGGGTGCGGCAGCAGATATCGTTTTTCAAATGCTTGGCGGTATTCGTTCAGGTATGGGATATGTTGGTGCAGCAGATATTAAAGCCCTACATGAAAATGCTCAGTTCATAGAAATGTCAGGCGCTGGTTTGATTGAGAGTCACCCACATGATGTTCAAATTACTAATGAAGCTCCCAATTATTCTGTCCACTGATTGTTTAACAGAACACTCAGAAAAAATTTATAAAAGCCTCCATTCTGCTGATAAAACAGAATGGAGGCTTTTACGTTGGAACAGGTTTTGTTTCTCTCAAATTTTGTCATAGTTACTTTTGTCGATTAACCGGCTCAATCGATTTCTAATAAAAAAACCTGCCTGTAAAATAAATGTTGTTACCTCACTTTTTCAATGCAGTAAACGCAATTAAACCTTTTTTAAAAATGAAAAAGATGATATTATAGAAAAGATATGAAACAATTTATATAGTAACATTACATCGTTTTAAAAACTTTGCTAAAGCAGGTTTTAAAGTTTTTCTTTACAGCAGGTTGACAGAATAAGTAAAAAACTTGACAAAGTTTTTGGAAATGTAAAGTAAGAAGGAGAAAAGTGCAAGGAATTTTATATGCTTTAGTCCCTATGATTGCTTGGGGAAGTATTGGATTTATTAGTAATAAGATTGGCGGAAGCCCTAGCCAGCAAACTTTTGGAATGACTATCGGTGCCTTAATTTTTGCTTTTGGTGTCTGGCTGCTTGTACAGCCGCAGTTGACATTAACTCTATGGTTTTTTGGAATTTTAGGAGGTGTTTTGTGGGCAGTCGGTCAGAGCGGGCAGTTTCATGCAATGCAGTATATGGGGGTTTCTGTAGCTAATCCCTTATCAAGCGGTTCACAGCTGGTCATTGGCAGTTTAATTGGTGCTTTCGTTTTCAATGAGTGGACTGAACCTGTACAGTTTGTATTGGGAGCAATTGCCCTTACGTTACTTCTTGTTGGTTTTTATTTTTCTAGTAAACGTGACGCCGAAAATCCATTGATTCAGCAAGAAAAAGGGCAATTAAGTGATTTTTCAAAAGGCTTCAGAGCTTTGGCCTATTCAACAGTCGGCTATTTATCTTATACAGTTCTTTTTAATAATATTATGGCCTTTCCGGTTCTCTCTGTTATCTTCCCAATGGCTGTCGGGATGCTTGTGGGAGCACTCGCTTTAATGAAATTTCAGGTAAAACTGACAACTGCTGTTTTAAAAAACAGCTTAGTTGGAATTCTATGGGGATTAGGAAATATCTTTATGCTTTTTGCTGCAGCTAAGGCAGGTCTCGCCATAGCCTTTAGTTTTTCTCAGCTTGGTATTGTCATTTCAATTGCAGGGGGTATCCTTTTTTTGGGAGAAACAAAAACACAAAAGGAGCTACATTGGCTTTTGATTGGTCTTTTCTGTTTTATCTCAGGTGCTGTTTTACTTGGTATTGTAAAATCATATTGATTTTTTACAATTCTGTCAAGATACTTAACAAAAGTTGCAAAAAAGTTTACTGCTTTTTTTGATAATCCTTTATTATAATGGGGTAAAATTGTAAATTCTTGTAAATAAAACTGTCAATAAATTTTACACAATGTTTACTGATAAGTTAAGGGGCTAAAGCATATGCTTTAACCCCTTAAAAATTATTGCTTAGGACTTCTGTCCTCCTCTTCTTTTATCTGTCCCTCTTCAATCATAAATAGTTTCAAATTATCGGGCAGTTTTGCTAGATGCTCTAGGCTAGTCGTAGTAATAAAAGTTTGGACATTTTCTTTTATTCCCTGAAGCAGTTTCATCTGGCGCTGATTATCTAATTCACTCATAACATCATCAAGGAGCAGTATTGGGTTATCTCCTGTAACAGCTTTTATAAGTTCAATTTCTGCCATTTTAAGCGATAAAATAAGACTTCGATGCTGTCCTTGACTTCCAAAATCAGCATTCATGTCATTGATAAAAAATTCTAAATCATCGCGATGCGGGCCGATGCTGGTGTTTCTTTTAGCAATATCACGTGTCTGATTTTTTTGCAGATGTTTGACAAATGCTGCATAAGTCTCAGAATAATCACTAAAAGGGACAGAAGATGCATACTTAATGCGTAAACGCTCTAGACCATCAGAAATAATCTGATGATGCTTGCCCGCTTCTTTTTCTAAATCGTTGATAAAATCAGAACGATGATTCATAACTCGGCTGCCATAATCGGCTAATTGCTCATTGAGGACTGTCAAAAAATCATAATCAATTGTCTCTGCAGTTTTTAGATAAGTATTTCTTTGCTTTAGGACATAATTATAATGCGATAAGTCAGATAAATAGATGGGTTTTATCTGACCTAAATCAATATCCATAAATTTACGCCGCAGACTGGGTGCCCCCTTAACCAACTGTAAATCTTCAGGTGCAAATAAGACCACAGTCATTGTTCCTACATAATCGGAAAGTTTGGCTTGCTTGAGATGATTGACTTTAGTAACCCGTCCTTTATCAGACAGACTGATTTCCAGAGGAATTTGCCCATCAATCCGTTGAATATTACCTGAAATGAGGGCTTCTTTTTCATTGAAATAAATGAGTTCTTTATCAAAGCGTGTTCGATGGCTGCGAGTTAGTGATAAAAAATAAATAGCTTCCAAAAAATTTGTTTTTCCTTGAGCATTTTTTCCGATAAAGATATTCAGACCAGAGGAAAATTGGGCTTTAGTATCCCGGTAATTTCGGTAGTTTTTAAGTTTTAATTCTTTAATCCACATGTTTACATTCCCGGAAAGCGGACAGGTTTATCGCTGTTGGCAGATGTCGCCTTTTTGTTTGCAGCTTTGTGAGTGTTTTTTTGTCTTCGTTTATTTTTTTGGTTAAGTGTCTTAACTAAATCAGCCACACGTTTCTTTTCTTCCTGCTCCTTTTCATATTTGATTTTTTCTGCTTCATCTGGTTCAGCAATTGTAATTGTGATATTGTCTTGCGGAATAGTAAGCACATCACCTACACGAATCTTTTTACCGCGGCGTTTCTCAATTTGACCGTTAAAAAGAACAGTTGTTTCCTCTAAGAAAAGTTTTACCGCTCCTCCGCTTTGAATAAGACCTGCTTTTTTTAAAAGTGCCTGCAAAGTGATATAATCTGTAAAAAGTTTGTATTCCATAGTAAGCCTTCCCATTTTCTAATCCAAGTAATTATAGCATAAAAATGATATAATTTTAGCTAGTAAAGTTTTTTATTAAGGAAATAATATGAAAATAGCTCAGGGTGTCCATTTACATCTTCTTAAAAATCGTAAATTTAAAACTAACCATATCACTTTCCGGTTTTCTGGTAAACTGGAAGAAAAAACAGTAGCACGGCGTGTTTTAGTAGCGCAGATGCTGGCAGCTGCCAATGCAGTTTATCCAACGGTTCAAAAGTTCCGTGAAAGGTTAGCTGATTTGTATGGAGCTGATCTGTCAACTAAGGTGTCAACTAAAGGGCTTGTCCATATTGTAGATATCGATCTTGTTTTTATCAAAGATTCCTATAGTTTGACAAGAAAATCTATCTTAGAAGAAATGCTGAATTTTTTAGGGGCTGTCCTCTTTGCTCCCCTTGTGTCTGTAGCCCAGTATCAAAGCAGGATATTTGATGTTGAGAAAAAGAATATGCTCCACTATTTAGAAGCTGATGATGAGGATTCTTTCAGCCGCAGTTTTTTAGCTTTAAAGAAATTATTTTTTAATCAGTCAGATTTAAAGTTTTCCCAGTATAGCCGATCAGATTTATTAGCTAGTGAGACGGCCTTTACGGCTTATCAGGAATTTCAGAAAATGATTAAAGAAGATTTGCTGGATATCTTTATTGTTGGTGAATTTGATGATTATCGCATGCTTCAGCTAATCACAAAGTTTCCTTTGGAGGATAGACAGAAAGATTTACAGTTTAGTTATCGACAAGTTTATAAAAGCATTACACAGGAAAAGATTGAAAGGCGTCCAGTTGAGCAATCGGTTCTGCAATTAGGCTATCATGTTCCTATTCAGTATAATGATCCTAATTATTTTTCACTCCTTGTTTTGGAAGGAATTATTGGAGGTTTTGATCATTCTAAACTTTTTATGGCAGTACGTGAGAAAGCTGGTTTGGCTTATACAATAGGCTGTCAATTAGATATTTACACTGGATTGCTTAATGTTTACACAGGTATTGACAAGAATAACCGAAATCAGGTGCTTAAAATTATTAATAAACAATTTGCCGATCTTAGGATAGGGAGTTTTTCCAGTTCTTTAATCCGGCAGACTAAATTAATGTTGACAGAAAGTGTCAAGCTGTCCGAAGATGATACAAGTGCCATTATTGAAAGAACTTATAACCAGCATTATTTAAATATAAACAAACAAGCCGAATATTGGATCAGCAAGTTTGAGTCTGTTAGCAAAGAAGATATTGTAAATGCTGCAAGCCAAATTAGGTTACAGGCAGTTTATTTTTTAGAAGGAGGACAGTAAAGTTGGTCACCTTAAGAAAATGGACCTATTCCAACAGCAATGAGCTGCTTTATACAGCAAAGTTGACAAATGGATTACAGGTTTTTTTGCTGCCTAAAAAAGATTTTAAAGAGTCCAGCTGTACATTAGTAAGCTTTTTTGGTTCGCTTGACACAAAGTTGACAGTTTCTGGGCGAGTGAAAAGGTATCCTGAAGGAGCTGCTCATTTTTTAGAGCATAAGTTATTTGAAGATGAGCAAGGAAAAGATACTGCTTTGACCTTTTCAAAAAATGGAGCTTACAGTAATGCTTTTACAACCTTTGACAAAACATGTTTTTATTTTTCAACAGCTGATTTTTTAGAAAAAAATTTACAATTGCTGCAAAAATTCACCTTGTCAACTTCCTTTACAGAACAGTCAATAAAAAAAGAAAAGGACATCATCCTTCAGGAAATCACAATGTATCAGGATGATGCAGATTACAGACTTTATCAAGGTATCTTGCAAAATCTTTATCCTAAAACCCCTCTTGCCAGCGATATCGTCGGAACGAAAGAAAGCCTTAACCAAATTTCGGTGAAAAATTTGAGAGAACTCCATTCTATTTTTTACCATCCTCGTAATATGGCTTTAGTTGCAGTAGGAGATTTTAAGCCTTACCGTATATTTAAAAGCATCCAAGAAGATCAAGAGAATCTGACATTGAAGCGTCAGCCGCTGGTTTTTAAATCTCAGCTGTCTTATTATCCGGTGATAAAAACGAAATCTGTAACGATGAATCTTTCTGTACCTAAATTGGCAGTAGGGTATAGGGGAAGAAAACCTGCAATAAGCCATTCTTTATTACAGCAAAAAATAGCTTTGAGGTTATTTTTTACTATGCTGTTTGGCTTGACATCTTCGACCTATCAAAGTTGGTATGAAGAAGGGCGTATTGATGATTCGTTCATAATCGAGGTTGAAATGCATCCAGAATTCCAATTTGTTCTGTTAACGCTCGATACGAAGGAACCAATCGCTATGTCGAATAAAATCAGACAGAAAATAAAACAATTTAAACAGGAGACTGACTTTTCAGAAAGCCATCTGGGGCTTGTTAAGAGAGAATTATACGGCGAGTTCCTAAAGAGTTTAGACTCATCTGCTTCTTTATCAGATCGTTTTGCAGCCGAGCTGCCGCTGCAGTCGTTAAAAGAAAATTACCTCAGCATTCCTGATATTTTAAACAGATTGGATTTAAAGACAGTAATGGCTGTTGGCGAAAATTTTTTGTCAGGGGCACAAGCGTCTGATTTTACAATATTTCCAAAATAATCGTGTACTGAGTAAAAATTTGGTATAATAAAAGGTAATTACTGCAATTTTAATATAAGAGGGTTAGTATGAGTAACAAAACGATTGGAGAAATTTTAAAAGATGCACGTATTAGGCAGGGCCTCTCTTTAGAAGATGTTGAAGCCAAAACGGATATCCCTTCTCATCATTTGCTGGCTTTGGAATTAGATCAGTTCAATTTAATTCCGGATGAAAAAACTCTGAACTATATTCAAAGATATGGGGAAACAGTTGATTTACATCCCATTGCTTTAAAACAGCAATACCGTGAGCAAATTCAGCATCAGGAATCTGAAACAGATCATTTTGCAGAGCCGGTTGTTTTAAAAGATGCTTTTAATGCCGAAGAAGCAGTTCCAAAAGAAATAGAAGAAATAGCGGAGACTGATAGTCAGTCAACAGAAACTGTGATATCAAATACCGATAAAGAACCGGAATTATCGACTGGGACTGAAACAAAGACTAGTTTTGCTAACAGAAGCCGCCGTTATGACTATGATGATGAATCTTACGATGAGCCGTCCCGCTGGCCGATTATTATTTTAAGTTTGGTGGCCATTTTGATATTGCTTTTTGTTGGTTACACTGTTTGGCATCAGCTTCAAGGCAATCGTCAAACTTCACAGGCTTCTCAGTATTGGTCCGTCAGCAGCTCAACTGAACAAGAAACGACTTCTGTTTCGACAGACAGTCAGGCAACTTTAAGTGTAGAAGGAAGCGGCAGAGCTCTTACAGCTTATTTGAGCAATGCAAGCGATCCTGTCGAAATTGTTGTTTCATTGTCAGGAGCAGAAAGCAGTTGGTTTTATGTCAGCAATTCAGAGATGAGTGAAGATGGGGTAACACTAAACTCGGCAACACCTTCTTATACAGTAAGTTTACCCGCTTCCACAGCTACCGCAACCATCACTCTCAGTGTTGTCCAAGGTGTAACCATCACTGTTGATGGACAAGTCCTTGATACTTCCGCTTTGACGGGTTCAGATTTAAGCTATATTACATTAAATATCCAATAAGGTGAAGAAATGAAAAAAGAAAACATTCCCAATCTGCTTACTATTGGACGAATCTTTATGATTCCGGTGTTTATTTTAATCCTTTGTTTTTCACATACTCTGACAGGTCACTTTATAGCAGCCTTGATTTTTGCTTTGGCCAGTGCTACAGACTACCTTGACGGTTATTTAGCCCGCAAGTGGCAAGTTGTTACTAATTTTGGCAAATTTGCTGATCCTTTGGCTGATAAAATGCTAGTCATGAGTGCTTTTATCATGTTGATTGAATTAAATCTACTGCCTGCCTGGATCGCTGCTGTCATTGTCTGCCGCGAGCTTGCGGTGACTGGCCTGCGTCTGCTGCTTGTAGAAAATGGCGGAACAGTGCTTGCTGCGGCTCTCCCCGGGAAAATTAAAACTTTTTCTCAGATGTTCTCTATTATTTTTTTATTATGCCACTGGACTTTATTAGGTACGATAACCCTATATATCGCTTTAGTTTTTACAATTTATTCTGGTTATGACTATTTTAAAGGGGCGAGCTTTCTTTTTAAGGATACCTTTCAGTAAAAAATGACAAACAATATTATTGAAGTTAACAATCTTTACTTTAAATATACTGATGAACAAAAAGATTATACATTAACAGATTTATCGTTTCACGTGAAACCTCAAGAGTGGTTGTCTGTCATTGGACATAACGGTTCCGGTAAATCAACTGCTGTACGGCTCCTCACAGGTCTTCTGGAAGCTGAGTCCGGTGAGATTTTTGTTGACGGTGAACAGTTAAGTTCAGAAAATGTTTGGGATATTCGCCATAAAATCGGTATGGTTTTCCAAAATCCGGATAACCAGTTTGTGGGTGCGACAGTGGAAGATGATGTGGCTTTTGGCCTTGAAAATAAGGGGATTCCTTATGAAATCATGAAAGAGCGTGTCAAACAGGCTTTGGAATTAGTGGGGATGTCAGCTTATATGTCTCGTGAACCTGCGCGGCTTTCCGGCGGACAGAAGCAGCGTGTTGCTATTGCCGGCGCGGTTGCCATGCAGCCGAAAATTATTATTTTAGATGAAGCAACCAGTATGCTTGATCCAGAAGGACGTACAGAGCTTATAAAAACGATAAAATCTATTCGAAAACAATACGATATGACTGTTATTTCTATCACCCATGACTTAGATGAAGTAGCACTGAGCGACCGTGTTTTGGTTATGCAAAACGGTCAGATTGAATCAATCTCTACTCCGAAAGAATTATTTGCACGCGGTGAAGAACTCTTAACGCTTGGTTTAGATGTTCCTTTTACCTCAAATGTAATAAAAGCGTTGGAATCAGAGTCATATACTTTTGGCGATACTTATTTGACAGAAAAGGAATTAGAAAATAGGCTATGGGAATTACTCTCAAAAATGTAAGTTATACTTATCAGGCAGGGACCCCTTTTGAAGGGCGTGCCCTTTTTGACATTAATCTTGAAATTAGAGATGGTTCCTACACTGCTTTTATTGGTCATACGGGTTCCGGCAAATCAACTGTTATGCAGCTGCTGAACGGCTTGGCTGTCCCGACTGAAGGTTCGGTTACGATTGACGGGATGACCATCACACCTGATTCCAAAAACAAGGATATCAAGTCTGTTCGGAAAAAGGTGGGGCTGGTTTTTCAATTTCCGGAGAGCCAGCTGTTTGCTGAGACTGTCTTGAAAGATGTGGCATTCGGCCCCCAAAACTTCGGAGTTTCATTGCAGGAAGCAGAATCCTTAGCTAAGGAAAAGTTAGCTTTAGTAGGAATAGCAGAAGAACTGTTTGATAAAAACCCGTTTGAATTATCTGGCGGGCAGATGCGACGAGTGGCTATTGCCGGCATTCTGGCTATGGAACCCAAAATACTAGTTCTGGATGAACCGACAGCAGGGCTTGATCCCAGAGGACGCCGTGAGTTGATGCAGCTTTTTAATCGCTTGTATCAATCGGGCATGACCGTTGTTTTAGTGACTCACTTAATGGATGATGTTGCTGATTATGCTGATTATGTTTATGTTTTGGAAGCAGGGAAGCTGGTCCTTTCAGGCAGCCCGAAAAATCTTTTCCAAAAAGTCAGTTTGTTAGAAAGTAAACAATTGGGGGTGCCAAAAATAACAAAGTTTGCCCAATCATTGGCTCACCGCGGCTTACCTATGGAAACACTGCCAATCACAATTGATGAGTTTAAAGAGGTGCTTAAGCATGGATAGACTGATTATTGGCCGTTATATTCCCGGAGATTCAATTATACATCGTCTGGATCCCAGAAGTAAACTTTTGGCCATGATAATCTATATCATTATTGTTTTTTGGGCCAATAATTTTTTGACGAATCTTTTAATTTTTATTTTTACTTTGTTGACAATCTTGTTGTCACAGGTGAAACTGCGTTTTTTTCTCAATGGCATAAAGCCTATGGTTGGTATTATTCTTTTTACGACTATTTTTCAGATTTTTTTTACACAGGGAGGCACGACGCTTTTTCAATTTTGGTTTCTAAAGATTTCTTCTGGTGGTTTGAGTCAGGCTGCACTAATTTTTATGCGGTTTGTTCTTATTATTATTTTCTCAACACTCATCACTTTGACGACAACACCGCTCAGTCTTGCTGATGCGGTAGAATCATTGTTGCAGCCATTTGCTAAATTCAAAGTCCCAGCTCATGAGATTGGACTAATGCTGTCTTTGAGTTTACGCTTTGTACCGACATTGATGGATGATACGGTACGTATTATGAATGCGCAAAGAGCTCGGGGGGTTGATTTTGGTGAAGGGAACATTTTCCAAAAAGTTAAATCAATTATCCCTATTTTGATTCCTCTTTTTGCTTCCAGTTTTAAGCGTGCTGATGCCTTAGCTGTTGCTATGGAGGCGCGTGGCTATCAAGGCGGAGAAGGGCGAAGCAAGTACCGTCTTTTACACTGGCAGCTGAAAGACAGTCTTGCATTGCTCACTTTGCTGATTTTAGGTCTGTTATTGTTTATCTTAAAAACAGGCTAGGCCTCTTATGTAAATAGAAATTGCTATTTTAGAATGTATCGAATGACCGAAGAAAACGTCTGTAGGCGTTTTCTTTATTTTTTATCAATCAAAATGTAATAATTTTAATTAAAGTCCAAAAAGACGGTAACATTAAAAGGATATGATGGTAATAATCCTCAGTAAGAAAAGGAGTTAATGATGCAACTAAAAACAATTTTAGGAAATAAAAGAAAGTCAATAACCTTAAGCTTGACAGGAGTGATGGCTGCTGCCACACTTGCTGTACCAATTATTATCAGTGCCGACTCTTATACTGTTCAGTCGGGTGATACACTGTCAGCTATTGCTGCAGCCCACAGAACAACTGTAGATGAATTAGCTGCAAAAAATGGCATTACGGATGCCAATGCTATCAGTGTGGGGCAGACCTTATCAGTTGATGATTCAGAAGATAGTGCAGCACCGGAAGAAAATACCGACAGTTCAGCTTCAGATACAGCCTTAAGTGCTGAAGATGCTGCAGCTAAAGAAGAGATTGCTCAGCATGAGTCTGGCGGCAATTACACAGCAGAAAACGGACAGTATTATGGCCGTTATCAACTGAGTATTTCTTACCTGAATGGCGATTTATCAGCAGAAAATCAAGAGCGGGTAGCCGATGCATATGTTTCTGAGCGTTATGGCTCTTGGTCAGCTGCACTCGCATTTTGGAACGCCAATGGCTGGTACTGATAAAAAGTCGAAAAGTCAATGACTTCCGCTGTAAAAACAGTTATAAAAGAATAAAGCAAAGTCATTTTTAATGGCTAAATGGGCTTTATTCTTTTTTGTTTTCTTAAAACAATACAATTGTAATATTTTTAATATAAATAAAATTGAAGGGTAACAATTAAATTATAATATGAGATTTGGAAAAATGAAAGAGGTGCACATATATGTATAGTAGGCTTGCGAAAGCAAAACGTCAGAAAAAAAGATATACTATTTTAGGAGCCTTGCTCATTGCTGCGAGTGCTGCAGGAACAGCCTTTGCTCTTACAAAAACAGAGAGTGCTTATACAGTTACTGAGTCACAAAAAAATATTGTTGGCGCAATCGGCAGTGAATCTCTGGTTACAACAGCATCCGCAGAAGAAATCCAAGAAACATCAGAATTAGAAGAAGCTTTGGACAATCAGGACCAAGATACAGCTCCTGTAGAAGAGGAAGCTGTACCTGAAGTGATATCGGAAACTGAAAATGCTGTTACTGAAGCTGCTCCGGTTAATACTACTGCTGTATCAGCACCCTCAACAAGTGTAACAAATGGGAATACAGCCGGTGCAGTAGGCAGTGAAGCAGCAGCACAAATGGCAGCTGCTACAGGTGTTCCACAATCAACATGGGAATATATCATTGCCCGTGAGTCAAATGGCGATTACACAGCCTCAAACACATCGGGTGCTTCAGGTCTCTTCCAGACTATGCCGGGCTGGGGTTCAACTGCAACGGTTCAAGATCAAATTAACTCAGCGATTAATGCTTATAATGCTCAGGGCTTATCGGCTTGGGGCTACTAGTGAAAAAGTACTGACATTAAAAAGTCAGTACTTTTTTTATATTGTCAGGAGAATGGCAAATTTTATCAGCACCGCTGTTAAGTAAATCGGCCTCCAGTCCACTTCCCCAAGTGATACCCAATGTTTTAATACCAGCAGAAATTCCTCCGATAATATCAAACTTTGTGTCGCCTATGATAAGAGCCTCGTTCTGATTGATATTTTCAGATAGCAAACACGCTCGAATAACATCATCTTTTTTAAAACGGTGGGGTGTAGCGCCATAAATAGCTTTAAAAAATTTAGACAGTCCCAATTCATCTAGCATAAACTGGGCCATCGATTCATTTTTGCTGGTTGTCACATACAGTTCATAATTTGCTGCTTTAAGGTCTGTCAGCGCCCCATAGATTCCTTGGTAAACAAAGACATCGTGAACACCTTTTTCTTTATAATATAATCGAAAATAAGCAATAGCTTTTTTCACTAATTCTTCTGATCTAAATAGGTTAGAAAAAGTTGTTTCAAGCGGTGGACCAATAAAAGTTGACAGAACCTTGTCATCAGGGACAGTAAGATTTAGTTGTTCAAAAGTGTAGCGAAAACTGGATTTTATCCCTGAGCTTGAATTGACTAAGGTTCCGTCTAAATCAAATAAAATAGATTTCATGACAATCTCCTGTAAAGATAATGTAAACATGAAGTCAAGGTATAAAAGAAGTGAGGCTGTTTAAGCTGTAAAACACTTCAACTAGCTGACTACCTTTATCAGTATAGCAAAAATATGTGCTTACTGTCTAAATAATGGAGTTAGTCTTCAAAAAATAATAGTTTGATGCTTATCTATTTCATGTTATAATAGTTAGGCACTTTATTTAGTGTATTCAAAATCGACCTTCAAATCGACTTTTGGACAGCTAGACCCTTCAAGTCTATGTTGAAAAATCAAAGGCCAAAAGATGTACCTGGATTTTCTTTTAAAACCTTCTTCGGTAATAAAAATTGCAGACAGAAGTTTGTTCAGTTGGGATTTTCCTATTTTTTCTTTCTGGTTCTTTGTATCTTATTTGATGGGAGGAGTTATCTATGGATAATTCAAAAATACGTGTTGTTGTTGGGATGAGCGGCGGTGTCGATTCGTCGGTAACGGCTTTACTTCTAAAGGAACAAGGCTACGATGTTATCGGCGTCTTCATGAAAAATTGGGATGACACAGATGAATTTGGTGTTTGTACGGCGACGGAGGATTACAAAGATGTCGCTGCGGTAGCTGATCAGATTGGCATTCCTTACTATTCTGTTAATTTTGAAAAAGAGTATTGGGACAGAGTATTTGAATACTTTTTAGCAGAATATCGCGCCGGACGTACTCCAAATCCAGATGTTATGTGTAATAAAGAGATAAAATTTAAAGCTTTTCTTGATTATGCTTTGACTTTAGGAGCTGATTATGTAGCAACCGGCCATTATGCTCAAGTATTCCGCGATGATACTGGCAGCGTTCATATGCTGCGGGGTGCTGATAATAATAAAGATCAGACGTATTTTTTAAGTCAGCTGTCACAGCAGCAGCTGCAGAAAGTGATGTTTCCGCTGGGGCATCTGCAAAAATCTGAGGTGCGTCAAATTGCTGAACGGGCTGGTTTGGCGACCGCTAAAAAGAAAGACTCTACCGGAATTTGTTTTATTGGTGAGAAAAATTTCAAAGAATTTCTCAGCCAGTATTTACCTGCACAGAAAGGGCGGATGCTAACCATTGATGGCCGTGATATGGGAGAACACGCCGGGCTTATGTACTATACAATCGGCCAGCGCGGCGGTCTTGGTATCGGCGGTCAGCGCGGCGGAGATAACGCTCCTTGGTTTGTTGTTGGAAAAGACCTTTCAAAAAATATTCTTTATGTAGGTCAAGGTTTTCACCATGAAGCTCTTATGTCAACTTCTCTTGACGCTTCTATGATTCACTTTACAAATGATAGACCTGAAGAGTTTACAATGGAGTGTACAGCTAAATTTCGATATCGTCAACCTGATAGTCAAGTTACTGTCAAGGTTAAGGGTGATAAAGCAGAAGTATTCTTTGCCGAACCACAACGTGCTGTTACCCCTGGTCAAGCTGTTGTTTTTTATGACGGCCAAGAGTGTTTAGGCGGTGGAATAATTGATGTGGTTTACAAAGAAGAACAAATTTGTCAATATGTATAGTTGATAGTCGTGTAAAGTTTGTATCGTAACAGCAGACTAAACTAAAGTTTTTTTATTCAATTTTATTTTGAATAAAATTGAATTTTCCAGTAAATTTTGCTACACTGTTTTTAGCAATAATCATGATGGTCAAAGCTCATGAGGATTGTGCGTTTTTTGACGTACAATTTTCTAGAGGTTTGGCTATTTTTATGCGGAATTTTATCGGCATAGGAGATTTAAATCGGCAGTGCTGTCTGTTTTTAGCTGATACTTTTTATTATAATTTATCCCTGAAGAATTTTTCAACTGCACGTACTGCAAAGTAAAAAAGGAGAAATAATGACCCAAGAATTTACTGAAGATTATGATGTTATTGTGATTGGTGCTGGGCATGCCGGAGTCGAAGCTAGTTTAGCTGCCAGCCGTATGGGCTGTAAAACCTTGCTTGCAACTATAAATCTTGAAATGCTGGCATTTATGCCATGCAATCCATCTATAGGTGGCTCAGCCAAGGGAATTGTTGTCCGAGAGATTGATGCGCTTGGCGGTGAGATGGGAAAAAATATTGACAAAACCTATATTCAGATGCGAATGCTGAATACTGGGAAAGGTCCTGCAGTGCGTGCTTTACGGGCTCAGGCTGACAAAGCGCTTTATGCTAGAACAATGAAGCATACAGTTGAGCAGCAGGAAAACCTTACTTTGCGGCAGACAATGATTGAAGAAATCTTGGTTGAAGACGGCAAAGTGTTAGGTGTACGGACAGCAACTAATCAGAAATTTTCTGCTAAAAGCGTAATTGTAACTACAGGAACAGCTTTACGCGGAGAAATTATCTTAGGAGATCTTAAATACTCTTCGGGGCCGAACAATAGTCTGCCTTCTATCGGCCTTGCCGATAACTTACAAGAATTAGGTCTTGAGATCGGGCGTTTTAAAACTGGGACTCCGCCCAGAATAAAAGCTTCTTCAATTGACTATGCTGAAACAGAAATTCAGCCAGGGGATAAAAAAGCAAATCACTTTTCTTTTTTATCTGATGATGCGGACTATTTACAGGAACAGATTCCTTGCTGGCTGACCTATACGAATCCAAAGAGTCATGATATTATCCATAAAAATTTACACCGTGCCCCCATGTTTTCAGGTATAGTCAAAGGAGTTGGGCCAAGATACTGTCCTTCAATTGAAGATAAGATTGTCCGTTTTGCAGATAAAGAACGCCATCAGCTTTTCTTAGAACCAGAAGGCCGTGAGACAGAGGAAGTATATGTTCAGGGGCTGTCAACTAGTCTGCCAGAAGATGTTCAAAAAGAGCTTCTCCATTCGATCAAAGGTCTGGAGAAAGCAGAGTTGATGCGGACGGGCTATGCTATTGAATACGATGTTGTTCTGCCGCATCAGTTGCGAGCTACTCTTGAAACTAAGGTCGTTTCAGGTCTTTTTACAGCAGGCCAAACTAATGGGACGTCTGGTTATGAAGAGGCTGCCGGTCAAGGTCTTATAGCAGGGATTAATGCGGCTTTAAAAGTTCAAGGTCAGCCGGAATTTATTTTGAAGCGAAGTGATGCCTATATAGGGGTTATGATTGATGATTTAGTTACTAAGGGTACGGCGGAACCTTATCGACTTTTAACTTCTCGTGCTGAATATCGTCTTATTTTACGGCATGACAATGCGGATATGCGTCTAACTGAACTTGGCCGTAAGATTGGCTTAGTTGATGATGAGCGCTATCGTGTTTACAAAAGACGTAAACAGCAATTTGACAAAGAGTTGACAAGACTGTCAACCTCTAAACTAAAACCTGTTCCTGAAACCAATGAGCGAATTGCTGAGATGGGCTTTAAACCCTTGACAGATGCCTTGACAGCTAAAGATTTTATGCGGCGGCCAGGTATTAATTATGATCTTGTTACAAGTTTCATTGGAGCTGCTGATGAATCTTTGGATGACAATGTTATCGAACTGTTGGAGACAGAAATAAAATATGAGGGTTACATCAATAAAGCTCTTGATCAGGTTGCTAAAATGAAACGTCTGGAAGGAAAACCGATTCCTAAAAATATTGATTGGGATGCCATCGATTCTATTGCAACAGAAGCACGGCAAAAATTCAAGAGAATTAATCCGGAAACAATTGGTCAGGCCAGCAGAATATCCGGTGTTAATCCTTCAGATATCAGTATTTTGATGGTTTACCTTGAAGGAAAACAGAAAAGCAGGCCCTAAATCTTAAAAAAACCGATGGTAAATAGATAGGTCAGCCCTATTTTTTAGACTTGATTTATGCTATAATGAATCAGTTAAGAGGTTTAAAATGAGAAGATTTCGTTTTGCAACTATTCATCTGATTATGATCGGTCTGATACTCTTTGGTATTTTGGCTATCTGTGTTAGGCTTTTTCAAAGTCAGACAGCTGTTTTAACAGCTATTTTCCTTACACTGGTGTTTGTTGTTGCTCTACTGTACTACCAAAAGGAAACATATGAGATTTCTGAGCTGGAGCAGATAGAGCTGCTGAATGATCAAACTGAAGTTAATTTGAAAAATTTGCTGGAGCAAATGCCTGTAGGGGTCATCCAATTTGATTTGGCTAGCAATGAAATTGTTTGGTTTAATCCTTATGCTGAGCTTATATTTACCACCGAAAACGGTGATTTTGAATATCAGTTTGTTAAAGAGGTCATTTCCAATAAGCGCAATGGCTCAGCCAGTCAGTCTTTTGAAAAAAGCGGCAATAAGTATTCTACTTATTTAGATGAATCAATTGGTATTTTTTACTTTTTTGATGCATCTATGGGCAACAGACAGCTCGGGGATGTCAGTTTGCTGCGCCCTGTCATCGGCATTATTTCAATTGATAACTATGATGACGTAACAGATGATTTATCTGATGCAGATGTTTCGCAAATTAACAGTTTTATTGCTAATTTTATTTCCAATTTTACTCAGGAAAAAAATATTTTTTACCGTCGTGTTGATATGGATCGTTTTTACTTTTTTACTGACTATTCTGTTTTAAGCGATCTGATGGCAGCGAAATTTTCTGTCTTAGAAGCCTTTCGTAAAGAGGCTCAGGAAAGGCAGCTGCCGCTGACATTAAGTATGGGCATTTCTTACGGGGATAGTGAACACAACAAAATCGGTCAGGTTGCTTTACAGAATTTGAATATCGCTCTTGTTAGAGGGGGAGATCAGATTGTTATTCGAGAGAACGATGACCAAAAACAGCCTATGTATTTTGGCGGCGGTTCAGTTTCGACAGTCAAACGTTCCCGAACGAGAACGCGTGCTATGATGACAGCCATTTCTGACAGGCTTAAAACAGTTGACAGTGTCTTTATTGTCGGACATAAGCATCTTGATATGGATGCATTAGGTTCTGCTGTCGGCATGCAGTTTTTTGCCAGCAACATTACTGAAAATGCTTATACTGTGTACGATCCTTTTGATATGAATCCAGATATTTCCAGAGCTGTAGCAAGACTGCAAACTGAGGAAACAAGTCAGCTGGTTTCAGTTGAGCAGGCTCTAAATATGCTTACTCCTCATTCTTTGCTGATTATGGTGGATCATTCCAAAGCGTCACTGACATTATCAAAAGAGCTGTATGTGCAGTTTAAAGATGTTATTGTTGTTGATCACCACCGGCGTGATGAAGATTTTCCTGACAATGCCATTCTTTCTTTTGTTGAAAGCGGAGCAAGCAGTGCCAGCGAACTGGTAACAGAATTGATTCAGTTTCAAAATGCTCGAAAGCGGCTGAATAAGATTCAAGCCAGTGTTTTAATGGCTGGTATTATGCTGGATACCAAGAATTTTTCAACACGCGTAACCAGCCGTACATTTGATGTGGCCAGCTATTTAAGAACCTTGGGCAGTGACAGTGCAGAAATTCAGAATATTTCCGCTATTGATTTCGAAGAATACCGAATGATTAATGAACTGATTCTCAGAGGTGAGAAAGTCGGCGATCATATTCTTCTGGCGACTGGTTCTGATCAGGCTGCTTACACTAATATTATTGCTAGTAAGGCAGCAGATTTGCTGCTTTCAATGGCCGGTATTGAGGCTACTTTTGTTATTACCCGCAATACTGCTCAAGTAACCTCTATTTCAGCTCGCAGCAAAAATCAGATAAATGTTCAGCGGATTATGGAGAGCCTTGGCGGCGGCGGTCATTTTAATTTAGCAGCCTGCCAGCTGCCGGATTTAACAGTCAGTCAGGCAAGGGAACAGTTGCTTGAGCTACTTGACAATGAATTAGAAGATAAGGAGGCGGGAGAAGAATGAAAGTTATCTTTTTAGCAGACGTTAAAGGTAAAGGGAAAAAAGGTGAAATCAAAGAAGTTCCAACAGGTTATGCCCAAAATTTTCTCTTAAAAAAGAACTTAGCAAAAGAAGCAACAAAGCAAGCTATAAGCGAGCTAAAGGGGAAACAAAGGTCTGAAGCAAAGGTTCAGGTAGAACAGTTGGCAGAAGCAAAAGCGATTCAGACTAAACTTAGTCAGGAAGAAATCCGTGTTCAATTTTCGGAAAAAGTTGGTCCGGATGGCCGCACCTTTGGTTCCATTACAGCAAAAAAAATTGCAGAAGCGCTGGATAAGCAGTTTGGGATTAAAGTAGATAAACGCCATATTGAATTGGAGCAGCCTATTCGCGCCCTCGGCTTAATTGAAGTTCCTGTAAGACTGCATAAGGAAGTCAGAGCTGAAATTAAATTAGCCATCAAAGAAGCATAAGAGTTGCTTTTCTGGGCTAATCGAGAGATTTTGATACAAAGACAAAGAACACTATAAGTTTCAGAGTATTGAAACGGCTGAAATCTTAGTAAAAAGAGTATGGTCAAACCTAGCTGCTGTCGAAGAAAAGCTGTAGGTTGCAGCTTATCTTACTGAACCAGCTAGAAATGATTTGAAGGACCAAATTTTTATTGCACCCTTCTAGTCGTCCTGACAGAGGTGCGTCTGCGAAATCGCAGATTTCGGACTTACCGTCAGCCGTAGCCGTCTGAAGGCTTTGTCGTCTTAGCAGCCGACCGCACCCTTCTAGTCGTCCTGACAGAGGTGCGTCTGCGAAATCACAGATTTCGGACTTACTGTCATTTTCGTTTTGCTTTTTTAGTGGACTTTGTGTTTTGATTATAGGGGGTGACAATATTGGCAGAAGGACCGGAATTAAGGGTTCAGCCGCAGGATCTGTTGGCAGAGCAATCTGTTTTAGGCTCTGTTTTTATTTCTCCGGAAAAACTGGTTGCTATCAGGGAATTTGTTGAACCGGATGATTTTTATAAATATTCCCATAAAATTGTTTTTCAGGCAATGATTACTTTAAGTGATCGCAACGAGGCCATCGATGCAACGACGGTCAGAACTGTCTTGGACGATCAGGGAGACCTCCAGAATATTGGCGGCCTTTCTTATATTGTAGAACTTGTTAACAGTGTGCCCACCAGTGCCAATGCAGAATATTATGCTAAAATAGTAGCTGAAAAAGCTATGCTGCGCAATATTATCTCGCGGCTGACGGACACTGTCAACCTGGCTTATGAAGGGACACGGGTTTCTGAGGATATTATTGCAGACGCTGAGAAGGCTCTGGTTGAAATCAATGAGCACAGCCACCGCAGCGGTTTTCGTAAAATTTCAGAGGTTTTGAAAGTTAATTATGAAAATCTTGAGATCCGTTCCCAGCAGACAACGGATGTTACAGGTCTGCCAACAGGTTTTCGTGATTTAGACCGGATTACAACCGGTCTGCATGATGATCAGCTGATTATTTTAGCTGCACGGCCTGGCGTTGGAAAAACTGCCTTTGCACTAAACGTTGCTCAAAATGTTGGAACAAAGCAAAACCGTCCTGTTGCCATTTTTTCACTGGAAATGGGGGCAGAGAGTTTGGTTGACCGAATGCTGGCAGCAGAAGGGATGGTTGATTCCCATGCACTGAGGACAGGGCAGCTGACCGATCAGGATTGGAATAATGTGACGATTGCACAGGGGGCTTTGGCCGAAGCTCCGATTTATATTGATGAAACATCTGATATTAAAGTTACTGAAATCCGTGCTCGTGCCCGCAAACTGTCTCAGGAGCTTGAAGGAGGTCTGGGCTTAATTGTCATTGATTATCTGCAGTTAATTACCGGCACTCGTCCTGACAACAGGCAGCAGGAAGTTTCAGAAATTTCACGTCAGCTAAAAATTTTAGCTAAGGAGCTGAAAGTTCCTGTTATTGCTCTCAGTCAGCTGTCCCGCGGTGTAGAGCAGCGCCAGGATAAAAGACCGGTTTTGTCTGATATCCGCGAGTCCGGATCTATAGAGCAGGATGCGGATATCGTAGCTTTTCTTTATCGTGATGATTATTACCGTAAAGAAGGTGAAGCTTCTGAGGAGACACTTGAGGATAATACTATTGAAGTTATTCTTGAAAAGAACCGTAGCGGTGCGCGTGGGACTGTAAAATTAATATTTCAAAAAGAGTATAATAAATTTTCTAGTATAGCTCAGTTTGAAGAGCAATAACAAATGGCTGTTTTTGAGAAGCCAGATTGATATTACAGCGGGGATAAGCCTATTCCCTGATTAAGGAGAAATTTGATGAGTGATGCATTTGCAGATGTTGCAAAGATGAAAAAAATTAAAGAAGACATAAAAAATCATGAAGGGCAGCTCGTTGAGCTGACTCTTGAAAATGGCCGTAAACGCGAAAAAAATAAAATTGGCCGTCTGATTGAAGTTTATTCTTCTTTGTTTATTGTTGAATACAAGGACGAGGCAACAGTTCCCGGCGAAATTGAAAATACCTATGTCGAGTCTTATACTTATTCTGATATCTTAACTGAAAAAACTCTAATCCATTATTTTGATTAAGGAGGGTTGTAAAGTGGGAGTCATTATAGGATTATGCGGACTTGGTCTGTTTGCCTGGTTTTGGGTAGCTTACTACAGAACTTTATCAGAAGAGGATAAAGAAAGACTGAAGTTTGGTGAAAAAGGCTGACTCAGCCAAGAAACAGCTTGTTGGTCAGAAGTTTTTTCTTGATATAGGCCTTTACAAGCTTTTTTTTCTGTGTTATACTGTTCTTTGTGTGAAATAGCAGCAGAGAAGGTATGAAGCTCGTCAACAGTTGCTCTGTAGTGGAAAAATCTGGTTTTGCCGCTGACTGTGCCTGTCAATTGGAATAAGAACAGCCAGATTTTGTTAGAGTAGCCTTTGCTGTTGAGGCGAAGGGTAACTGCACGAATCAGGACTTTCTTTTAAACGTTATTTCCTGCAAAAAAACTTTTTTGAGGAGGACATCATTATGTCACGTTATACAGGACCATCTTGGAAAAAATCACGCCGCTTAGGGCTATCCCTTACAGGCACGGGCAAGGAACTGGCTCGCCGCAATTATGTGCCAGGTCAGCACGGTCCTAACAACCGCAGTAAATTATCAGAGTATGGTCTGCAGCTGACAGAAAAACAAAAACTTCGTTTTTCTTACGGTTTAGGTGAAAAACAATTCCGAAACTTGTTTGTTCAAGCTACTAAGATCAAGGAAGGAACTGTCGGTTTCAATTTTATGCTTCTTCTTGAACGCCGTCTTGATAATGTTGTTTATCGTCTGGGGCTTGCAAGAACACGCCGTCAGGCTCGTCAGTTTGTTAATCACGGACATATTCTTGTTGATGGCAAACGTGTAGATATTCCTAGCTACCGTGTTGAGGTAGGCCAAGTTATTTCAGTACGTGAAAAGTCGGCTAAGGTTCCAGCCATTCTGGAAGCTGTTGAAAGCACATTGGGACGTCCGTCTTTTGTAAGTTTTGACAGTGAAAACCTTGAAGGTTCTCTGACACGTCTGCCTGAGCGTGATGAAATCAATCCAGAAATCAACGAAGCGCTCATTGTTGAATATTACAACAAACAATTGTAATGTAAAATCAGCCAAAGAAGAGCAGCAGCTCTTCTTTTTTGTTTTTATAATGGCTGTGTGAGTAACTCTATCTATAAATAAAGGAAAATGATAATGTCAATAATAACCGTCTTATTAACTGCAGTCGTTGCTTTGGAGCACCTCTATATTATGTATTTAGAAACAGTGGCCACTCAGTCGGCAACAACCAGCCGTGTTTTTGGTTTAACAGAGTCTGAATTATCACGGCAGTCCGTTTCTGTTCTCCTGAAAAATCAGGGAATTTATAATGGCCTGCTGGCTCTCTGTCTCCTCTATGCACTTTTTATTTCTTCAACTCTTGAAATAGTAACACTTTTAGTGCTCTTTGTGATTGGAGCTGCTAGTTACGGTGCCTTGAGCTCAAGTAAAAAAATTCTCTTGACTCAGGGAGGGCCTGCTCTTTTGGCTTTGCTTAGTATTTTAATTTTTCGCTGACAGTAGCCTTGTCCTGTCCGAAGAGATAGCCGTTTTGATAAACAAACAGCCAGAGACTTCAGTCTCTGGCTGTTTTATCTTTGCCTTAGTAGGTTCTTTAGATTAATTCATATTTGTGATAGCACTTTTACCGGGATCCGCATGGGCAATCCGACTGGCGGCTGCAGCTGCCAGAGCGCCAACAATATCATCTAAAAATGTATGGCAGCGGCTGCTGTTTTTACTATCCAGTGTCTTGATAATACCCGGTTTTATTTTATCGATATAGCCGTAATTTGTAAACCCAATGGACCCGTAAACATTGACAATAGAAAGAGCCATAATTTCATCAATACCGTAAAGCCCTTCATCTTCCATCAGAATATCGTTTAAAGGCTGAGAAAGCTTCCCTTCTTCAGCCAGCTTATCCATTTCAATGCCGGTAATAATTGTATTTTGTACTTCTCGTTTGTTTAAGACAGTGTAAACACTGTCAATACATTCCTCAATACTTAAGTTTTTAATATAGGGATTCTGTAAAAAGAGGACAAGCTCTGCAATATCTTTAATGCTCACTCCTCGTTCTTTTAAAAGCTCTAATGCTTTACTTTTAAGTTCTCTATCTGATTTCATGGTTTCCTCCTCATTAAAAAGTAGAAAGCTCCTTCTATATAAAAGAGCAAAGAAAAATAGGCATTTCTGCTAAAATGACAAGAAACAGGACAGTCTCTCAAACTATCAGTTCCCTCATTTCTGCAAGTATTTAGGACAGGTTTAATGCATCTGTCTATAAAAATGATCAGCCAACAAATGGCCTGACTGATCCTCCGGCAGACAGCGACATTCTATGTTTTTCACTCCAACACTATTTTACCAAAATTTAAGGGTCAATGTTATTCTTTTGTCTGTTGGCTGCCTGTAAGAGAATTGACTGCAGTTTGACTTGCTATAGGTAACGATAGATGCAACCAAAGCTCACTTGACTGATTGGTTGTGATATAATGTAATACAAAAAAGGAGAAATTATGATACGTACAGTCGGTTTAGTCAGTTTGTCAAGCGGTATGCTTGGCGAAAAATCAGTTCAGTATGAGCTGGACTTAGGGATAAAACGGTTAAAAGGTCTTGGTTTGGGCGTTACCATTCTGCCGCACGCTCTAAAAGGCATTGCTTATTTAAAGAATCACCCGGAAAAAAGAGCGGAAGATCTCATCAGGGCCTTTACAGATGATAAAATTGACTTGATTTTGTGCGCTATCGGAGGAGACGATACTTACCGTTTGCTGCCGCATTTGTTTTCGGATCATCAACTGGCCCAGGCGGTGAGACAGAAAGCCTTTTTAGGTTTTTCTGATACAACAATAAATCATCTTATGCTACATAAATTGGGGATAAAAACCTTTTATGGACAGTCTTTTTTAGCGGATATCTGTGAGTTGGCCGATGATATGCTGCCTTATTCTTTCCATTATTTTAAAGAGTTAGTCGAAACAGGCCGTATATCAGAAATTCGTCCCAGCAAGTATTGGTACGAAGAACGCTTGGATTATAGTGAAAAAGCTTTGGGCACAGAAAGAACCGTTCATAAAAATCAAGGTTTTGAGCTGCTGCAGGGTGCTGCTAAATTTAAGGGGGAAATTTTAGGCGGCTGCTTAGAGTCGCTTTATGATATATTTGATGGTTCACGCTATCCTGATACAGTTGATTTGTGCCGGCAGTACCAGCTGTTTCCTTCTCTTTCTGACTGGCAGGGAAAAATTTTACTTCTTGAGACAAGTGAGGAACGACCAAGCCTTATAATGTATCAAAAAATGCTGGAGAAACTGAAAACGACCGGAATCTTTTCTGTAATCAGCGGGCTAATTGTTGGAAAGCCAGTAAATGAGTTATACTATGAAGATTATAAACGGATTCTGCTTGATACAGTAGCTGACAGAACCCTTCCCATTCTTTATAATGTCAATATCGGGCATGCCGCGCCCAGATGCATCATCCCCTTTGGACTGATGGCAGACGTGGATGCTGACGAACAGGTAATTCGCTTTCCTTAACAGTGGCAAGCACTTTATGATAGCAGTTTCGGTAAGCCTGTAGCTTTTAAATAGTGGCTGTCTAAAGCTTTACTTATATGTTTGTGAATTTTAAGGAGAGAACAATGCAGGAATCATCACTTTTTGAAGAAGAAATGGATATGGCCGCTCCTTTGGCCAGCCGTGTCCGTCCGCAGGATTTAGACCATTTTGTCGGTCAAAAGCATCTTGTCGGATCTGGAAAGTTTTTAAGAGAAATGATTGATAAAGATCAGATTTCATCTATGATTTTCTGGGGGCCGCCCGGTGTGGGTAAGACTACTTTAGCTGAAATTATTGCTAAAAAAACAAAATCAAGGTTTATCACATTTAGCGCAGTCATGCACGGTATCAAAGAAATCCGTAAAATTATGAACGAGGCAGAAGAACATCGCCTCTTAGGAGAACGGACGATTGTTTTTATCGATGAAATCCATCGTTTCAATAAAGCGCAGCAGGATGCTTTCCTCCCTTATGTTGAAAAAGGCAGTATAATTTTGATTGGTGCAACAACAGAAAACCCTTCTTTTGAAGTCAACTCTGCCTTGCTGTCGCGAACGCGTGTTTTTATTTTAAAACAGCTTGAGGAAGCTGATATCATCGATTTGCTGGAAAGTGTTTTACAGTCCCAACAGGCCTTTCCGGAGCTTAAGATTGACATAAAATCTCATTTATTAAAACAAATTGCTATTTATTCTAACGGAGATGCCAGAACGGCTCTCAATACCTTAGAGATGCTGATTCTTAATGGTGATAAAAGAGGACGTCAGGTTACAGTCTCGGAAGACCTGCTTGAAGAGCTACTGGATAAAAAGACGGCTTATTATGATAAAGACGGCGAAGAGCATTATAATATTATTTCAGCTCTCCATAAATCAATGCGCAACAGTGATCCGGATTCTGCTATTTATTGGCTGGGGCGAATGATTGACGGCGGTGAGGATCCGGTCTACATTGCACGCCGCTTAATCCGCTTTGCTAGTGAAGATATCGGCTTAGCAGACAATAGTGCCTTAAATCTGGCTATCAATACATTTCAGGCCTGCCGCTATATCGGTCTGCCGGAATGTGATGTTCATCTGACGCAGTGTGTGATTTATCTTTCCTTGGCACCCAAATCCAATGCTGTTTATAAAGCCAGAACGGCTGTCAAAAAAGACATTAAGGAAACGATTGATGAGCCAGTTCCTCTGCATCTGCGAAATGCCAGCACTAAACTGATGAAAGAGGCCGGTTATGGGAAGGGCTATCAGCTGGCACATTTTTACGAAGACAAGCTGACAACGATGCCCACACGCCCTGAAAGTATCAGCAATCACACTTATTATAAACCAACACAAGAAGGCAATGAGGCTAAAATCAAACAGCGGCTGGACTATATCAAAGAGTGGAAACAAAAACATGACCCCCATTTTAGCAGCGAGAAATAGCTGTTAGCAGTTTTTAATTATTTGCCCCGGCTCGGTATTAAAGCCATTTCAAGGGCAGACACTGTTTGATCCCGTTTTCTATTTAGTTAACAGGGAACATTTAGTGTTATTATCAGCAGTCAGAGTGCTCGAATATTTGCTGCCAGTCTATAAAATGAAACCTGTCCAAACTTAAAATTGTGCTATAATAATAGACAGCATAAAAACACATTGCAGTTGGTAGTCTGCAAGCGTTAAAAAACGTCAGTAACCTTCCCTCCAGGTCGTCCCTTGCTAATTTCTTGAGGAACTGAACCGTGCGTAAACGCTGCGGGGAAAAGAGAGCCAACCTAGAATTTTGAGGATTCTTCGGTAGGTTCTTACTTTCCTTTTGTGTCTGCACGAGCTTGGTACCTTACATAAGGAGGGGACTGTATGAAATTAACAGTCTATTTTGATGGTGTTTTTTGGTCAGGGCTGGTAGAATATTCTGATAAGAAAGGCTACAAAGCTTTTCGTTATGTATTTGGAAAAGAACCTAAGGACGAAGAGGTTCTTGATTTTATTTACTTCTCTCTAGGGAGACTGCTGAATCGCTATGATCATCTTGAAGGACAGAACCCCATTTCTAAAGCAGCAAAAAGGAAAAAGAATCCTAAGCGTCTGCAGAGAGAAATAAGCAAAGCAAAAAACAAACCTGCTGTTTCAACTAAAGCTCAAGCTGCTATGCAAAAAATGCAGGATAACCTGAAAAAAGAGAAAAAGACCTTCAGCAAACAGCAGCGTCTAGCGGAGAAAGAGCGTCGCTATCAGTTAAAGCAGAAGAAACATCAGCAAAAAAGAAAGGGACACTAGAATAATCGCTTTAACAGAAAAAGGGGTGTCATACTGCTTTTCTAAAACGTATATTAGTTTCCCAAAAAAATCTGAGGCAGCAGGCTTCAGATTTTTTTTGAAAGATAAGAATAGCGGCTTCACATTTTTATTGGATAATCGATTTAAAATGCTACCTTTTATTTGGAACATGTTTGTAGAGCTAGCTAGGTGGCTTATTTAGCAGAAAACAGTAAGGGGGAAATACTTATTGCTTTATATTGCAACATGTGTGCTTTTGCAGTTTTTAAAAGATAAGGCTATTTGTGTCCTCTTGCCCAAGAACTTTCTGAACCTATATTGACAAATAAGATATAAAAGCAGCTAACTTTATGCAGCGCCGCAAAGAATGGATTTTTGTCTGTTCTAGGGGCGCTGTATTATTTTGTTGAGGAAGCTGTCGCTTTTCTTGGCTGTCTCAGTTAAAATTTTGGGGACTAAGTGTTGACAAAATACCACAAGAAGGCTACAATCTATTTAGAATATTTTCTAAATAGATTGAGAAAGGAGTGGGAAGATGCGCTTTGCAACAACTTTTAAAGCCCTATCAAATCCTGTCAGACGAGAGATTCTGGAGATTTTAAAAGCCGGCAGCCTGCCAGCAGGGGAAATATCCGCTCAGTTTGATCTTTCAGGAGCAACTATTTCCCATCATCTCAGTGTGCTGAAGCAGGCCGACTTGATACGAGAGACAAAGGAAAAAAATTTTATCTACTACGAACTTAATACGTCAGTAATAGAGGATATTATGACATGGTTGATTGATTTAAAGGGGGACAGCGATAATGAAAATTAATAGAAAAGTGTTAATTCTCAGTTCACTCATTATTCTTTTACCAGTTGCGGTTGGTATCATTTATTGGACGAAACTGCCTGATACTATGGCTACACATTTTGATTTTACAGGAAGAGCTAATGGTTTTAACAGTAAATTATTTACCGTTTTCGGTCTGCCTCTGCTGCTTTTAGGGACACATCTTTTTGTGGTTTATTTCACCTCCTATGACCCTAAAGCGAAAAATATCAGCTCTAAACCGGCTTTGCTTATTTATTGGATTGTTCCGCTGACCTCACTCTTTGTGATGGCTGCTGTTTACAGTTCCTCTTTAGGTTTCCTGATTAACCCGATGCTTCTGTCCGGATTGTTACTGGGGAGTCTAGCTTTAGGTATTGGCAATTATATGCCAAAAATCAGGCAGAACTATTCAATCGGTATCAGACTTCCATGGACCTTAGATGATGAGGAAAACTGGAATAAAACACATCGACTGGCTGGGAAAATATGGGTTATCTGCGGGTTTATTATCTTTACAGAAAGTTTTCTGCAGCTTTTTTTCCCGTATATACTGACTGCGGCATTAGCTGTTATGATCTTGGTGCCGACTGTTTATTCTTTTAGGCTGAATCGTTTGAAGGTGAATAATGAAAATGACTGAAACAAAAACATTCAAGCGCTACCTCCTCTCAACATTTGTTCTGGCATGGCTTTTACAGATTGGTGCTGGGATTTTTTATCAAAACGGACGCCATCTGTTTTTTACCATTCTGTTGCTGTTGGCTATGTACTGTCCCTTTTTAGGGGTGCTGGCAGCTAAAGTTCCCTTAAAAGAGATAGGGTGGCAGATCCCTTTAAGAAATAACAAATGGCTGTTTTTCCTGACTGCATGGTTTTTACCAGTGCTTTTAGCGGCTTTAGGGGCAATATTGTATTTTGCTGTTAAACCTCAGGCCTTTGATGCAACAGCTCCTTATATTACATCACAATTCAGTAGAGAACAGCTGACAGCTTTAGAGGCAGGCGGGCTGACACCCTTTATTCTAGCCTTTCTGACCTCACTGTCTGCTACTCTTTTCGCACCGTTTGTCAACATGTTATTGGCACTTGGGGAAGAAGTTGGCTGGCGCGGCTTTATGCACAGCTATCTCAAAGAAAAGTTCGGTCTAAAAAGAGGGGTTATCTATTCTGGCTTGATTTGGGGCATTTGGCACTGGCCGATTATGTTTTTTGGCTACGAATACGGGACAGACTACTGGGGCTACCCTGTAGTTGGCTGCCTGCTCTTTCTTGTCTTTACAACAGCTTTTGCTGTCCTGCTGGACTGGATCTTTGCCAAAACCGGAAGTATATGGGCCCCCTCTCTCATGCACGGTTCAGTTAATGCGGCAGTATTTGGCCTGTATTTTTTAAAACCCGCTTTTATGAATGACCTGATTTTCGGCCCGCTTCCAATAGGATTACTGGGAGGCATTCCTTTATTATCATGCAGTATATGGGTTTATCTGAAATATTATTACAAAAATCATGAAAACTAATCTTCCTTATTATGGAAACAGTATAATTGTCAACCTTAATAGTTGAATAGTTGCTGACTGAGGTGGAAGCTAAAATCTTTTACATCGACGAGCCCGACAGTTTTATCGCTTTTATAGAGCTGGATGAGGAAATCAGCCGTTTCTTTAGCAGAGTGATACTGCTTGAAATGGTCATCATAGTTATAGCTGCTTGAATCACTGGCAACTTTGCCGAATTCTGTTTGAGTAGCAGCTGGAGCAAGCACTTTGGCCTGTAAGCTGTGGCGGTTGTTCTTCATTTCTAATGCCAGTCCTTCCGTAAAGGCACTGACATAAAATTTTGTTGCACAGTAAGTGACAGCATTATCTACCAGCATATAGCCTCCTCGGGAAGAAATATTGATCAGCTGACTGCTGTCAATGTCTTGGTAATCTCTGACATAAAGGCTGGATAATATAGTTAAAGCCTCAATATTCAGATGAATCATTGCAGAAGTTTTCTCTAAATTTTGATGAGCGACGCTGTCATAATTTCCAAATCCAGCATTGTTAATCCAAACAGTGATATGAAAGCCTTTTAAGCTGTTGTACAGTTGATAAGCATTGTCTGGGATTGATAAATCAAGGCTTTTTACAAGAATATCCAAATCTGGGTATTGCTGCAGCAATTCTTTTCTCAGTTCTTCTAACTGTTTTTGGCGTCTTGCGACTAAGATTAGATGAAAGCCAAGACCGGCGAACGCTTTTGCGGCTTCCAAACCGATGCCGGAGCTGGCTCCGGTGATGCATACATATTGTTTTAAAGTGACTGGCATTTTTAAATTCCTCCTTTTTAAGCTATACTAATTATAGTATCTAGAGTGTACTCTAGGTCAAGTCAAAAGGAGAAAAAATGCATTATTCAATTGGCAAAATGTCAAAACTGACAAAACTTAGTATACATACACTGCGATATTATGAAAAGGAAGGGCTCATAGTACCAAAACGCGATGAAGGGAACAGACGCTGTTACAATCAGAGTGATTATAGATGGTTACAGTTTATTCAGCGCTTAAAAAAAGTTGGTATGCCTATCAAAGAGATTAGACGCTACTCTGACTTGCGTTTAAAAGGCGATGCAACTTACTCTGAAAGATTGGAGCTGTTAAAGTCTCATTTAGACCTTTTAGACGGCAATATTGATAGCTTGCTGAAAAACAGAGAGAAACTGGTGGAGAAGATTGCGTTTTATGAAAAGGAGATTGATAGGCTGAAATAATCTCACTATAAGCAGTATAAAAAGCCTGGAAATGTTGTTTCACAGGCTTTTTGAGTTGGTTTGAATTTTTTGTCCTTTGTAAAAGGCAGTCACTTCTTTAACAAATGTTTTCGGCTTAAAAGAATGAATGACATGATTGGCCGAAATTTTTTTATAAATAGTTTGTGGTGCCAAGTCTGTAATGTGTTTGACATCATGCTCATCTAATGCCCCAATCAGCCCGTAACGTTCATCTCTTTTCCAGTCTCCATGTAAGAAAAGGATAGGGCAGGCGGTCTGTTTTAAGGCTTCTTCGTGATTGATTCCCTCATAAAAGCGGCCGTCTACGAAAGCTCTGGCAAAATCCGGATCAAACATGGATAGAGATTTGATCAGTAATCTTAAACTATCTGGAAAGGCAACTTCTACCGGCATATTGGGATGAGCATTCTGAAAACGTCTGATTTTCTTAGAAAGCCAGTTGACAAACCAGTCTGGGATTCTTTTTATCCGTTTGTCAGAGGCCGGTATTTCCATACCTTTAAAGTAGTCTGCCAAGTCTCTGTCTTCAATAGTGCCAATCTGCTCAACAAGATGTTTCAAGCCGTTATAGACAAATCTGTCCTCTTCTTTGAAACGCGGCATTTCCGCCGAAAAAACAGGAGCATCCTCCAGCACAATGGAAGACACCTTGTCAGGGATATTGGCTGCACACCACAGTGCTAAAATCCCGCCGGAAGAATTTCCGCTAATCATTACAGTTTCTTGAATAACATTTTCAATGAAAGCTTTTAAATCGGCTCCTATAATTTTCCACGAATAATGTCCCGGTGTCCATGTTGATTTTCCGTGTCCTCTGATGTCCATAGCATAGACATGAAAATGCTGTGATAGCGGCAGCAGGACTTTTTTGTAGCTCTCCCATGTCCCCATTTGAGCAGGAAGCAGCAGCAAACAGGGGCCCTTGTTCGGTCCGACGATATAGTTCAGTAAAACTTCCCCCGTGTCATAGGTGTTTTCAGTGAAGCCTGCTTGAATTAGTTTTTTATTTGTGAGCTGTCCTGATAGGTAGATGTATGGGTTTTGATAAGAATAAGTCATTTGCTTTCCTCCAGATTATAGCTGATATCTGTCGCTGTAGTTCAGAAACAGCTGCTTTTTTATCTGTTCTTAGCCTTTAAAGTTATTGAGAAGTGCTTGGAGATCTTGTCTGGCTTCTGGTGTGGTCCCTTTAAGCTGGCCTAGCATATCCATCAGTGCAGAGGTCTTTTCCGCAATCTCTTGGTTGGTTCGGTTGATATTGGTCACAATCTCAGATAGCGGTGCCACTTCTTCCTCTTCAAAGGTATCCACATAACGGGGGATGTTGAGGTTGAAATCATTTTCCTTAATCTCTTCAAAGCTGGCCAGATGGGCAAACTTATCTATATTTTGGCGATTTTTGTAAGCCTCTAAAACCTTCTCGATGTGAGCATCCGTCATCAGATTTTGATTTTTTCCTTTGTCAAATTCCTTGGAGGCATCGATGAAGAAAACATCACGGTCGGTGCGGTTTTTCTTAAGAATAATGACTGTAGTTGGAATGCTGGTGTTAAAAAAGATATTTGACGGCAGGCCAATCACCGTATCAATGGCCCCTTCTTCCAAGAGGTGCTTCCTGATTTTGCCTTCAGCATTGCCTCGGAAAAGAACACCGTGCGGCAGGACGATAGCCATGACACCCCCATCTTGTTTCAGATGGTAATAACCGTGCAGCAAAAAGGCAAAATCTGCTTTGGATTTAGGCGCCAAGGCTCCAAAAGCTGAAAAACGGGGATCTTGCAAGAAACCACTGTCTGCTGACCACTTAGCTGAGTAGGGCGGATTCATCAGAACGCCATCAAAGTTGGTCGGCTCTGTCGTTGGCCAGTCTTCATCCAAAGTATCAGCGTTGTGGAGATACTGGTTTTCAATTGGCACCCCATGCAGAATCATATTCATGCGCGCCAGATTGTAGGTTGAGGTGTTGAGCTCCTGACCAAAGTAGGAAATGGTATTTGGCTCTTGGCTATACCGTTTGGCATTCAAAAGCAGAGAGCCAGACCCCATGGTCGCATCGTAAAGGGTAAAACCTTTCTTATCTTCGCGTCCTAAAAGGGCGATTCTGGTCATGAGTTTGGCGACGGGCTGAGGGGTGTAAAACTCCCCTGCCTTCTTACCTGAGTCTGTCGCAAACTGGCCGATTAAGTATTCATAGGCATCCCCCAGCATATCACCAGCGTGCCCAGCGACATCGAGAGCTGCCAACTCTTTCATGACTCCAGAGATGGTCTGGTTTTGCTTTTGCGGGGTTGCGCCTAGCTTTTTAGAATAGAGGTCAATGTCCTCAAAGAGGTTTTCAAAGAGCTCATCGTCCTGCTCGATATTGCGGAAACCCTGTGCCAAATCCTCCAGCTGGAAGGTCCCTTCATTGACCCGATTAACCAAGGCTGTAAAGGTCAAGTCCGGCGCAATAGCATAGCTCATCTCATCCTTGATCACAGCGACCAGGTCCGCATGGGTCTCCTCGTCCTCATAGTAACCCCGATAAAGGGACAGGGCCTCCTGCAAGTCCTCCGTCGGCTCTTCCATGGTCTCCGCCACGAAAAAGAGCATCTTATCTGATAAGTACTTGTAAAAGACCATGCCCAAGAGGTAGGACTTGTAGTCATTGGCATCCATCTTAGAGCGGAGCACATCCGCTGAATTCCACAACGCCTGATAGAGCGCTTGGGAGGTTTGTGTTTGTTCCATGTGTGTTCTTTCTATTGTTTAAGTTTGTTGTCAAATGGCAGAGCTGTTCAGTTGGTCAAGTTAATAAGATAATCAATATCCAATAACGTCACTGGAAATTAGCTCAATTGTCTCGTCAGGAATCTTATCAATTTTCAACAAGTAAACCTTGTTTTGTCTAGGATTGAAAATTCCCAGTTTATCTATCATCTGAAATTCATCATAAATTGAATTGACACCCATAAGGTAATAAACAAGTAATTGAAGGGTCTGGTCTTTATTGATATCACGTTTTGACACCTTAAAATCCCACAAGGTATCTGCTGTCAAGAAATCACCATCACCACTATCAATAGTGTCAGTATAGCCACCTTCAAAACTGAAACCATCTTTCTTAACTGGTCCAAATTTTTCAAGAAATGCCAGGCTCCTCTCAACCATAATCCGAATATTGTCAATAGTTGCCTTATCTGGACTAATCTCCTCAACTGGCTTGTACCTTGCTCTGCCCAACCTATAAACAACATCGAAACCAGATAATTTACATGCATTAATGATTGAAGAATCATCAAGCCCAATAACTCCATCTAAAAGTTTAGAAGCTATTTTATGCTTTTCAATTAATATAGCTCCTGCCAAAGAAACCCTAAAAGCCTCTTCTTTTGCAGCACCATTCATGAATCTTGTCAGATAATCAACACAGATTCCAATAAGGACTGCATGAAGATTTTCAACCTCATTCAGTTCTTTACCATCTGTTAACTCTTGAACAGCAAACATTTTTGAAGGCAGATAACCACCTCTAGGCTGCTTGATTGCACTAATCCTTTGCGTAACTGATACCATAAGTTTATCCCTCAATTTTGTTATTAGAATTCTTTGTTTTCTAGTCTGATAACGTTAAGATGGCTGTACCCAATCTTTTACTTATTTCATTGTTCTACATTTGTGAATAGAGGCTTAGAAAAACTCACTCTATTTTCTCCCTCACTTTTTTAGCATTTGGATTGTCTAAATCATAGTCATTCAGTATCTTAGTATAAAAATCTGTTAAATCCGGATCTCCTAAAATCCTGCCAACCTGTCCGTTGTCAATGGCAATTTTCAAGAGAGTTTCTACTTCGTCATCACTCCAATTATCAAATTTCGACAATCTTTTTATGATACCATGCGTTTGCAAAAAATTCGTACTATCATCTAACTCACTGATAAGTTCTTTCTTTTCTAAAGAATAGTCTTCTTTTATGTTACCATCGACCTGTGATTTCATTTCAGATTCCAGACCATAATGAATTCTCTGGAGTTGCTCGTTATAAACGGTTTTATCAATGATTAATTTGACTAGCTTATCGAGTTCTGAGCCGACACTGTAATCCGCTGAAGCATAATAACTAATTCTGTTATCTCTCATCATTTTGTAGACTTTGGTTTTATCTTTTTTATCTGGATTATAAACACCAATAGAATACCCATCTTTAGAGTTAACTAATTTCATACAAGGAATATCTGTGTCACTGTCACCAATGTAAACCATATTTCGGAACGGAACTCTTATGTTTTCAGGAGCAAAATAATCATTTACCGCTTGGTCATTAACATTCAAGACACCTTTTGATATTCTAAATAAAAATTGAGTTTTATTGGTATAGTTTACGACCTGTGCAGGCCAAACTGCAACTCCTTTATCATTACAATAAAATGATGTTGCGTATATTTTTTCAAACTCTCCTGCAATACTTGTCCCTTCAATCATCTCTTTCAAACCTGATGAAATAATATAGTGCTCAATTTTTACACCTTTTTGCAGGCCATAAGCATTAATTCTACCGAACCATTCCTCAACACCAGGAAATAACTTAACTTTTGAACCATGGTTTGCTAGTTCATGTTTAGTGAAGAGAACCTTACCTTCCGCTTCCTCCTTCATAGTAAGCATATAGGCAAGATTTTGATCCATATCATTTTCAGTTGCTCTTCCATTTGATTTTGTCCAAAATTCATTAACATCAAAGCCAATGGATTGAATATACCCCTGAGCCTGCATATCATCAGGTGACAAGGTTTTATCAAAGTCATAGCAAATAGCAATAACTGGTAAATCGTTCTTCTCTTTCAAAGTCATATATTACCTCTCTTTTTAAACAAACATTTCCTGCAAGAGTTTTTTCTTCAAAGTTTCAAGCTCTGCAATTTTGGTTTGCTGAGAAGCGATTAAGTCGTCAAGATTGGCGAAGAAAGCACCGATGGCACGTTGTTCAGTTAATGTTGGAACAAACAATGTTAGTTCTTCAACAGATGAATAGTTAACATAAATTTGAGTCCCTCCCTGTACTATCTTTTTCACCTTTTCTCGAAACGGTCCATTCAAACTAACATAAGCGAAAAATGAGTCAAATTCACTAGAGGGAGAAATAATCTCAGTTCGTTGATTAACTACAAAAACTCCTTCATGTTCAATATGTAAACATCGTCCAATAATTGTACCATTTGATGTTTTATCATTTAATACCATTGTCAATTCACCTTTGTGAACAATTCTGCTGTCAGTCACTTCATTTGAAATTGCTCTAATATTTTGATCGAAATATTTGTTGTCTACTCCATAACTTCCAATAGATATAACTTTATAAATACCTTTCTCATCAAAAAATTTTTCTATAGCTGTTCCTCCACGATGAGTTGAGAGATTTTTCAACTTCTTCTCCTCCCACTCGCCATCAAATCCATCTAAGCGGATTTCAGGCGTAGTCTGTCCTGCCTTTGGAAACATCTTGGACAGCATGGTCGCCTTAAAGGCTTGATAGTTGGCCAAATTATCCTTATAGGCAGATAACAGCTCGTCAAGCGTTTGGAAGAGAGTGCCGATCGCGGATTGTTCGGGGAGGGAGGGGAAATTAACAATTGCATTCTTTATATCATTTGAACTAATTGATTCAAACGTTGACCCTGTACTATATTTATTCCAGAATCCTGAAATATTCAATTTATCAAGCAAGTGGTAAATATAATTATTTCCTTTGATAGCTGCTACTCCGCGGCCAATTACCACTGGAAATTTCGTTATACCGACATCTCCAACTGGTGCTCTAACACTAAGAATAATATCGCCCGATTCTGCAGTCTTAGTAACTTGTGTTGTCCACACACGTGGAAAAACTTTCTTATCTTTTAAGTCAGCATTTCCTTGAACAAGAACATAGTCGTTAGGATTATTGGTATAATTCTGAGAATCTGGTGACTGTCCCATTATAACTGTTGCTTTATTACTAAGAATCTCTTGTTCCCATTCATTATCAAAACTTTTGAATCTTAGTTTTGGTATATTTTTCCTATTCATTATATTCCTCTTTTATTGGCTATCTAAATATCTTTTTAATTTTTTTCTTAACTCTGAGTCCATTTGAGACTCTTCCTTTTGTTTTTGCAAAGAATTAAATTTATAATCTAAATCATTTTTGAAAATCAGAGTGTAGTATAATGCAATTTGAATAGCGGATCCAAAAAGAGCTACAAAAACTATAAACAAAAAATATATATACCACTCATTTAAAAGACTGAAAATAATTTTATTTACGAACGATAATAATACAATTGAAAAACTAGATAAAAAACCATGATTTATCATCCGTATTAACTTTTTAAAATCTTTTAAAGAAAAATTTGTCAGAAATGAATCAACATTAGCTGATGTTAAAAATGTATATAGAGAGAAGTATATTCCAATAAATACAGTAGAAATTGTTACTAAATTCGAATTATTCGTATAAGAAATATCCTTAAACCATTGATAAAAATTGTTAAAGCTATTTGATATTTTAAAAAATAAAATAGTTACTGTAATAGAAAGAATGATTATCAACCAAAAGAATCGATCTATAAACCTAATTAATTTTGACAAGCGATGACATCCTTTCTAAAATTTTATTATTCAATTGTATTTGAAACTCTATAGTCAAAGTCGGAATCACTGCAAATCGTCAAATTACCATACTTTAAGTACTCATTATCTTTATCTGCATTTCTATCATCATAATAGTGCTCTGTCATTAAATTAGCCAACATCTCAAAACTAGAATATCTTTGAGTGGTTTTTTCGGTTACATGAAAACCATCAAATTTAAGATCGATTTCTTCGATGCTATGAGTTCTCGGATTTTTAAATTTTACTTTAGCAGATTTTAAATTTTTATCAGAAACATTCATTAATTTTAATATTTTATCAATCTTAGACACATTCATTTCACGTTTAAATCTACCTTTTTTAAACATTACTGTCGTAGTATTTATATCTAATTGATTAGATACTTCAATTAAATTACCAAATAATTTTTCTAAAAGAGTTTTATTCTGTTGATCAATATCAGGAAATAAATTTGACAGTTGGAATGCTTCATTATGTATAGTAACCGTTAGTGATTTGATACTTTCTGAAGCTGGTATTAAATCTCTTAAAGTTTCTCTAGTTATAGCCTCAAAACGAATTTTAAATTTATTATCATTTATTAATGGCTTTAAAAAACTTTCGAAGTATTCTTCAACCTGTTTTATTGTAGGCCCCAAAAATTTATTTTCCATTAAAAATAAATGTGAAGAGGGAATTAAGAGACATAAACTAGGTTCAAATAAATCACCATCAATTTTTTTTAATTCTTCCTCACCAATTTTACCTTCATATGGCTTATCTGTACGATATTTTCCTAACCAAAAACTTCTATTTTGCGTTAAAAATTCATGATTTTCTTTTGTTGTTCCGTCAATATTCTTACCAATTAGAGGTTGTCTTACCGTATGTAAAAATAATATATTTTGACTACCTAACTTAACCGTTCGCTCCACCGGATTTCTTTCACTCAGATAATCAATTAACTTTGACAAATCATAATTTGTTTTTTCCCCATTTTTATATAGAAAAACATTGTAATATTGAATTTTCATAAACTCTTTCCTTAATAATACTTACGCATTTTAATTTTATGCTTAATTATAGGCATATAAAATGAACATACCTTAAAAGATCGAAATCGAGATATCCAAACTGAACTCGCCTACGACTCTGTGGAAAAAGATAAAGTCTCCTAGATGCCTGCTGCATCAGCGTCAACTTTCCTATTTTTCTTTGAGTCGCTTAACGGTCTTTGTATCTTGATAACTGAACACAAACCTAATTCCTTCGGAAAAAAGATGACTTGTCTTGTTTGCAAGCAAACAGTGCCAATTCCCTATTTTTCAGTCAGGAATTTTCGCTAAAGCGAACCGGTTCTTTGTATCTTGAGTTACCTTCTCCCTCTCAGTGGTTCGATGACTTCTTCGATGAGTTTGGTGTAGTCTTTTTTGATTTGGATTTTGTATTTGAGGGGGTTAAGTGCTTCGGCCACTTCCGTTTTGTAATCTTTGTAGCGCTGGCTGCTGCTGAGTTCGCTTTCTCCCAGCTGCTTATCGGATCCTTTGCGGTAGTGCTTGACCAGATAGAGAAGCTGATCGTAGCCCATATACCATTTCTTAGCCAGTTTGCGGACCTCATTGTCAATAACTGATTCAATCATCTGGTCTAGAATATTGGCAATAGATTTGCCGCGATAACTTTCAGGGTCCATCTGAATTTCCAACCAAAGGTTGGCAATGATTTGGGCCAGCCCTGAATTGGTCTTGGAGAGATTAGCGATATAGCTGTCCACAGTTTCAATATCCTTAGTGCTCAGCTCTTTGCTTTCCCCGTCTGATTGAGGAATGAAGGCTTGTATCAGAGAAATAATGTACTCGTAGTTGATATCATCGACATGGACAGATTCTAATTCATACATAACATCAATCGGTTCATCACCGTTGTCTCCGTCTTCTCTGCGGCGCCTGATTTCATCAATGACATTTTGGTAAGTGCCAGTGTAACTTTCGATGAGCTCTTGATTCAGGCCTGTTTCCGCAAAGACTTGCTCTTGATTATACTCTGAATAAACTTGGATGGAGGCAAAGTATTTGTCAAATTCCTGATACGCTTTGGCAAATTTCTTGAGCAGCTCAGTGCTGGCGTTGGCGATATCGATGCCTAAATCGGGTTCATCCGAGATATGAGTTTGGAGATTGGCTAATTTTTCATCAAAGTTAGCGCGCTCTTCCGGCCATTCAGGAGCTAGGACGTCATTTTCGCCGCCGTTGGAATACAGGCGTAGGGCATTGTCTACAGCATCCTTGAAAAGATGAGGGGTCTGGAAGGTGATGATTTGCCCGTACTTTTTGGGGCCATCAAAGATACGATTGGTTCGGCTAAAGGCCTGTATTAAATCTTGAGGCTGCATAGGTTTGCGGTCGATGAAAATGGTCGAGAGGCAAGGCGCATCAAAGCCTGTTAAGAGACGGTTGACCACGATAACCAGATCCAGCTGTTCCTCACGAAAGAGGTACTTATCTTTCTTACGGGCTAAGCGGTCATTGACATCGCTGTTGAAGGCCCTAAGTTCAGATATAGTATAGTGGGTACCAAAGTTTTGGTTATAATCATCAATGGCAAGCTTCATCTTGTCTTGGTTGAGGGTCGAATCCTCATTATTTTCCGTCACAGAGTAGGTGATGGTCACCTTGGGAAAATCAGGCAGGACCTGTTTCACACGCTCTGAAATGGTAACGGACGTTTTTCCTTCCTTGACCCGCTTGATGAGGTCATAATATTTCTGCGCCATGGCAATGGATTTGACTGTCAAAATCGCAGCATAAGTCTTTCCGACACCATTTTGAAAGCCCAGTTGGCCTCGGGATTGATTGATGATAGCGTCCAAGACTGTCAGCATGTGGTCTTCAGATTCATAGATCTCATCGGGAATATCTTCTTCTGGCCTGTCGGTAATCAAGGTGTTTTTATAGTCAATGCGAAAGCCTAGAACTGCTTTATCATGAATGGCTTCTTTGACCGTGTATTCATGCAGCCGTGAACCGTATTGCTGCTGCGTTGTTTGGGCCAAATCACCGACTTGCCTGCGTTTGTTTTCTACAAAAATCGGTGTTCCTGTAAAGCCATACCAAAGACTGTTGATAAAAAATTTGGAAATAGTTTTTTGAGCCAGAGGGGTGACGGCGCGATGGCATTCATCCACAACAAAAGCAACATGAAGCTGTTTGATTTTACTGGCTTCACGCTTGTATTTGCCTTCTTCTATTTTGCGCAACATAGTGTTTATTTTTTGAATGGTTGTCACCACCACACGCCTATCATCAGCCGATAGGCGTTTCACTAATTGCTGGGTATTGTCCGTTTCATCAATGTCAACGATATCGTTAGCAGCATAGGAGAGAAAGCTTGATGTAGTTTGCTGGTCAAGATCTCGTCTGTCCACCACAAAAATGGTCTTTTGAATGGATGGGATCTGCAAAAGATTGCGGGCTACTTTGTAGGAGGTCAGGGTTTTGCCCGAACCTGTTGTGTGCCAGACATAGCCTGATTGTTGGTGTTTGCTGGCTGTCTGAATAGCTTCAATCGCATGAATCTGATAAGGCCGCAGCAGAATCAAGGCCTTCTTAGCATCGTCGATAATTGAATATTGCATGACCATTTGATGGGCACGCGGGATGGTCAGGACCTGATCGGCAAAAGCGAAAAGGTCAATGACTGGCTGATTATCTTTGTCCACCCACTTGGTCAGAAATTGATCATTGAGCTTGTTTTCCTTAGCAGCTGCAATATAGCGGGTTTCAGTTATGTTTGATGCTACAAACATTTGCAGGCTGGCATAGATGCCGCGGAATTTTTCTTCTCGATCGTACTTAACGATTTGGCGAAAGGCATCCATAAAGGGATGTTGATGATTTTTGAGTTCAATCTGAATCATAGGCAGACCATTGATGAGGAGCGTCACATCTAAACGCCTGTCTTGGTCGGCCGGAGAGATTTTAGGCCGTTCCACCTGATTGACAATCTCATATGATGAAGTTCCGCCTGCAATATTATCGCGCCAAATGACAGAAAGGCGTATCGTACCAAGACTGACGTCTTCACGTTGGACTTGAACCTTGGCGATACCGTTTTCCCCTGCTAGCCATTTGGCGGCTTCATAATAATTGACAAAGTTGAGCTGATTTTTAATCTGAGCTTTTTCCTGTTCGGTCAGAGGGACATCATTTAAAACAGCAACATTATTTTGCGCTAGTTTGGCAAAAAAATTATCCCAAAGCATTGCTTCTATTTTCAAATCACCCCGATAAGTCCATGGACTTTCACCTGATGAGAGCTGATCAATCAACTGTTTTTCAAATTTAGTTTCACCTGTGTATTGCATTTGGCTGGCTTCCTAATCTAAATCTATAATTCTATTTTTCATTATAGCATATGTTGAATGCCTCTATTCACAATTTCTAATAAAAAAATGATAAAAATGATTTAAAAACAGCGATAACGAACAGGGCTTAAGGCTAAGGAAATCGAGTGTGTTTATCTTCATATGATTAAGAAATAAAAAGATAGCCTGAGAAAAACCGTGGAAAAGTTTGAAAAATTGACGGTAGAATATTCCTTGTAAAAGCCGTGTTTTTTAAGGATAATAGTAATGATTATGATACAATGAATCTGATTGTATCAAGGGAGGTAAAAATGAGGACATATGAGGATAAAGATCAACTTAAGGAAGAAGTATTAAGGTCATATAAAAAGTATATTGCTGAATTTGATGACATTCCCGAAGATTTGAAAGATTTAAGAATCGAAGAGGTTGACAGGACACCGGCGGAGAATCTAGCTTATCAGGTTGGATGGACTACTCTATTATTAAAATGGGAATCAGATGAACTTAAGGGGCTAGAAGTTAAAACACCTACTGAAACATTTAAGTGGAATCAACTTGGGGAGCTCTATCAGTATTTTACTGACACCTATGCTGGTTTAACAATTAAAGAACTCACAGTTCTGCTTAGTAGCAATGTGTATGCTATATGTGACATGATTGATTCAATGGGGGAAGACGTTTTATTTAAACCTCATATGCGCAAATGGGCTGATGGAGCAACCAAGAATGCGGTCTGGGAAGTTTATAAGTTTATTCACATTAATACTGTAGCTCCTTTTGGAACATTCAGAACTAAGATTCGTAAGTGGAAGAAAATTGTTTTAAAATAATGCCATTAAAATTAAGAAAGCATGATGATATAGAAGTGCGGTTCAGAAGATGCCTGAACAGGGAGATAATGCTAAGCAGACAATGCCATTTCAAGCAAGAAAAAAGCCTAGAAACTATTGTTTCACAGGCTTTTCTTTTAATGTCTTATTTCACTTCAGTAAAAATCACGTGTTTGCGCAATTTTGGTGAGTATTTTTTCAGCTGAAGACGGTCCGGAGTGTTACGTTTGTTTTTAGAAGTCAGATACAAGCGTTCGCCGGATTCTTTGTGTTCAAGTGTTATATTGACGCGCATACGGTTTCCTTTCTATTTATTCAGCTGTTTTAGCTTTGGCGATTTGACGTCCTTTGTAGTAGCCCTTGAGGGATACACGGTGTGAACGTGAGTAATCTCCGGTTGTTTCGTCAAATTTTACAACTGGAGCTGTCAGTTTGTAGTGTGTCCGACGTTTATTTTTTTTCGCTTTTGATGTGCGACGTGCAGGTACTGCCATTTTCTTTATTCTTCCTTTCGAATGGTTTCTTTGATTTTCATCAACTTTAATATAATAGCACATCTTTTTTGTAAAGTAAAGTTACTTGACAGATTTTTTAGAAAAATAGCTCCGCTATTTTATAAAAACATGTTAAAATAGAGAAGACTAGGAATAAAGGAATTTAATTATGCAGTTACAAAAACCAAAGGGCACACAGGATATTCTGCCTGCAGACAGTGCTAAGTGGCAGTATGTTGAGGCAGTTGCGCGTGAAACCTTTAAAAAATATCATTATGGCGAAATTAGGACACCGATATTTGAACATTATGAGGTTATCAGCCGTTCGGTCGGCGACACAACTGATATTGTGACCAAAGAGATGTATGATTTCTATGATAAGGGAGAGCGCCACATTACGCTGCGTCCGGAAGGGACAGCGCCTGTTGTGCGTTCTTATGTGGAAAATAAGCTCTTTGCTCCGGAAGTGCAAAAACCGGTCAAGATGTATTATATGGGTCCGATGTTCCGCTATGAACGTCCGCAGGCAGGCCGCCTGCGCGAATTTCACCAAATCGGGGTGGAGTGCTTTGGCTCTAAAAATCCGGCAACTGATGTGGAGACAATTGCTATGGCTTATCAGCTTTTCAGCGCATTGGGTGTCAAGGATGTGACCCTGCATCTTAACAGTCTTGGGAATACTGCCAGCCGTGCAGCTTACCGTCAGGCCTTGATTGATTATTTGACGCCCATGCGTGACAGCTTGTCAAAAGACAGCCAGCGCCGCTTGGAGGAAAATCCGCTGCGTGTTCTGGATTCTAAGGAGGAAGAAGATCAGGCTGCAGTTGCTCATGCGCCCTCCATTCTTGATTATCTTGATGAAGAGTCGCAGGTGCATTTTGCTGCTGTGTGCGAAATGCTTGAAGGGCTTGCTATCTCTTATGTGATTGATACGAATATGGTACGCGGTCTTGATTACTACAATCACACGATTTTTGAGTTTATGGCCAAAGTCGGGAAATCTGAGCTGACTATCTGTGCCGGAGGGCGTTATGATGGCTTGGTTGACTATTTTGGAGGACCTGAAACCGCTGGTTTTGGTTTTGGTCTTGGTCTGGAGCGTTTACTGCTTATTCTTGATAAACAAGGCACTGAGCTCCCTGTTGAAGAGAACTTAGATGTTTACATTGCAGTTTTGGGTGAAAAAGCTAACGGCAAAGCTTTGGAATTGGTTCAGGCACTTCGCAGGCAGGGCTTCTCAGCTGAACGCGACTATCTGGGACGTAAGATTAAGGCGCAGTTCAAGTCGGCTGATAGCTTTAGGGCAGCGGCTGTTATTACTTTGGGGGAAACTGAAGTAGAGACAGGACAGATTACAATTAAAAACAATGCCACACGCAAAGAAGTCAGAGCAAGTTTTGAGGATCTAGTCACTGATTTTGCGGCTATTTTCGAAAAGGTACTCTCCTAAGGGGAATCGATTTTGTAACTAAAAGGGCCTAGGCCCTTTTTTCATGAAACAAAACCCCGTTTTCTGCTGTTCTAAAAGAGCTGGGGTCTTTTGCCAATTCTTTCGAGAGCACGCTCTGGCCTTTATATGCTACAATAGAGGAGCAGTCAAGAAAGGATTTGAGAAGATGAAAAAAATTTATGAGCGCTTTGACACTCTTAGTGATGCTATCATTGCTATCATTATGACAATCTTGGTTTTGGGGATTTCAGCGCCGGAGACTGCAGAGGAACTTCCCGACTTTATGAAAGAAGTCAGCCTCTATCTGATCAGCTTTATACTTTTAATTAATGTGTGGTACCGCAGGACAAAACTAACACTCATCTCTCCCATTTACTAAACTGGAAGCTTTTGTTGCAGATGTTGGCCTGCATGCTCTTTTAACCCTTTTCCCTCTGGCTATTAAAATGTTGGTTACTTATGCTAATCCTTTGCTGTCCGTCTTGTTTTTCGGTGTACTGAATCTGCTGGTGATGTGTTTTTTAAATGCTATTCCGATTATTGAGTTGGGGCATCACTGGGTCAAGGGGGATTTTTCTGAAAAGATCCACCGTTTCTACCATCGCCGCCTCCTTCTCACTTTTGCCTCACACCTTATAGTATTAGTGCTAGCCTGCTGTTTCAGCCGGGTAGGTGTTTATGTTTATCTGCTGCTTCCTCTGGTGGATTTCTGGGCTAACTATAATCGTGATAAAGGCCTGAACACTATCTTGAATAATAAAGAGGAACTGCGGCAGGTGCTTTCAAAGAAGCTGCGGCTGCAGAAAGAGAAAAGTTAAGCCTGCCACTGTCAAAAAACTTAAAAAACTCCCCTGCATGGGTGGGGTTTTTGTCTGCATTCTGCTATAATAGTAGAAGTGAAAAATGTAGCGATGAAAGGAATGGAGCTCTGACAAGTCGGTCAGTTAAGTTCGCTCTGGGATATTAACTATGGAACGTTCGATGTATGCAGGCCGTGTTCGCAGTAAGCACATTGGCCGTCAAATCACCCTAAAAGGCTGGGTTAACCGCCGCCGCGATTTGGGAGGACTGATTTTTATTGATCTGCGGGACCGTGAAGGCCTTATGCAGCTGGTTGTCAATCCTAAAGAAGCTCCTGTTGCAGTGGTTGCAGAAGCCGAAAAACTCCGCAGTGAATTTGTCATTGAAGTGACTGGTACTGTTGAAGCGCGGGAACAGGCGAATGACAATCTGCCGACAGGATCTGTTGAACTGAAGGTAGAAGCTCTTACCATCCTCAGTGAAGCTCGAACAACACCGTTTGAAATCAAGGATGGTGTGGATGTGAGCGATGATAACCGTCTGCGCTATCGCTATCTTGATCTTCGTCGTCCTGAAATGCTGGAAAATTTTAAGCTGCGGGCAAGGGTGACACATTCTATACGGAATTATCTGGACAGCCTTGAATTTCTTGATGTTGAGACGCCGATGCTGACAAGGTCAACGCCTGAAGGGGCACGGGATTACTTGGTGCCGAGCCGTGTTAGTCAGGGGCATTTCTACGCTTTGCCGCAAAGTCCGCAAATTATCAAACAATTGCTGATGAATGCTGGTTTTGACCGTTATTATCAAATTGTCAAATGCTTCCGCGATGAGGATCTCCGCGGAGATCGCCAGCCTGAGTTTACGCAGGTGGACTTAGAGACATCATTTTTGACTGAAGAGGAAATTCAGGAGATCACTGAAGGAATGATTGCTAAAGTCATGAAAGATGTCAAGGGGATTGATGTGGCGCTGCCCTTTCCGCGTATGACTTATGATGACGCTATGAATAAATATGGCTCTGATAAGCCGGATACACGCTTTGACATGCTTTTACAAGACGTGACAGAACTTGTCAAAGGACTTGATTTCAAAGTATTCTCAGAAGCCCCTGCCATCAAGGCGATTGTTGTCAGAGATAAGGCCGATCAGTATTCCCGTAAAGATATTGACAAGCTGACAGACTTTGCTAAGCAGTTTGGAGCCAAGGGTCTTGCTTGGGTAAAAAGTGCAGATGGGACCTTTACAGGCTCTATTGCCAAGTTTTTAGGCTCAGCCAAGGATAAGTTGACAGAAGCTTTACAGCTTGCAGATAATGATTTGGTGCTTTTTGTAGCTGATAAGCTCAATGTTGTCAATGATACTCTCGGTGCCTTGCGAGTCCGTATAGCTAAAGAACTTGACATGGTTGACAAGTCCAAGTTTAATTTTCTCTGGGTCATAGACTGGCCGATGTTTGAGTGGTCAGAAGAAGAGGGACGCTATATGTCAGCTCACCACCCTTTCACTCTGCCGACAGAAGATTCTGCCCAAGAACTTGAAGGAGACCTGGCAAAAGTGCGTGCTATCGCCTATGATATTGTTTTGAACGGCTATGAGCTGGGCGGCGGAAGTCTGCGTATCAACCAGAAAGATATGCAGGAACGAATGTTTAAAGCACTTGGATTTTCAGAAGAATCCTTCAGACAGCAGTTCGGTTTTCTGCTGGAAGCAATGGATTATGGTTTTCCGCCGCATGGCGGTCTGGCTATCGGTCTCGACCGTTTTGTCATGCTGCTGGCAGGTAAGGATAATATCCGCGAAGTTATCGCCTTTCCTAAGAATAACAGGGCTGCTGATCCCCTGACACAGGCCCCGAGTTCTGTTTCAGAAGACCAGCTTAAAGAACTTGCCCTAAACATTAATTACCATGAAGATGAATAAAAAGGTTTATTTGCAAAGGTTTCATTTCCTTATTAATAAATGGGCCAAAAAAGGCGGAATTTTTAAGACGCTGCAGAGTATTTCACGGGAAAAATATACCGAGAAGCTTTCCGCTGCCTTGCTTTACGGCTTGCTCTCCAGTATTGCAGTCAACTTTTTCTTTCAGCCCGGACATGTTTACTCCAGCGGGGCGACTGGGCTGGCTCAGGTTATTTCTGCTCTAAGCGGACGGCTGACTGGTTATGCTGTCCCAGTTGCTGTCAGTTTTTATGCTATCAATATCCCTCTCCTTTTATTAGCTTGGCGGAAGATTGGTCATAAATTTACTGTTTTTACTTTTTTTACGGTAACCTTTAGTGCTTTGCTTATTCAGCTGATGCCCATTGTTGTTCTGACGGAGGATCCTCTGCTTAATGCTGTTTTTGGCGGCTTAATCATGGGTCTAGGAGTGGGCTATGGTCTGCGGACTAATATTTCCAGCGGGGGAACCGATATTGTTAGCCTTCTGATTCGAAAAAAGACGGGGCGGGACGTCGGGAGTATCTCCTTATTAATCAATGGTCTGATTATGATTTTTGCCGGCCTTCTTTTTGGCTGGCAGTACGCCCTATACTCTATGGTAACGATTTTTGTGTCCAGCCGTGTTACGGATGCCGTTTTTACCAAGCAGAAAAAAATGCAGGCCATGATTATTACCAATCGGCCGGAGCAGGTGACTCAGAAAATCCACCGCAGACTCAATCGCGGTGTGACCAGTATCAATGATGCTGAAGGAACCTATAATCATGAGAAAAAAGCCGTTTTAATCACCATTATTACGCGGGCTGAATACCAGGATTTTAAACATCTTATGGACAAAGCTGATCCTGATGCATTTGTTTCCATTGCTGAAAATGTTAAAATTATGGGACGTTTTGTGGATGATTAGCAGGCGGCTTTAAGCCTTCGTAAATGATAGTTAGAATAGTTTAGCAGCAGACTGCCAGCCTTTTTTGAGCAGTCGGGAAAGCAGGTTTATCCAGCTCTTAAGCGTAACAGTGGGGCTGGTTTTTGTGTGTTTATAAAAAATTGATAAAAATTATAGAGCAGGAGGTGGATATGAAGAGAATTCGAAATTTATTTGTCATTGCTTTAGGTGTTGCTATTTACACGTTTGGTTTTGTCAAATTGAATATGGCCTACCGACTGGCAGAGGGGGGTGTTGCTGGGGTAACACTGATTGTGCACTCTTTATGGGGGATCAATCCTGCCTACTCAGCTTTCCTTTTCAATTTGCCGCTTTTTATTATTGGGACTAGAGTTCTGGGCAGAAAAGCACTGACCTTAACCATTTACGGGACTCTGCTGATGTCTTTTTTTATGTGGTTTTGGCAGCAGATTCCTTTGGAGATTGTACTGGAGCACGATATGATGTTGGTGGCGGTTGTTGCCGGTTTATTCTCCGGAGCAGGGAGCGGACTTGTTTTTCGCTATGGTGCCACAACTGGAGGGACTGATATCATAGGGCGTCTTCTTGAAGAGAAAATGGGATTCAAGCTCGCTCAAACCCTACTTTTTATTGACGCTCTGGTTCTCACTGCTTCTCTGGTTTATATTGATTTGCAGCATATGCTTTACACTTTGATTGCCAGTTTTGTCTTCAGTCAAGTGCTGACCATCGTTCAAAATGGCGGTTACTCTGTCCGAGGCATGATTATTATCACCAGCCGATCTACAGAGGCTGCAGAAGCTATTCTTCAGGAAATTAACCGAGGCGTGACATACTTGCAGGGGCAGGGGGCCTACTCCGGTCAGGAGCGAAAAGTCCTTTATGTGGTTCTCAACCCTGGGGAGGTCAGAAGTGTTAGGGCTATCTTAGCACGTTTAGATCCGGATGCCTTTATTTCCATTATTGATGTTGATGAAGTCATTAGTTCAGATTTTAAAATCCGAAGACGGCGTTATGAACGATAAGGGTGTCTTGAGTAAAAAAACAGAGCAAAGCGTATTATCACGCTTTGCTCTGTTTGTTAATGGGAAAGCAATAAAAAGGAAATCCCCTATATTTACATCTCATTTGGCGCTTCAACTCCAAGCAAACGCAGCGCTTCTTTGAGCACAGTGGCTGTTGCATAGCAAAGAGCAAGCCGGCTGTCACGTTCAGCATCTTCTGCAATAATACGGGTGTGGGCATAGTATTTATTGAAACTTTGAGCTAAATGAATAGCATGTTTAGCAATGAGGGAAGGCTCAAATCGATCTGCTGCACGACTGATGACATCAGGGAATGCCTGAATCAGTTTAACGATATCCCAGCTTTCTTTATCATTAAGGCTGTAGGTGGCAGCAGCATTTGGTGAAAAGGCGGCTTTTCGCAGGATAGATTGGATGCGGGCATGAGCATACTGAACGTAAGGGCCGGTTTCACCTTCAAAGGAAACCATTGCTTCCAAATCAAAATCATAGCCATTCATTCGGTCGGATTTCAAGTCATAAAACTTAATGGCTCCTACTCCAACAGCATGAGCAACAGCGTCTTTATTAGCAAGATCAGGATTTTTAGCATTGATTTGGTCTGCTGCCCGTTTGATGGCTTCAGCAAGGGTTGGTTCCAAAAGGATAATATTTCCTTTACGTGTGGACAGCTTTTTGCCGCCTTTAGTCACTAAACCAAATGGAACGTAAACAATATCATCAGCCCAGTCATAGCCCATTTCTTTAAGAATGGCCTTGAGCTGTTTGAAATGAGCAGCTTGTTCATTTCCGACTACATAAATCGATTTAGCAAATTGGTACTGACGTTTGCGGTAGAGGGCTGTTGCTAAATCGCGTGTGATGTAGAGTGTAGCACCGTCGGATTTTTTAATAAGGGCAGGGTGCTCCATTCCATATTTTTCAAGGTTTACGACCTGTGCTCCCTGAGACTCTTGAAGCAGTCCTTTAGCAGTCAGGAGGTCAATGATTTCCGCCATTTTATCATTATAGAAAGCTTCACCGTTATAACTATCAAAAGTGACTCCCAGCTGGTCATAAAGGTGGCTGAATTCAAGCAGGCTCTCTTCTCGGAACCACTGCCAAAGTTCCAGGGCTTCTTCATCTCCGGCTTCCAGTTTGCGGAACCATTCACGCGCCTGGTCATCCAGCTCAGGATGGTTTTGAACTTCAGCATTGATACGGACATAGAGTTCAAGCAGTTCTTTGATAGGATGGGCCTTCACAGCCTCTTCCTGTCCCCATTTTTTATAAGCTAAAATAAGCAGTCCGAACTGCTTGCCCCAGTCACCCAAGTGATTGATTTTAATGGTTTGGTAGCCCAACTTTTGAAAAATCATTGACAGGCTGTCTCCGATAACCGTAGAGCGCAGATGTCCGATTGAAAAGGGTTTGGCAATGTTGGGGCTGGACATATCGATTGTCACACTGCGCCCTTCTCCAAGATCTTGCCGGCCATAATCAGAACCTTGTGAGATAACCTGCGCGATAAGATCCGCTGAAAGCTTATTTTTGTTTAAAAAGAAATTGATATAAGGGCCTACAGCTTCGACTTTTTCAAAATGTTCGGAATCAATTTTTTCAGCAATCTCTGAAGCAATCATCTGAGGCGCTTTACGCCAGCTTTTAGCCAAAGTAAAGGCTGGGAAAGCCCAGTCTCCCATATCGGAATTTTTTGGAATCTCCAGTAAATTTGTGATAGCAGACAGCTCTAAATCAGGAACGGCCTCTTTAATTTTTTCGGCGATCAGATATTTTGTATCCATCTAGCATTTCTCCTCAAATAAGTAGTCACATTATTTTAACACAAAACTTGAAATTAAACGAGACTCACTTGCTAAATTGTATGGACTGATATTGAGGGAGATGCTGGTTTTTAATAATTTTCAGTCTTAAACGCCTGCTCAGGCTGAAAATCAAGCTGAAGCATGCATAAAAACTTTTCTGCCCCTCTTTGGTGAGAGCAAAAAGGATAGCTGAAATATTCGGGTTTTTTTGCTATAATTTTAAGTACAAACAGACAGTTAAAAGGAAGATGAATGAATAAAACAGAAAGACAAGCTAAGATCAGACAGCTTATTCAAACAGGCCACATCAGTACACAGGAAGCGATAAAAACAGCCCTGCAAGCTGAAGGAATACGGGTTACTCAAGCCACCCTTTCCCGTGATTTGCGTGAAATCGGTCTTCTCAAACGCCGTGATGCTGACGGAAAACTCTATTACACTTTGTCAAGTTCCTCGGCCAGCCGCTTTACTCCCGTTATTCGCTCCTATATTCTAAAGGTAGCGCGTGCAGAGTTTATATTAGTGCTGCATACGAATTTAGGGGAGGCTGATGTTTTGGCCAATCTTATTGACAGTGCCCAGCTCTCTGATTTGCTGGGGACGGTTGCAGGAGCCGATACACTGCTTCTTATCTGCAGGGACAGTGCTGTGGCTGCAGCCTTTGAACAGGATCTGCTGGCAGGTTTGTGAGTGATGGCTATGCGTCAATTTGAGGAATCTGTAGAAAAATTGCTGACAGCTGTTCGCAAACACGACAGTGTTCAGGCCTTCCAAAAAGCCGAACAGCATGTTAAAGAACTGCCTGAGCTGGAGCGTCTGGCTCATAAAATGAAGGCCTACCAGCAAGATGCTGTTTTGTTTCAAAAAATTGAAAAAGACCAGGCTGCATCACAAGCTGGCTACAAAGCCGATGAGCTGGAACAGGAGCTGTCTCGTTTGCCTGTTGTTCAGGATTACCGGGAGAAAATGCAGGATGCCAGCGACCTTCTGCAGTATATTACCAAGACTTTAGAGGAAAAGATTAACAAGGAGTTAATTGATGACAAGTGAAAAACTGTCTCCAGGTATGCAGCAGTATTTGGATGTTAAGCAAGAATATCCAGATGCTTTTTTGCTTTTTAGGATGGGAGATTTTTATGAGCTGTTTTATGATGATGCTGTCGAAGCTGCACAAATCCTAGAAATCAGCCTGACCAGCCGCAACAAGAATGCTGATCAGCCGATTCCTATGGCGGGTGTTCCTTATCATTCTGCCCAGCAATATATTGACATCCTTGTTGAGAGAGGTCACAAGGTGGCTATAGCTGAACAGATGGAGGATCCCAAGCAGGCGGTTGGTGTTGTGAAACGGGAGGTCGTTCAGGTCATCACACCGGGAACAGTTGTCGATTCCGCCAAACCGGACAGTGCTAATAATTTTTTAGTAGCCCTTGATTCAGATGGCGCTGACTTTGGCCTAGCCTACATGGATTTATCCACAGGTGAGTTTTATGCCACTCTGATGACTGATTTTTTCAGCGTCCGCAGTGAAATTCTGAATCTCAAAGCGCGTGAACTGGTTATCGGCTATGACTTACCCCAGCATGAGGAACAGGTACTGACTCAGCAGATGAATCTTTTATTATCACAGGAGGAGACAAGACTGCAAGCTCCTCATCTGATTGATGCCGACCTGTCACCGCTTGAAATTTCTGCCGCAGAAAAACTTCTTCAGTATATCCAGCAGACACAAAAACGTGAGCTCAGCCATTTACAGCAGCTAATCCATTATGAATTTAAAAACTATCTGCAAATGTCTTACACTAGTAAGATTAGTTTAGACCTTTTAGAAAATGCCAGAACCGGGAAAAAACATGGCAGCCTTTACTGGCTTTTAGATAAAACAAAGACAGCTATGGGGATGCGTCTGCTGCGCAGCTGGATTGATCGGCCGCTGGTGAGCCGCAAAGCTATTTTAGAAAGGCAGAATATTATTCAGGTCTTTCTGGATTCTTTTTTTGAGCGGAGCGACCTGACTGACAGTCTAAAAGGAGTCTATGATATTGAGCGCCTAGCCAGCCGTGTTTCATTTGGGAAAGCTAATCCTAAAGATTTACTGCAGCTGGGTCACACTTTAACTCAAGTCCCTTTAATAAAAAAGATTCTAGAAAGCTTTCAGTCTCCTGAGGTTGACAAGATTGTCAAGCAAGTTGACACTCTGCCGGAATTAGAAAGTCTTATCAGCTCAGCTATTGATCCAGATGCTTCAGCCATCATTACAGAAGGCAATATCATTCGTACTGGTTTTGATGAGACACTGGATAAATACCGTAAGGTTATACGTGAAGGCACAGGTTGGATTGCTGATATTGAAAACAAAGAACGCCAAGCTAGCGGTATCACTAACCTCAAGATTGATTACAACAGAAAAGACGGTTATTATTTCCATGTTACTAATTCCAACCTCTCCTTAGTACCCGATCATTTCTTTCGCAAAGCAACCTTAAAAAATTCTGAGCGCTTTGGGACAGCCGAACTTGCAAAAATTGAAGGGGAAATGCTGGAAGCACGTGAAGAATCAGCTAATCTTGAATATGAGATTTTTATGCGTATCCGCAGGCAAGTTGAAAGCTATATCTCACGGCTGCAAAGCCTGGCTCGGGCACTTGCGACAGTAGACGTTCTGCAAAGTTTAGCAACTGTTGCCGAAAATAACCATTACGTGCGGCCGCGCTTTAACGGTGAACAAACAATTGCTGTTGAAAACGGCCGTCATGCAGTGATTGAAAATGTTATGGGAGCACAGGAGTACATCCCAAACAGCATCAATCTTGATAGAGAAACGCATATTCAGCTCATTACAGGACCGAATATGAGCGGGAAATCAACTTACATGCGCCAGCTGGCTTTGACCGTTATCATGGCCCAGATGGGAGCATTTGTCGCTGCTGATAAGGCTGATTTGCCGATTTTTGATGCAATCTATACACGTATCGGTGCGGCAGACGACCTTATTTCCGGTCAATCAACCTTCATGGTGGAAATGATGGAAGCTAATCAGGCCTTAAAAGCTGCAACGGCACATTCTCTGATCCTCTTTGATGAATTAGGGCGAGGAACAGCAACTTATGATGGGATGGCCTTAGCCCAGTCCATTATTGAGTATATTCATCATCATATTGGTGCTAAAACAATGTTTGCCACTCACTATCATGAGTTAACAGAGCTGGCTGATGAATTGCCTCATCTTGTCAATGTCCATGTTACGACTTTGGAGAGAGATGGCGAAGTGACTTTTTTGCATAAAATTGCTGACGGCCCAGCTGATAAATCTTATGGAATTCATGTTGCTAAAATTGCCGGCCTGCCTCAAACTTTATTAAAAAGAGCAGATAATATCTTAACAAATCTGGAAGCTGATGCAGCCCATATTCCTTTGTCAGAAAAAGGGTCTGATGAAAGTCCGTCTTCTCAGGTACAGGCAGGACAGCTAAGCTTATTTGCAGAAGAAAATTCCCATCAAGACCTTGTCCAAAGCCTGCAGAACCTTGATGTTGTCAACCTTACACCAATGGAAGCTATGAACGCTCTCTTTGAACTGCAAAAAATGCTGTAGCCTCGAGCTGATTTAGTTCTGTTGACTGGAGTTCATCTGCTGAAACTGTTTTAATGGTTATTACTAAGTGAGGAAAAACATGTCAAAAATTATTGAATTACCAGAAATTTTAGCTAATCAAATTGCCGCCGGTGAAGTGATTGAAAGGCCGGCCAGTGTTGTTAAAGAATTAGCTGAGAATGCTATTGATGCTGACAGTACACAGATTGTTATTGAAATCGAAGAGTCTGGCCTCAAAAAAATTCAAGTGACAGACAACGGTGAAGGGATTGAGCAGTCTGATGTCGCTTTGAGCCTGCAGCGCCATGCAACCAGCAAAATTAAAAATCAGGCAGATCTTTTTCGTATACGGACGCTGGGTTTTCGGGGGGAAGCGATTCCTTCCATTGCCTCTATCAGTACTTTTACTATGAAAACAGCGACTGCATCAGTAGAACACGGCACCCTTTTGGTTGCTAAAGGCGGTGAAATCGAAAAGGAAGAGCCCATTTCCACACCGGCAGGGACGAAAGTAACTGTTGAAAATCTCTTTTTCAATACACCGGCCCGTCTTAAATATATGAAAAGTTTACAGGCGGAGCTGGCTCATATTGTTGATGTAATCAACCGTCTCAGTCTGGCCCATCCGGAAATTGCTTTTACTTTGATCAGTGACGGGCGACAGCTGATTAAGACAGCAGGTGCAGGCGATCTGCGTCAGGCTATCGCTGGTATTTATGGTCTGAATACGGCTAAAAAAATGGTGGAAATTTCGAATGCGGATTTGGATTTTGAAGTATCCGGTTTCGTCAGCCTGCCAGAGCTGACCCGTGCCAACCGCAATTATATCACTATCCTTATCAATGGCCGCTATATCAGAAATTTTCTCCTTAACCGTGCTATTTTGTCCGGTTATGGCTCTAAACTTATGGTTGGCCGCTTTCCGATTGCTGTGATTGATATCCAGATCGATCCTTACTTAGCAGATGTTAATGTCCACCCCACTAAGCAAGAAGTCCGTCTTTCAAAAGAACGTGAACTGATGCAGCTGATTAGTTCAGCCATTGCAGAAAGCCTTAGTGAGCATGATCTGATTCCTGATGCACTTGAAAATCTGGCCAAATCCAGTACACATACAGCTTTTAAACCTGAACAGACCAGCCTGTCTTTACAGCAGAGTAAAGCACAGGATAAGCAGTATCAGAAAAGCTTTTTTACGCAAAATGAAAGCATCGAAGAAGCGTCTGTGCCTTTCGAGGAGGTTGACAAGTCTGTAAAGGAACTTGACACACTTTCTACGGTCAGGTATGCTAGCCGAAATTCAGTTGAAAATTATGATGAAGAACATCCTGATATAGATTTCAGGAATAAATCAAAAGTCAATAAACTGCTTAATAAGCTGGACAATGAAGAGCAGTCGCATTTTCCGGAGTTAGAATATTTTGGCCAGATGCATGGGACTTATCTCTTTGCACAAAGTGCCAAAGGGCTCTACATTATCGATCAACATGCAGCACAAGAGCGTGTAAAATATGAATACTATCGTGAAAAAATCGGAGATGTTGACAGCAGTTTACAGCAGCTTCTAGTTCCCTATCTCTTTGAATTTTCAGCTGCTGATTTTATCAGCCTTCAAGAAAAGATGCCGATGCTCAATCAGGTCGGCATCCATTTGGAAGCTTACGGTGAAAACACATTTATCTTACGGGAACACCCCATCTGGATGCAGGAAGAAGAGATTGAATCGGGGGTTTATGAGATGTGCGACATGCTTTTGCTGACAAATGAACTCTCAGTAAAAACCTACCGTGCTGAACTGGCTATCATGATGTCCTGTAAACGGTCCATCAAAGCCAATCACACCCTAGACGACTATTCCGCACGTGATTTGCTGTTTCAGCTGTCCCAATGTAAAAATCCTTATAACTGTCCGCACGGTCGGCCGGTTTTGATCCATTTTACGAAATCGGATATGGAAAAAATGTTCAGGCGAATTCAAGAAAATCATACCAGCTTAAGGGAGCTGGGGAAATATTAAGAAAGCGAAAAAAATGTACGATTATATCAAAGGAAAACTGACAAAAATTACTGCAAAATACATCGTTGTTGAAGCTGGAGGAATCGGCTATATTGTTAATGTTGCCAACCCCTACAGTTTTTCAGATGCGGTGAATCAAGATATTCAAATTTATTTGCATCTGGTTGTTCGCGAAGATGCTCAGCTCCTTTACGGCTTTCATAATGAAGATGAGAAAGCTGTCTTTTTACACCTGATTTCAGTCTCAGGAATCGGTCCGACAACGGCTTTGGCTATTATTGCCGTCAGTGACAATCAAGGGCTGGTCAGAGCGATTGACAGCAATGATATTAAATACTTAATGAAATTTCCAAAAATCGGGAAAAAAACAGCTCAGCAAATGGTTTTAGATCTTGCTGGTAAATTTACTGCTGAGCCGGCAGAAAGCAGGAAGGCGCAAAAAGAAAGTCCATCTGATAATTTTGCGCTTGACGAGGCCATAGAAGCACTTCTGGCTCTGGGCTATAAGGCCAGCGAGCTGAAGAAAATCCGCTCCTTTTTTGAAGGAACAGACGAAACAACAGAAGCCTATATTAAATCCGGTCTGAAAATGCTTATGAAATAGCAGTGTTCCTAGGAACAAGTTGTATTTTTGTACAGTAAGGACCGGACCGATTTGCAGGCCTTAATCCACAGTGCAAGACAGTAAAATCTGTCAAAGAAAAAAACGGGGAGTTGAGAAATGGAAGATAAGAGAAGTCAGGCGCTGAAACGCTGCGGCTGGGTTAAGATGAGTAATCCTTTATATGTAGACTACCATGACAGAGAATGGGGAAGACCTTTACATGATGAAAGAGCCCTGTTTGAATTATTCTGTTTGGAAACCTATCAAGCTGGTTTGTCTTGGGAAACAGTCCTAAATAAGCGTTCAGCTTTCAGGAAGGCTTTTTCTGCTTATGAAATAGAGAAAGTAGCCGCAATGACAGATGCTCAGCTTGAAAAAATTCTGCAAAATCCAGAAGTTATCCGCAACCGCCAAAAAATTTTTGCGACACGCGCCAATGCTCAGGCCTTTTTAGAAATTCAAAAAAAATTCGGTTCGTTTGACCACTATATTTGGTCTTTTGTTGAAAACAAAACAATCCATAACAAGATTTCAGATTACCAAGAAGCCCCTGCTAAGACCCCTCTTTCCGAAAAAATAGCTAAAGAATTAAAAAAACAGGGCTGTGCTTTTGTCGGACCTGTCGCTGTCTATTCTTTTCTTCAGGCAGCAGGCTTAGTAAATGACCATGAACAGAGCTGCACCTTTAACCCTATTCACTAAAAAGGTTGCTAACTATTGCGATGAAGAACTGGTTTAGAGTCAGTTCTTTCTTATTTTTGGCAAATTTATGCTAGAATATAAAGAAAAATCACGAATAATTAAGTAAAGGTGGTTAAATGAAAGCTGAAATTATTGCGGTAGGCACTGAACTGCTGACAGGGCAGATTGTAAATACTAATGCCCAATTTTTATCTGAAAAGTTTGCTGAAATAGGGATTGACGTTTTTTATCAAACAGTTGTCGGCGATAATGAAAACCGCCTTTTGTCTGTCATTGATATTGCCAGCAGCCGCAGCAGCCTTGTTGTACTTTGCGGCGGGCTTGGGCCGACCGATGATGATTTGACGAAACAGACCTTGGCAAAGTATTTAGGCCGGCATCTGGAGTTTGATGAACAGGCTATGCAGCGTTTAGATGCATTTTTTGCAACACGCCCCCAGTTTACCAGAACTCCAAATAATGAGAGACAGGCTCAGCTGATTGCAGGCTCAGTTCCCCTGCAGAATGCAACAGGTTTAGCAGTCGGAGGAATCATTAAACAGAACGCAGTCACATACGTCGTACTTCCGGGACCTCCAAGTGAGCTGATTCCGATGGTTACAGATCAGCTTGTCCCTTTTTTAACACAGGACAATCAACGGCTCTACTCACGTGTTCTGCGTTTCTTCGGTATCGGTGAAAGCCAGCTGGTGACTGTTTTAGCAGATGTTATTAAAGATCAGACTGATCCTACCATTGCTCCTTATGCAAAAATTGGCGAAGTGACTTTGCGCTTATCCACTAAAGCAGTCAGTGAGGAGGCAGCCGGCCTTAAACTCGACAAGCTTGAAGAGCGGATTATGGCTATAAAAACACTGGATGGTGTGAGTCTGAGCGACTTACACTATGGTTATGGTGATGATAATAGCTTGGCTCGTACGGCCTTTGACCTCCTTAAGGAGAAAGGAAAGACCGTAACAGCGGCCGAAAGCCTTACAGCCGGCCTGTTTCAGGCGAGTTTAGCAGAATTTTCCGGGGCTTCGCAGGTTTTTAGCGGGGGTTTTGTAACCTACAGTATGGAAGAAAAAGCGAAAATGCTGAAAATTCCTCTTGCAGACTTACAAGCTCATGGTGTGGTCAGCGCCTTTACTGCTGAAAAAATGGCAGAACAAGCTCGGAAACTGACTGCTTCGGATTTTGGCTTGGGGTTGACTGGTGTTGCTGGGCCTCAAGAATTGGAAAACCAGCCCGCAGGCACTGTTTTTATCGGTTTTGCGAGTAAAGAAAAAGTCTATTCGCTTAAGCTGGAGCTGGGGAAGCGAAGCCGTTCGGACATACGCTATATCACAGTACTGAACGCTTTCAATTTGATACGCCAAACTTTATTAAAAGACTGAAATTTGCTATAATAGTTAAGGTTGGTAAAGTAAAGTTTTGACAAGGATTTAAGGCCGGAAAAGTCGGTGCAGAAAAGAGCGCTTTTCGATTCAGAAAATCTACTGACCCTTAACTATTATCTAAACCTTTTATTAGTAACAAGGAGAGAAAATTGGCTAAAAAAGCAAAAAAGACAGAAGAAATTACTAAAAAATTTGGGGATGAACGGCAAAAGGCCCTGAATAATGCTTTAAAAAATATTGAAAAAGATTTTGGTAAAGGAGCAGTGATGCGCCTTGGGGAACGTGCCGAGCAAAAAGTTCAGGTTATGAGTTCAGGCAGTCTTGCACTGGATATCGCTCTTGGAGTTGGGGGTTACCCTAAGGGACGTATCGTTGAAATCTATGGTCCTGAGTCCTCGGGGAAAACAACAGTCGCCTTGCATGCTGTGGCACAGGCGCAAAAAGAAGGTGGGATCGCTGCTTTTATTGATGCAGAACATGCCTTGGATCCAGCTTATGCACAGGCTCTTGGTGTTAACATTGACGAATTGCTTTTATCTCAGCCGGATTCAGGTGAACAAGGACTTGAAATTGCCGGGCAGCTGATCGACTCAGGAGCTGTTGATTTGGTTGTAGTAGACTCTGTGGCCGCACTTGTTCCGCGGGCTGAAATTGACGGGGATATCGGCGACAGCCATGTAGGCCTGCAGGCACGTATGATGAGTCAGGCGATGCGCAAGCTTTCAGCTTCAATTAATAAAACAAAGACGATTGCCATTTTTATTAATCAATTGCGTGAAAAAGTCGGCATCATGTTTGGCAACCCTGAAACAACTCCAGGCGGCCGGGCACTTAAGTTTTATGCATCAGTGCGTTTAGATGTCCGCGGTAACACACAGATTAAAGGGACAGGCAGCAGCAAAGATACCAATGTTGGTAAAGAAACTAAAATTAAGGTTGTCAAAAATAAAGTAGCTCCTCCGTTTAAGGAAGCCTTTGTGGAAATCATGTACGGCGAAGGAATTTCTCGTACAGGGGAACTTTTGAAAATTGCCAGTGAACTGGATATCATTCAAAAGGCTGGGGCTTGGTACTCTTACAACAACGAAAAAATAGGTCAGGGATCGGAAAATGCGAAAAAATTTCTGTCAGACCATCCTGAAATTTTTGATGAAGTGGATCGTCAAGTTCGGATAGCATATGGTATGCTGGAAGAAGATCAAAACTCAAAAGCATCAACAAAGACCGAAAAACAACCTGAATCAGAGACAACAGAAGACGATCTGGTCTTGGATCTTGACGCTACCATTGAAATTGAAGAGTAAAAAAACAGTCCACTGGACTGTTTTTTCCTGAGCCTAAAAATTAACTAGAAGTACAGAATATAGACTTAATGTCTTTTGATCTGGTTCATGTACTGGTATGGGAGTGGTCAGTTTTTGTCTTAACGGATTCAGGCTGATAACGGCGCTTTTTGCCTCGTAAAACTTTCTTACCGCTTACTGTCTGTAAGTTCAGTTTAGAATCAGAAGTCAAATATTAATTTTATGTTTCATTTTAAAAATAGGTCCAAAGACCTATGTATTGTCTAATGAACTATGTTACAATGTATCTATCATGGGATAGAAAGAGAGAATGAACATGATTAAAATTTATACGATTTCAAGTTGTACGAGCTGTAAAAAAGCTAAGACTTGGCTTAACGCTCATCAGCTTCCTTATAAAGAACAGAATTTAGGAAAAGAACCACTGACTAAAGAAGAAATTTTAGCCATACTGACCAAAACAGAAAACGGGATTGAAAGTATCGTTTCATCAAAAAACCGCTATGCTAAGGCTCTTAATTGCAATATTGAAGATTTAAGTGTCAGTGAAGTGATTGACCTGATTCAAAATAATCCGCGGATTCTTAAAAGTCCGATTTTGATTGATGATAAACGGCTTCAGGTAGGTTATAAAGAAGATGATATCCGTGCCTTTTTGCCGCGTTCTATTCGCAATGTAGAAAATACAGAAGCTCGACTTCGAGCAGCTCTGTAAGCCTATAATCAGTAAAAGCCCATAAATCTGCAGGCAGGAGTTATTCCTGCAAGAGCAGAATTTATGGGCTTTTTGAATTCTATTTCTGTTAATGAAAGGGCTGACGACAGTTATTTTATGAGCCTAGCCATAATCAAGTCTCATTGTTTTCCCGTAATTCTTGATTAATGGCAAGGATATCTTTTCTTATTAACAGATAGTTGAAAATGTAGATAAGCAGGTAAGTAAAGCTGACACTGAGCAGCAGAGCAAGTAAAGCTGGCCAAGAAGCTGAAAACCATCGCAAATACCAAGCCGCCGTGAGAAGAGGAAAGACAATAAGCAGGTAATGCAGGATGCTTATTGCTAAAAGATTTTGCTTATAGTGAGCAAGCGTGAATATATTGCTGGCTAATCCTTGGCTGATGCCCAATAGTGCAAAGATTATAATCTGCAGACCTGCAGCAAACGTTTCTGAATGAAACTGCTCAACGAAAGCAGGAAGTCCAAAGCTAAAATCACTGCCTGTTACAAGGGCGAACATAAAGTTGATAAGAGTACCGATTCCTACACCAATAAAGGCGGAGGGGATAATTTGTTTTAATAGTTTCATGAATATCCTCCTCTCGTAAAATAAGTTTATGGGGATTTTCAATCCCAAGTGTTAACAATTTTATAGCTTGACTATTGCAAGGTTTTCCAGAACAATAGAGTCATGGAATGGACTCATGGTTGTTTCTTTCTCTCCTTGTTGCTTAGACTTCATTTTAAAGTCTGTTACCCAAGCCTTGTCCCTACTTCCAACACACTAGCTGTTTCCACGACACTCACTTCTGTACCTAGTAGGGTACATGCGGCAGCTGAGCCAGTGACTAGAATTCTCTTATGCGAGGCTGTTGGTACAAGGTGTTTCTGGGGAACCTTACAGTAGTCAAGAAAACTTCCAAATCCAATTGAAAGGAGACCTTCCAAATGAAATG
>NZ_JBFQEG010000009.1:0-76475 GCF_040930515.1 Streptococcus huangxiaojuni
TATATCCATTTTTACAATACTCAACGCTATCAAGCCAAACTAAACAACCTGACTCCTTTGGAATTTAGGAATCAGGTTGCTTAACTATTTTTATTATTTGACTGTCCACTTGACAGGGAGCTGTTCAAAGAGTCCTGGCCTTTCTTATTAATTTTCTTTAAATGTCATAGGCCTGATGATAGCGCTGATAGCCCTTTTGAGGCTTTAACAATAAAAGCCTTTACTCTTTCTCCTTCAACAATTGGCTAGGTTTGCAAAAAGCGGATATTTTTTGATAAAAAGGCATCTGTCCTCTTCCAGCTGCTTATTCTGCTGTCAGCTTCAGAAACAGCTCCTGCCGTTCCGGCAGAATAAGCTTTTCAAGATGGTTAAACAGCAGCAAGAGCCAGTTAAACGCCAGCAAGAAGGCCGATATTTCAAATGCAGTCAAAGATAAATAGCCAATAAGCTGAAAGGCTACTTCTAAAGCAACTAAAACTGTACCAATAAGGTAAGAAGTGGTAGTAAAATCGCGCGTTACCTGCGGTACCAGCCAAGGAACGCTGATAATCAAAAGAATGACAATATAAATCAAATAACCGGCAAATCGTGTATGCAGATAATGCCAGTCTCCATCATTAGGAAAATAGCCGACAGCGCCTAAATCAATCGCTAAAAGCGTCAGTAAAAGCCGCAGTGCTGTCATTTTCCAGTCTTTGCCGTAATGATGGCCGAGAGCAACAAAAAGGTAATCAACTAAAGCAACCAAAACAAGAGCAGACAGCATCAAAGTCATATTAAACTGCCAACCGTTTTGAGCGGCTTTTGTTCCCAGAAAACTTAGATTAACCTGCCACCAATGCCTGGAACTGTTAGTAGCCATAGATAATAAAACACCTGTCATCATGATGATTGTAAATACTGTAGTCAGCCAAGTCGCTCTGATTTGCTCAGCCAGCTGAGACCATAAAAGAGTGACTGTATAGACCATAATTCCTAAGATGAAAGCAGAGGTCAGCTGGTCAAAGGAGGCACCTCTAAAGAGCTGGGCCAGCAGCCAGGAAAAACCTAAGAGGACAACAAATAAAATAGTGGAAAAGGCAAGAATAACAACTGGCAGCATTCGCCAAAAAATCCGGCTTTTAAGACCGGCCAGAAAGGTTTTGCGATTGGCAATAAAATTAACCGTAAAAAAACCAGTCGCTAAAAAACCGCCTCCCACAAGCAAAAAACTGGAGATAGAAAATTCACCATTCAAGGGGACTTGTTCTAGTCCTAATAGGGCAGTTAAGATTAAAAAAATCAGCACAGCCAGAATACTAAAGACGATTAAAACCCAGTTAGGCAGGAGCGGCTGACGTTTTACAGACTGTTTTTTGATAAACAATTCCTTGGAATCCCATTCAGCCTTCACTTCTTCTTTATCATCAAGCTGCAGCTGTTCTGCAATTTCCAAGGGCAATTCTAATTTGTAATGCGTCTCATTTTGCTTCATAGTCCTTATTATAATACCTCTTGGCAGGATATGTAAAGCCAATAAGACAAAGAAATCTAAGCCAATCAAATTTTTTTAAGAAAAATTTACTAAAAACCAGAGTCGTATAAGAAATGGGCACCTTTTATCTATATCCACTCTTTTTCCTGAGCAATTTTGAGAGCTTCAAATCGGTTGCCTGCCCCCAGTTTATTGAAAATATTGGATGTGTAGTTGCGTACCGTCCCATCTGAAAGGTAGAGCGCCAGAGAAATCTCCCTGCTGGTTTTCCCTTTGGCAATCAGCCTCAGAATCTTTTGTTCCTGAACACTGAGCGGGTTATCATCTGATATAATATTTTCAATCAATTCCGGAGAGTATTCTTTATCTCCATCTAAGACAGTGTGAATAGTCTTCATCAGCTGAGAAATCGAACGGTCTTTGAGAACATAAGCATCAACTCCAGCCTTGACAGCCCGCTGAAAATAGCCGATTCGCTTAAAGGTTGTGACAATAATAATCTTCGTATCACTATTGGCACGCGCCCATTCTAAAACATCTAAACCGCTCTTTTTGGGCATCTCTATATCCAAAATCGCAGCATCCACGGTTTCTTCCTGCAAAACAGCGATTGCTTCTAATCCATCCGCCGCCTGAAAAACACTGTCAACATCGTCTTCCATAAGCAGCAGCTGACAGAGAGCATCCCGCAGCATAGACTGATCCTCCGCAACTAATAAATTCATTTCAGCGTCTCCTCTCTTTTAGGCAATCCTTGAACGCTTCCCTCTGCTTATAGGGAATACCAAATTTTTCAGCTGTTTTTCTGTAAACTGATAATAGATAAAAGCCATAAATCAATGTCGCACAAGCGCCGCCGATACCAGCCACAGACCATAACACATACCAGCGCATATCAGACACAAAGGCGAGATAGATTGCTGATAAAGCTGATAGAATCGGGAAAGGTGCTACAAAATAATCAACAGTTCTGTTCATAATTTTCGCCTGCGGAATAAAGTGCAAACCGATTATCAGTGTTACTGTTGGAAAAATAAATGAGTTCAGGCCAAAATATGCTAAGATCAAACCAGATATCCAAACACCAGTATAAGTCACAGCACTTAAGAGCCCCATCTGCTTTTTAATCCTCTGGCCTTCCAGACTTTCATAAACCTCAAAACGGTTGGCATGCTTTATATTTCTCAAACTCATGCAAGCAATATAAACACTGCAGGCAGCTGCTAAAGCAAATATAAGCCACCCAATCAACCCCCAAGCCTTACCAAAAAACAAAGAATAAATCAGTGTAAAAAAGGCCATTAAGAAACCATAAGGGGCAATGCTTTGCGCTGCTTCCCCATAAAACTTTTGCTGCTCTTTTTCCATAAGTTTCCTCTCTAACTATAACTCAGTCAAAAATTCTTATACAGCTGTTCAGGCTAAACAAAACTCTACTCTAGATAAAGCATTCACTAGACACTTTGCCGTATAGGTTTATAGCTTCGAATCTGATTCTGCTAAGCTGACTCTGATAACTGTCGGACTGTGGCGTGAGACAATCTCAGCTTTACCACTTACTAACTGCAGACGTTCTTTGATAGACTGAAGTTCCTGTCCTGTTAACTGCTTGAAACCACAGCCATCATCGCTCACTTCAATCACAATTCTGTCCTGATGTGTTTTTAGTTTAATATGACAGTTCTGAGCTCGTTTGGCATGTTTGACAACATTGGTTGTCAATTCACGCAAAATCATTGTAGCACTGGACTGGATAAGGGGCGGCAATGAAAACGCTATGCCATTTTTAGCCTGCTGCATCCATCATGCCGGCCTGCAGCCGATACATCTTCTGATAGGTCCCTCCTTGAGCTAACAGCTCTTCATGAGTTCCTGATTCGATAATCTGTCCTTTATCGAGGACATAAATACAGTCTGCATCCTGAATGGTGGATAAACGATGGGCAATGGCAATGGTCGTCCGTCCTCGGCGCAGCTTTTCGAGTGAATGCTGAACAATCTGCTCAGTTTCTGAGTCAATATTAGCTGTTGCTTCATCCATGATTAAAACTTTAGGCTGACTGGCTACTGTTCTGGCAAAAGCCAAAAGCTGACGCTGTCCGGTTGAAAAACTGGAGCCGCGTTCACTGACCGGTGTGTCGTACTGCTGCGGAAGTTTTTGAATAAAAGGCGCTGCATCTACAAATTCCGCTGCAGCTTCTACATCGGCATCGGAAATATCCTGATACATTTTGATGTTGGATTTAATGGTGCCATGATAAAGGAAGGGATCCTGCAGCACCAGACCAATTTTGCTGCGCAGTTCTTTTTGGCTATATGCCCGGATGTCTCTGCCATCCAGCAGAACCTGTCCGGACTGAAATTCATAAAACCGCATGAAGACATTGATAATAGAGGACTTCCCGGAACCTGTCGGTCCGACAAAGGCAATGGTCTGACCCTTTTGAACCTTGAAGGAAATATGATTTAAGGTCCGGTTTTTTCCGTCATAAGAAAAGCTGACATCTTTAAATTCAATATTGCCTTCTTCAATTTCTGCCTGACTGTCTGCCTGAAGCGGCTCATATCCGGCTTCATCAATAAGATCAAAAACACGGCCGGCAGAAACCATGGAAGTCTGCAAGGTCGAAAAGTTCTGCGTCACTTCAATCAGAGGATCAAACAAGCGGTTGATATACTGAATAAAAGCATACATCAGTCCAGCTGTGATGCCTGCCCCAATCCCTTGAAAGCCAAAATAAGCCATTAAAACTGCGTAGGCCAAAAGTTTTAGAAGCGACATGGCCGGACGTAAAAAGAGACTGTCCAAAGCCATAGAACGGTTGGCATAGAGAACATGCTCTTCATTTATGGCTTCAAATTCATCTTTAAGTCGGTCTTCTTGGCTAAAAGCTTGAATAATCTGAATTCCTTCAATACTTTCAGACAGTTTTGTATTGATGTCACTTAGCAGGCTCCGTGTCTTTTCAATCACCTTAACAGATTTTTTACGGTAGAGGTTAACCAAAATAAAAATCAAAGGCAGAAAAACAGCAACTAGACCTGTCAGTCTAGCATCCAGCATCAGCATTGTATAAAGAGTAACTGTAAAAATAAAAATAGCAGATATAAAACTGGATAAGATGCCTGAAAACATTTCACTGATACTTTCGGTATCATTGGTCAGACGTGACACGATTGACCCAGCCGGTGTCCGATCAAAGTAAGACATGCCCAATTTTTCCATATTGGCAAAGGCATCATAGCGAATATCACGAACAATACTATAAGACACACGCGCAAAAAAGAAATTACCCAAATACTGGATGATGGTCTGCAGGACATACATGAGATAATAACCGATCAGCATCATAACCGCTGTTTGGTTAAAATCAGTCAAAAAGTGGTCAATAAAATAGGAGGCAAGCAAAGGAATCAAACTGCGCACTACCGTTGTCAGCAAAAGTAATGTTAATGCGGCTGCCGTCAGCAGTTTATAAGGTCTGAGGTAGGACATCAAGCGCTTAAAGACGCGCCACTGGTTACTGTTATTCATAGTTTTCAGTCCTCCTCTCCTTCTAATTGCTGAGCCGCATAAGTGGACGCGTACCAGCCGCCGGCCTGAACGAGGTCATCGTGCCTGCCGCGCTCAATAATACGGCCGTCCTGCATCACCAGAATCAAATCGGCATGAACAACAGCCGACAGGCGGTGAGCTGTGATAATCGTTGATTTATTCTGACGTGTTTGTTTAAGATTTTCAATAATAGCATGTTCAGTCTTGGCATCAACAGCTGAAAGAGAATCGTCTAAAATCAGAATCTCCGGATTTAAAATCATTGCCCGACTCATAGCAATCCGCTGCTTCTGCCCGCCTGACAGTGAAACACCTTTCTCGCCGATAACTGTCTCAAAGCCTTCAGGCATGGCCATTATATCATCGTAAACCTGAGAAAGCTGTGTCGCCTCTTCGACTTCCTGAGAACTTAAGTCTGCATTTCCGAAACGGACGTTTTCCAATATGGAGTCAGCAAATAAAAACTGGTCTTGAGGAACATAGCCAATCAGGCTGCGTAAATCGGCCAGACGGTACTGGCGAATATCGTGTCCGTTGAGACTGATACTGCCCTGTGTGACATCATATTCTCGCAGGAGCAGTTTAATCAGGGTTGTCTTTCCGGATCCGGTTTGCCCGACCAGGCCCAAGGTCTGCCCTTTTTCTAAAGTAAAATGAATATCAGACAAGGTTGGCTCATTTTCATACTGGAAATGGTCAATGTGGTAAGTTAAAGGACCGTTTTCAATCCCAGACAAAGGCTCAATTGGATCTTTAATATCAGACTCCTGTTCCAGCAAAGCATTAATCCGCTCATAAGACACAGAGCCACGCTGAACCATGTTAAAGAGAAAGCCGATAGCCATCAAAGGCCAGACCAGCATATCCAGATAGGTTATAAAAGTGACTAGATTACCAACAGTAATTTGATTGGCCGACACCAAAACAGAGCCCATAAGTAAAGTTAAAACGTAAGAACTGCCGATAAACAGTAAGACCAAGGGATCAAACATGACATCATATTTCATGGTGACCATATTTTTCTTAAAGGTTATTTCATTGGTCTGCTGAAAAGCTGCCAATTCTTGCTCTTGATAACCAAAAGATTTGGTGACCTTTATTCCAGAGACACTTTCCTGTACTTGATTATTGAGTTCAGAAAAGGCAGCCTGCGACTGTTTAAAACTTTCGTGTGTCTTACGTCCCAAACGGCTGGTAGCCAAAGCCATTAAAGGCAGCGGCAGCACAGCAATCAAAGTCATCTGCCACGAGATGGTAAAAAACATAGTAATCAAGGTAACTAAGGCAGTGATAGAAGCATCTACAGCTGACATAACGCCGCCTCCGGCCAACCGTGTCAGCGAATTAATATCGTTGGTAGCATGAGCCATAAGGTCTCCGGTGCGATATTTTTGATAAAAAGACGGGGACATTTTGGTAAAATGCTCAAACAGCTGATAACGAATAATCTGCCCCAGACGGTAAGAGGTCCCTATAATGTACATGCGCCAAATATAACGCAGCCAATACATAGCCAGAGCCACCAAAATCAGCCACAAGAGATTCCAAAGCAGCTCTGCCCGTGTTAAGTCTCTTTGCGTAATAGCGTCAATAACATCCCCCAATATTCTCGGAGGAATAAGATTGAGGACTGCGACAAAACTCAAGGCAGAAATCCCCAGTAAGTAGCGCCGCTTTTCCAATTTAAAAAACCACCACAAATTTTTAATAATGGACATATAATACCCTTCCAACAAAATGCACAGCTCTTAGGCCGTGTTCAATTCACAAGATACAAAGCCCGTTTAAAGCTCACAGCAAAAATAGGAAAACTGACGAAGAAACCCTAGTTTCTAGGAAGTTTTATACTCACAAGAGCAGCCACATTCGTACGTCAGCTTGCGCTTCCTACGACTGCGTCTCTTTTTTGCAAAGAGCTTAGGGCGTGTTCAGTTTACCAAGATACAAAGGCCGTATAGAAAACTGTATGAAATTACGTGAAAATCCCTTTCAGGCAAAAATGTCATGAAAGAGATTGTTTATTTTTATCTAAAAAACGTTTCAATATAAACCGGTAAGCCTGCCAAGCCAGTAAGCCGCCCAATGTATTTGTCCATAAATCATCCAGTTCAAAAACACGATTGGCATCATAGAGCAAATCTGCAAGGAGCTGCAGGCATTCAATCGCTAGGCTGACTGCAAAACTCAGCAGTAAGATAAGCTTGCGTCTTCTCAAACGGGGAAACAGAAATAAACCGGCAAACATTAAGGGAAAAAGCAAAAAGATATTGACAATGTTCTGCCCCAAAACCCAAATAACAGCCTGCCAATCAGCCAGCTGATGAAAATGGATTAAGGAATTAAAGGGATGCAGTAAAAAGACTAAACGGCCAAAATGCCGAATCCCCGGTGTCTCTATCCCTGTTATGCCATGCTGCGGAGCAAAGCAGATAAGCATAAGAAAAATCAGGTATAAGAGCGAAAAACACCAGCACACCTTCTTGCCCAAGGAAGTAAGTTCTGCTTTTTGGGTAAAAAAAGATTTCATAACTCATGCTTTTCTTGTCAGCTGGGCTTGATCACGCTTCATGGTATTGGAGCGCAGCTGACCGCAGGCCGCATCGATATCTGCACCATGCTCCTGCCGTACAACACAGTTAACCCCGTTTTTCTTAAGCACATCATAAAATGCGTCCACACGTTCCTTAGGGCTTCTGCTGTACTGATCGTGTTCAGATACAGCATTATAAGGAATCAGATTGACATAAGACAGTTTTCGGATTTTCTTTGTCAAATCAGCTAATTCCTGAGCATTTTCCGGCCAATCATTAACACGGTTGAGCATAATGTATTCAAAAGTCACTCGCCGGTTAGTGGTATCGATATAGTAGGCAATGGCTTCGAATAGTTTTTCGAGAGGGAAGGAACGGTTGATTCGCATAATGCTGGAGCGCAGTTCATTATTAGGAGCGTGAAGAGAAACAGCTAAGTTAACCTGAACACCTTCATTAGCAAAATCACGAATTTTATGAGCCAGACCTGAAGTGGAAACAGTAATATGACGGGCTCCTATTGCCAAACCGCGGTCATCATTGATAACGCGCAAAAAATTAAGAACATTGTCATAATTGTCAAAAGGTTCACCTATCCCCATTACTACAACATGACTGACTCTTTCATTCTGTCCTTTCTCATCAAAATATTTTTGAACCAGCATGACTTGCGCTGCAATCTCCCCGCTGGTAAGATCACGCTGTTTTTTAATAAGACCGCTGGCGCAAAACGTACAGCCAATATTGCAGCCAACCTGTGTCGTGACACAGACAGATAAACCATAATGCTGACGCATCATGACCGTTTCAATCAGCATACCATCAGGTAGTTCAAAAAGATATTTGACCGTGCCGTCAGCAGACTCTTGGACTATTCGCTGCTGCAAAGGATTAATACAAAACTGTTCTGCCAGAAGATTGGTAAAATGCTGCGGCAGATTGGTCATAGCATCAAAAGATTGGACACGTTTTCGATAAAGCCAGTCCCAAATTTGTTCGGCACGGAAGGGTTTCTCCCCCTGCTTGCTGACCCATTCTGACAGTTGAGCTCGTGTTAAGCCGTAAATTGATGCTTTCATAGTCTAACCTTCCTTTTTCCTGATAACAAAATGCTGGTTAACCGTCTCTTTCCGCATTTTCCGATCCTTTTTTAACTGTTTGGACGGTCTGCGGCCGCGTCTGTGCTTTTGATCAAAGGTCCCCTTTGCAGCCGACTTTCTTTTAGCCTTGGGGGAAGGCGCATATATTTCAGAATCAGCGCTATAGCCATAGCCTACGGCTGCTCTTTGCTCCCTCTTCTCTGACCGCTCCCCTACTATTGCTTTTGGCTCGGGATTTTCAAGAATAAAGTAAGCACAGCCAAAGTTACAGTACTCTTTAATATATTCAGGCAAGCGGGAGATGGTACTGCTCTTTTTCAGCTGCCTGCTGTCATTATAAAATCCTTTCAAACGCAGCTGTTCATTTCCCCAGTCTCCAACAATATAATCATACTTAAGCAGAATTTCTGAAAAGCGCTGGCTGAATACTTTAGGGTCAAAAGCTTCTTTTTCATTTTCCAAGAGTAGAAATTCGATAGAGCCGCTTTTAACACGATCAGCAGCCACCACAAACTGCGGTCCCGGAAACTTATTATAGTTATACATTTCAGGAGAAAATTCTCTTCTCATACACTACCTTCCAAAAGATACAAAGCCCGTTTAAAAATCCGTATGAAAATGACGGTAAGCCAGAAATCTTTGATTTCGTAGGCGCACCTCTGCCAGGACGACTAGAAGGGTGCGGGCGGCTCCTAAGACGACAAAGCCTTCAGACGGCTACGGCTGACTAGAATGAACAGCTCTTGACAGTTTTTTCTGTGGAGCCTCTTAGGGCATTATGCTATCAGGATCAGCGCAAAGACTGTCAAAACAGTTTTTGCGTTTACAGTCCGGCTTCTTTTTTAGTCCTGCTGTTTTTATTATTGATGAGGTAACGTGCAAGCACTTCACGCAATAAATCAGGAAAAAGAAATTCTGCTCTTTGTTCTTTTAATTTTTCAAAATAAGTGGCGAAATAATACTGGTCTGCTAAAACTAATGTCAGCCGGCCATCTTTTTTTTCAGCCTCTTTATTATACACTATTTTCCCGTTTTTGTAAGTAAAGCCTTTTGTCATAAAATGGCCGAACCGCTTGCCGCGAAAACCCATCCCGCGAATTTCCTGACCGGCCAGCAAGTCCTCTTTGGCAAACATTTCTCGGCAAATAACTGTCAGCTCCTGTACAGTCAGATAAAATTTAAGCAGGCGCATCTGATGGGGAAGCGAATGATGCAGAGAATCCTTGGTAAAATTACGGGGAAAAGGTTCAACTATTAAACCTGTATTGACAATGGCTAGATCACTTTTGGCATAAGCTCTCATCGCCTCCATCAATAAATCAGCAGATTCAGACAGACTCAAATCATGCTCAAAAACAGCCAGTTTCTGCTGTCGCAGATGAGCCCGCCCTGTTTCAGTATAGTTCTCCAGCCATTTTTTGTCTGCCACTAAACTTGGCAGGTGGCGGGTTTCATGCGCTAGAATAGTTATATCAGAAAGCCTGTGATTGGCAAAAGTCAGATCAATTTCCCCGACATATTCGCCATATCTGCCGGCAGCGGCCAGATAAGTCCCATTTAAACTGACACCTTCTTCAAAAACATGGTGTGTATGTGCCCCAATAATCAAATCAATCTTCGCTGACGACCGGGCAATCTTTTCATCCAAACGGATCCCTAAATGACTCAGTAAAATGCGAAAATCAGCAGATTCCACTTCAGGCCGTGCCAAGTCTCTCTGAAGACAGACAAGCGGATCGGCCACCTCCCAGCCATTAGGCGCATAAGTCCAATAATAAGGAAAAGTATAGGCCAAAAAAGCAATCTTAGTCCCTGCCTCAGTTGTGACAATCTCATAAGGACCGGCCCAAGCAGGCCGTCTGCCTTCTGTATCTGTCAAATTGCCCAAAACAACTTTAAAAGCCGCTTGATCATATAATTCGTTCAACTCAGCCTTAGCCAGACCGATGCCTTCATTGTTGCCGATTGTTGCAAAATCAATGCCCAGTTCATTCATCAAGTCAACATTGCTTTGGCCGGAACTGACCTCAGTCATTGGATGGCTCCTGTCAACATTATCACCAATATCAAGCTTAATCACTTGGCTGCCAGTGTCAGATTTCTCAGCAAAAAAGCGCTTAATTTTGGGAAAGGCTTCAAAATGCGAATGCAAATCATTGATATGCAAAATTTTAAGCTTTTCTATCATAATTTTATTATAACACTTCCGCTGACAGAAGCGAATGTTAAGAAATCAGTTTTACAGATAGAAAAAGGTGCTGTTTAGCAGGCCTGCAGTCTGCCTAGGGTCAGTTGATTTCCTTGCCATTTTTTAAATTCTTAAAATACAGAAATCCCAGATAAATCAGCCCCTGACACATCCAAATAAAAGCATAGCACAAAAGCCACATGAAGAAAGTCAGCCATTTGCGTTCACTGGTCTGAAAAACCCCCTGACTGTCCACTGTTCTTAAAAAAATCAGCATGCTGATATCTAAAAAAACAGCCAGCAGAGCAAAGTTAAATCCTATAATAAACCGTTTTTGCAGTTTTGACATCTTGCCTCCTAAAGAGCAATTTGGATTTTACTCTTTATTTATTTTTAACATTAATCTAACCAGTGAGGCTTAATAAAAACTTAAGGAACAGATAAAAAAGGCTGTCAGCTATTGAAAGATTTCTGACATCCTTTTTAGTTTAATCCTGCTTTCTTAAATAATCGATAGCTTCCTGAACATTGGTCACAGGAACAATCTTCATCTTGCTGCCCAGCTCTTTAGCGGCTGCTGCAGCTTCTTCATAATTCGTTTTAGCATCTGGGTCGGCTTTTAAAGCAGCTTCATCTACAGGGTTATTAGGAACAAAGAAGATTTCTGCTCCAGCCTTATCCGCTGCAACAACCTTCAAAGCAGCACCGCCGATATCACCGACTGAGCCATCCTGTTCAATGGTTCCAGTTCCGGCAATTACACGTCCCTGCCGCAGATCCTCCTCAGTCAGCTGGTCATAAATATCTAAGGTAAACATTAAACCAGCACTGGGACCTCCAACACCATCCGTTGAAAAAACAATATCCTTATCCGAATTAACCTCTGTATGATCGACCAGACCAATGCCGATACCATTTTTCCCATTTTCCAGCCTGATGATTTTTCCTTCTGCCTCTTTAGCTTTGCCATCAGATGTATACTGAACGGTTACCTGTTCCCCCAATTCCAAACCGCTGACATAGTCAATAAGGTCGGCAGAACTGCTAAAAGTCCGGCTGTTAACGCCTGTGACTGTATCAGCCAGCTGAAGAATCCCCTTAAAACTGGAATTTTCATTGACATTAAGGACATAGACCCCCATATAGTCAAGACTGACTTCTTCACCAGCCAAACTTAGAGCCTGGTAAACAGCATTATTCTGTGAGGTTTCCATGTAAAACTGATTCATTCTGATATAATCATCATTGCTGTAGCCCCCAGTCGTCTCCTGCATACTGGTAATTTCAGTGAAGGGGGTCAGCCAGCCGTAAATCAGCTGGGCCAGAGTGGCCTGACTCATACTGACAGCCACAAAATTATAGGAACCCGCCTGATCATCTTTACGGTCATCAACCGTCAAAACCGAACGAATATCATAAGCACCGCCCGGCATCTCTAAATAATAGGGAAGCGGCACAAAAAGACTAAAAAGCAGCAAAAAGGCTGCCAGAGCACCGATCAGCCACCATTTAAACTGCCTGACCCACTGTTTCAGTGCTTTTAGATTTGAACTAAAGACTTGTAAAATCTTCACCTAGTTTCTCCACTTCTTTTACAACACTTTCCGGAACAAAATCCGATACATCCGAATGAAAATGAATCAATTCACGAATACGGCTGGAACTGATATGGGCCAGGTCAGCAGGCGGCAGAAAAAAAACAGTGTCAATAGTCTCTGCCAAGTGGCTGTTAAAAAAGGCCAGTTCGCTTTCATATTCCAAATCTCTGCCGTTTCTTAAGCCCCGCACCAGATGCGTAACACCAATCTGTCCGGCAATATCAACTGCCAGAGAATCATGAGCTGCAAGCACTTTGACATTGCTGAGACCAGCCACAGCCTCTTCTAGCATGGCTCTGCGCTTAGCTGCTGTAAAAAAACCTTCCTTATTTTTATTGTAGAACAGACCGACATAAAGCTGATCGAAAAGCCGGCCTGCGCTTTTAATAATTGCCATATGCCCGTTTGTTACAGGGTCAAAGGAGCCGGTAAAAAGTCCTATTTTATTTGACATATACTGTTACCTTACTGATTCCGTATTTTTTTTGCTTCCACATTCTAATTGTTCCAATGGTTTCAGGCAATGCCACTGTCTTTTCAGTCTCACAGACGAGCACAGCACCTTCTGCCAAACGTCCCTCTGCCTCCAAAACAGTGATATTTTGCACAATCTCTTCTTTGGCATAAGGCGGATCAAGAAAAACCAGATCAAAACAGCCAGTAAGTTCTTTAACAGCCTGGGCGGCTGTCTTTTTTATTAACCGAAACTGTTTGGCTTTCTGAGTCATCTTAATATTGGCATTTATAACAGCCTGCGCCTTGCGGTCTTTCTCTACCAAAACAGCTTCTGCTATCCCGCGGGAAACTGCTTCAATAGCGAGTCCGCCGGATCCGGCAAAAAGATCCAAGGCACGGCCGCCTGTAAAATAAGGGCCAATCATATTAAAAACGGCCCCACGTACCTTATCAGAAGTGGGACGTGTTGTTTTCCCCTCAAGCGTTTTTAAGGGACGCCCGCCAAACTCACCAGCAACAATTCTCATAACGCTATTATTATACCAAAAAACAATTGTTTTTGGTAAATATAAGAAAAAGAGGGTGGGACAGTTGATTAGGGAGGTCTTATCCTTTGTTTAACAAGAGATAAGAACTTCCAACCAAAACTCATATGTCTGGAAAATGAAAGGAGGCAGGACTTTTGTCCCTGCCTCTGATTAATTTATAAGACTGCCAAATTCAGCCAAAACAATTATAAAATATTGTCATAGGTATCCCGGACTTCCTGCGGCCAAACAGAAGTCTGCACTTCGCCAATATGCTTTTTGCGCAGTAAAAACATAGCCATCCGTGATTGGCCGATACCCCCGCCTATCGTCAAAGGGAAGAAGCCACGTAAAAGTGTTTTATGCCAATCCAGTTCAAGACGATCTTCATCACCTGTAATAACGACCTGACGTTTAAGGGCATCTTCGTCAACACGAATTCCCATTGACGAGAGTTCAAAAGCCGATCCCAGCGCTTCATTCCAAACTAAAATATCACCATTTAGCCCCTTATACCCATGTTCCGTCTCACTGGTCCAGTCATCGTAATCCGGTGCACGACCGTCATGGGGCTGTCCATCGGCCAAGATACCGCCGATACCGATCAAAAAGACCGCGCCATATTCTTTGGTAATTTCATTTTCACGCTCTTTAGGTGTCAAATCAGGATAGCGCTCAACCAATTCTTCAGAGTGAATAAAAGTGATTTTTTTAGGCAGCACGGAATCAATGTCATAACGCGCCTCAACAGCTAATTCCGTCAGGCGAATGACCTTATAAATCGTTTCAACTGTTTCTTTCAAATAAGCCAAATTTCTGCGGCCGTCAGGAATCACTTTTTCCCAATCCCACTGATCCACATAAACAGAGTGAATAGGATCCAGCGATTCCTCATCAGGGCGGAGTGCCTTCATATTAACAACAAGCCCTTCCCCCTCATTAAAACCAAAACGCGCCAAAGTATGACGCTTCCATTTAGCCAGTGAATGGACCACCTCAAAAGTCGCATCGGGAATCTTCAAAACATGGACAGAAACAGGATTTTCGACACCAGACAAATTATCCTGCATCCCATCGCCAACCCGGCTCAAAATAGGGCCCTGCACTTCGACAACATCAAGTTTATCAATCAAATATTGTGTAAACGTATTTTTTACAAAAGAAATTTCTTCCTGCTGATGAATAAAACTCTTCTTCATACACTCCTCCACCAAGATACAAAGGCCGTTTAAAAATCCGTAGGAAAATAGGGGATGGCAAGTGATGCTGGCATCACGATGACAGCCATCTTTTTCACTAGGATTTTAGGCCGTGTTCAATTCCACCAAGATACAAAGGCCGTTTAAAAATCCGTATGAAAATGACGGTAAGTCCGAAATCTCTGATTTCGCAGACGCACCTCTGCCAAGACGACTAGAAAGCTGCGGTCGGCCGCTAGGACGACAAAGCTTTCAGACGGCTACGGCTAGCTGACTTGAAATCAATTCTAAACTTACTATGTCTTTTTTGCAAAGAGCTTAGCCCGTGTTCTCTCTTTACTGTAACTAATTGGTATCAATCAAATTAATAAAAACGACGGTCTAATCGTCTTTTTGCTTTTTAGAAAAAACAAAGATAGGCTTATTATACACTTCTGACGGGCAAAAGAAAAGTCTTTTAGCCTATTTCGCCGTTTTTCAAAAAAAATATCAGTCTTAACAGGCGATTAAGACAGGCTCACACCCTGTCTTCTCACCTTAAGCCAGCCTGCAATCAGAATTATAGACCCGCAGTATACTTCTAGTTCTTAAGAGCCTTTTTTACCTCAGCAGCCAGTTCTTTGGTCATCCGCCGTGCCCCGCGGATATTAGTAACACCGTATTCTTTTAAAACAGAGCTGGAGAACCGGCTGTCCGGAAACTGGGTCAGCAGCTCAATTCGCATGAGTCTCTTTGTTTCAGAACGGTCAGGATAGGCTTCATTAGGGATATCAGCCTCTAAAACTCGGCAGAGATAGCGAAGAGAACGCACAGGCGCTGTGATGTAAATACCCACATAGTCATCTGTTTTTATCGACGCTTTTTGTGTCCAATGAATCATTTTATGAGCTGCAAGCTCAGCATCAACGTCATAATATTTGGGATTAGCTGGAATCAGCCAAAAATCAGGACCATCGGCACTGCCTAAACTGCCCTTCTCCGTTAGCTTTCTGCTTTTATCAACTAAAGAAAAAAGCAGCTCATCGGAAACATCTTCATCCAAAATGACTGAGACCCAAGACTTTTTATTCATATGGTAAGATGGATAAATCCCGGGACAGGTAAGCAAATGGGCTAAATCATCGTTTTTTACTTTTAGATTGATAATTTCAACCTCATCCTCCGTCTCTTCCTGCTTCCTCTTTTCTTCGCCCGAATCCAGCTTACTGCGGCTGACAGTCATAATCAGACCGTACCATTTTCGGTTTATGGGATTGCGGTAGGCTGCAAAATCAGGGTATTTGGCAAAGGGATGATCGTATTGATCACCGTAGGTCTTTTCAATATAGTGAAGCAAACGGTCAGCTTGTTCAGTTACAAAAGGCCGGTCTTCAAAACAGCTGATGGCTATTTTTTCTAAAATGGCAGCATAGGCTGCCCGGACCTGACCGGCAAAAGAACCTGCCTGCCGCTGAGTACGCAGGGCCAAATAATCATCATTTATCTCAGTATCAATCACGCGGCCGCTGACCCGGCCGTCAGCCCCAATAGACAGCTGAGCTTCAAAATTCCCATCCATAAATAATTCTCGGTAATTATAAAGGTCACCTTCTTTTTTAAAGCCAAAAGGCAGAAGTTCTTTTATAAGGACCCGTTTTTTCTTGAAAAATTCAGACTCCAAAGACATAACCCAAACTTCCTTTTTGACTCTATTATAGCAAAAATAAAATGAGCCTTACCAGCTGCATTATAAAAGAACAGACATATTTTTTGAATCAACTGCCGGCGGAGGCGCAGCCTCTGAACATTTAAGAAAATCAATAAAAAACGATATTTACTTAATCGTCTTAATTGACTATAATAGGGCTATGACTAATTCACTTATACTTCATATAATTCAGCTGATGCTGGTCAGCTTAATTGCCTGGGTCATTTTTTTAATAGTGAGAAATGCCCGCAGACGGCAGATTGATTTAAGAGATAAATTCTTTACGGGTTTTGGAATCGGCATAGTGACTGATTTATTAGATACACTGGGAATCGGAACTTTTGCGACAACAACGACGCTTTTTAAGGCCACGCAGTTAGTTAAGGATGACCGTCAAATTCCCGCTACTATGACAACGGCTCATGTTATTCCGGTTTTAGTAGAGGCCCTGTGTTTTATTACTATTGTGGAGGTGGATCTGACTACCCTAGCCTGCATGGCGGCCGCAGCCTTCTCCGGAGCTTTTGTTGGAGCACGGCTGACCAAAAATTGGAACACTCAGAAAGTCCAGATGGTTTTAGGAGTTCTGCTGATTATTGCGGCTTTTTTTATGGTCTACCGTATGCTGACAAATCCTGGTGCAGATATTGCTAACGATATTCGCGGTCTGTCGGGAATCAGACTGCTTATCGGTATCATTTTTGACTTCATCATCGGAATGCTGATGACTATGGGACTGGGCAATTATGCGCCGGAACTTATTTTTTTCTCGCTGATGGGAATCAGTCCGGCTATTGCACTTCCGGTTATGATGTTAAATGCAGCCATGATTATGGTTGCCGGCTCCAAACAGTTTATCGAATCAGACCGAGTACACTGGCCCGGGGTATTAGGTATCATTATCGGCGGAGTCTTTGGTGTTTTAATCGCAGCATTTTTCCTGACCAGCCTAGATATTGATAAGCTTAAAATTCTAGTCGTTTTTATCGCCCTCTATACAGGCTTGATGCTGCTGCGTTCAGCTCTTATCCGATCAAAATAAAGCTTGCTGACGGTGTTTACACATATTTGGAAAAAACATTTTTTCGCTTACAGACCTCTTCTATCCAGCAAAGCCTCAGAATGATTTTACTTCCTTAAAATTTCTTAAGATAAAAAAGCTCTGTAAATCCCTCAGCAGAATTTACAGAGCTTTTTGTATAAAGAAAAGGAAGCTAATGTTGTTTTGACAATATTTCATCAAAACAGCAGGCAGAACTCATTTTCGCAGTAAAGTACAAACAGTCTGCATGACTAACCATGCAAAAGCTGTTCAACCTTTTCGGACTGTCCGTGAAGAAAGTTTAGATTAAGCAGTAAAGCAACAAAAATCAGCGGAACTAAAATAAACAAAAGAAGCCAGTTAAGAGACTGAGAAAGGATAAAGACAGCAATACTCAGTAAAAGCACAGGCATGGTTAAAACAGATGTGATGCTGCCCGGCACCCAAATACGAAAAGAAAGGACCTGACCGATATGAGCAAACAAATGCAGCGTATGTCCCAATGTAATCGCTAAGACTAATTCCGGCAGACGAAAAATAATGCCTGCAAAAAGAACTAAACCAGCCAGAATAAACTCTTCCATGATTAAAGCAGCCATCGTCTCTGCCGACGGATAGGAGGCCCTTCCTGAAATAAACATTTCTGACGCCAATTCAGGGTCACTGCCTTTTTTGTCAATCCAAGGGCGAACTCTCACAATCTCTTCAAATTCATGGACCATAAAAAGTACAATCGCAAGAAAGGCCAACAAAGCTGAAGTCATAACATCATCTCCCATCAAAATACAAAGGGCGTTTTAAGGCAAAGTCAAAACATTGAAGCCGGCCGCCGAGCCATTAGCAGCTTTGGGGCTGTCCCCATAGTGCAGCCGCACTCATATCGTAGTATTGCAGAGCATTTTTTATAGAACATTTAGGCCCCGGTCATTGGACAAAAGAGGCTGACAAATAGCTCTGCATCACGGCAGCGGTTTTACAGTTTGGATAAATCGCAAATCATAATACAGTCTTCCTTATTTTGCCGAAAAATCTGAAAACCAAGCTGCTGATATAGGTAAAAGGCAGGATTAGCTTTTTGCACAGACAAAGAGACCCTTTGACAGCCCTCCATTTTAAGCCAGACAAGAAAAGCAGTCAGTAAAGCTCGGCCAATACCTCGCCTGCGGTAAGAAGGAAACAGTGAAACAGAAAGTGACGGTGTCTCATCATCGATATGACCATAATCAGGCATAATCCGAACCCAAACTGCTCCCGCAATCTGACCGTTTACTTCCGCCACCATGGCCTTGTCATGCAAGTCTCGGCCAAAATCTTTGATATATAGCTGCAGTTCCGGCAGCTGAACAATCTGTCTGTCAGGAGCTGGGTAACCCTCAGGTACAAAAATTGCCTGATAGAGGAATTCTTCCAAAAGCGGATATTCTTCCGGGGCCATAGGACGTAAAATAAGTGACATAACAATCACCTCCTTAAGGACAAAGCCGCGAAAAACAAAGGAAACCGGACCTCAGCTTTTAGGATACCTGTCTGTTCCTGTAAACTCACTTTTTCCTAACTTCGTGTATTTCTTAATAAAGTCTGTTTTGGCTTCTGTATAGCCATCACGATTATGCTCAAACTTTTTCCAAAGCGACAGTTTCAAACGCTCATAATCCTTAGCAATCTCCGGGTGTCTGCGCAAATAATCGCAAAAATATAACTCATCACAGTCACCATATAAGCGTAAATGCAAATGAAAAACACGATCAGCAAAACCGGCATCTGTATAGCCCTTGTTAAAATAAGCCCTCTTTTTGGTTTCATTCATGCAGCGCCAGCCATGTTCCAGCAGCAGTTCTTTAACCTGCTCCATAGCACTGCAATCTTTCACTTCCAGCAGTATATCCACAATATTTTTAGCCCAAATATTAGGGACAGATGTACTGCCAATATGGTTTATTCTAACAAAAAAATCACTCGGCATCAAAGATAAAACAGCTTCTTTCTCCTCCTCATACCAACTTTCCCAATCTGCATTAGGCGCTACTAAAAATATAGGAAAAAGCTGCCAAAGCTCATCCAAACTCATATCTTCTAATTTTTTGTTCAATTGCTCTACTTCCCTTCTTATCAAAAACTTCACTTTTATATTTAAAATGATATTGTCATTCTATGTGTAAAAATAGAATAGAGCTATATAATGTGAAATCAGCATATCATATTGAATTATACTTATCCAGAAGTTCTTTTGCAATATCTGTACTTTCTAATCTCAATAAACTCATTGTTTCATCAAATTGATACCCTAATGGTGAAAGATTACCATACCAAACAATACTTGCATCAATAATGATAGCGTTTGTGGATATTTTCTCAGTCAATAAAGTTACCTTTAAATTGTCTTTTTCTAGCCCATTTAGCCATGAACTTAATTTATGCTTTATAGGAATTTGAAGTTCAATTTGCTTATCTCCTAATAGACTTAATAAATAGCAGATTCTATCAGTTGTTATTGAAGCTGTCCGAATAAAGATAGTTGAGTAAGATTTCTGTATATCCTCTATAAAGGTGCTTTCATATGTTTTACTACCAAATAAAGTCTGCTTCTGATCTTTTTCTTTTAACTGATAAGACATTTTACGATAGGCCACTTGCCTCTTCTGATACATTTTTTCAAGGTAAGGAACATGAATGTCAATATAATCTATAATCTCTACTTCATTTTTTCCTTGATAAGGACGATGAATCCGTCCAGCATATTGGATAAGATTATTTTTCCAAGACAAAGGGGCAGCTAAAATAAGTGTGTCTAGTTTAGGTAAATCAAATCCTTCCCCAATATACTTCCCTGTTGAAATAAGTACAAGCGGCGAATCATCTCCTAAAGCCTCCATTTTTTCTCGTATCTCTTTAGCACTTTTTCTCTTAATTTTACCACTTAATAGAAAAATATTAGATGATAACCCTTTCTGTATTAATAATTGTTTGAGGGTTTCAAGATGCTCAATACGATTAACAAGAACCAAGATTTTCCGTTTACTTTCATACAAATTGCAAATATCTTGGCAAATCATCTGATTACGAATTGTCTCTTTAGCAATCCATTCGTTAAGCTTTGAAAAACTTGTACTGTTAGATTTCTCAATATCCAATTTCCCAAAGGGTGTGAAGCGTAAAACCAGTATTTTATCAAAAGTAACTTGGTCAATTTCTGCAGTATGCAGAATATCACCTATTCTTTGAAAAATAATAGGTTCATGTCCATTCTTTCGCTCTGGTGTTGCTGTTAAACCATATAGGTACTTTCCAGAAAATTGCGAAATAACCTTTTCAAATTGCACAGCTGTTACGTGGTGACACTCACCCACAATCATCATATCATAGCCTGATAAAAATGTAGAAATATTATCCAACTGAAAAAGTGATTGAATCATAACAACATCAACTAGTTCGCTTCGCCATTTCTTAGAACCAGCATACTGACCAATATGCCCTATTTTCTTTTTCCGACCAGATGGTGTGTAGCGGACAGCTTCTTCCTCTTTAAAAGTTAAAAAAGCGGACAGCTTATCCAACCATTGCTCAAGAAGCTGACGATTATGGACTAAAATTATCGTTTTTTTCCTGCGATGTGCAACCAAAGCAGCTCCTAAAATTGTTTTCCCAAATCCCGTTTCAGCACACAAAAGTCCATTTTCTTTCCTAACTATATCAGCTAAAGCAAGCTCTTGTTCAAAACGTAATTGACCCGTGAAAACAACATTGATCGGATCGTGATAGTAACGGTTATCAATAATAGTAATCTGCTCAAAATATTCTTCTAATTTGGATAATAAACCTCTGGGAAGACGAATATCATTATCAGTTTCTTCAAAAAGATAAATACGTTCTGGCGTTTGATAGGTAGGCTGTCTAGTTGCTTGCTTTAAATAAAATTCAGGATTTGAAAAAGAGGCTAATGTCTTGAGAAAATGGCTTGTTTTAGCAGAAATCCTACTTTTTTCAACACTTAAAATATTCGACAATGTAAGCTCTAGGCAATTATCATCTTGCTGGTTAGTAATCGTGGCAGATAGCACTTTCTCTAATTGATTATATGGTATTTTCTGAATACTCTGCAGGTGTTCCCATTGGTCAATATAAGGCTGAAAACTTTCATCTACAAAGACAGTTCGCCCTTCTGCATAAGCCTTACCTTGTAAAGGCAGGGCAATAAGATTACCAAAGCCACCTTTAGGCAAAAAATCTTGATTTGGAAACATACGATCAAGCGAAGCAAAGCTAACTGATTGTGACTCTTGCATAGCCAATTCTAGTAAATTTTTCCCAAAATTTCTGGCTTGCTGGCACGAAATTTCTTCTTTAAAGAAAAACCAAGCATGAGCACCATTTCCAGAACGTGAAATTTCCACATAAACATTAAGCCCTTTCTTTTCTGCCACTTTCCTTAAGACCAAAACCGATTCTCGCCAATCAGCCTCATCAAAATCAATTACTAAAAAAGCACAAGTATCAGATTTACTGATAGGAAACATACCGATACTGCTGTCGCCTCGTAAATGTCTTTTTAGGATATCCTCAGTTAAAGGTTCGCATGTCCGTTTCTCGGGAGGCAGTTTACGCCAGCCATAATGATATGAAGGGTAGTACTGAATTTTCCCTTTATCATCGATATAAGACTTAGCGTAAACATCATTCCGCCCTTTAAAGAGTGAGAAATACAGCTGCAATTTTTCTTCAGTTGTCATCTTAGATTTTTGCAGTAAGAAATACTCCTGTAGATGCTCCTCACTGATGATAAACTGTTCATGGCTATCCTGATACTCAAGCAAATTCAAGACTTTAGCCATCCCATAATAGGGAAAACAGGCAAGTTGTTTAACTAACCTGCCTGTAGCTTTTTCGTAAAAATAGGACATCAGCAACTACCATCCTTTCAAATTCCAGTAATGAGATTGGACCTAATTTGCACCTTTATAAGAAATTTTAATACATCTAACTGGGATATTTCTAGTCAAAAATTGGCCTATAATTTTATAATACTTAGTTTGGTAAGTAAGCATTTTACATAAACATGTGTATCTACACTATATAATACCATTCTGCCCAAACTCGACTAAAAAACTATATTCCCTTATAAGTTTCAACAAGTTCCTGCAATTGTTGGTATATTTCCTGTTTTTTACGTTCTCTAGCACCTTTTCGACGAGAAGTAGGTGGCATTAACTCATTTAATTCCGTTCCTCCACTTGGTACATAGCCGCGTATAAGAGATTGCTTAATAAAGTGGCGATAATCCCCTTTAAGCCTCTCTTTTTCTGCAAGAGTTTGAATAGCTACTTCCTTTTGTTGACGTGCATAAGTGTAGAATGATTCTAAAATCGTCTGCTCATCTTGCAATTTTTCCTGATTATGGTCATTAATGAAAGATAAAACCAATTCTTCTTTGGATCGCATATCAATACTTGAGCGGATAACACGAGTCATTTCAGACTTCAAATCATCTTTTGAAACCGATGTTTTTGATTTTTCTGAAATCAAGTTAATGATATAATCTAAATTAATTTCTTCTGTTTTTAGTAATTCAATTTCAAACTCAATATCTGAAAAATCAATGCCCGAGTCAGTAGTGCCAACCCTGTTCCCACCGTATGCTTCTTCTCTAATATCAACATAAACACTACGCATATCCTGCATCAATCCTGGTGAAAACATGCTTCCTTCTTCCACAAATTCATCATAATTACGCAGAATATTTTCCATTTTTAAAACATCACCAAAAAGCTGAACAAATTCTCTTTTTTCAGATTCTAAATAGATTTCTGTTGGATCTGGATACTTGTCCAAAAGCTCTTGACAAATCTCCCGATAGCCTCTACTTGATTGCCCAGTCTCTTCGTCAACAAAACCATCCACATAATCTTGATAACTTTTTTCCAAAATAACATGGATGCTATTTTCATTTCCCTTACCATCCGGATCACCGAACCGCTTAATGGCATCTACTGTTGCTTTTTCAAGATCACGGAAACATACAATATTGCCAAAAGGTTTTTCTTTACTTAAAATACGATTTGTCCGAGAAAATGCTTGAATTAAACCATGGAAGCGTAGGTTTTTATCCACAAATAACGTATTCATGGTCGGTGCATCAAAACCAGTCAAAAACATCCCAACGACAATCAGCAGTTCAACCTCTTTATTTTTGACACGCTGTGATAAATCCTTATAATAATTTTGAAACTCTTTCGATTCAGTCGAAAAATTAGTCCGAAACATTTGGTTATAGTCGCCAATAGCCTTTGCTAAAAACTCCTTGGACGTTAAGTCCATGTAAGTTGGTTCAAAGCCTTCTTCAACAATTGTCCCATAAGCGCTCTGCTCTTCATTAGGAGTGTAACTAAAAATCGTTGCTATTTTTAATCGCCTATCATCAGGTAAGTCGGCTTGCTGACGATTAAGTTCTTCATAGTAAGCTTTAGCCGCTTTGACACTCTGAACGGCAAACATGGCATTAAAGCCGTTTAACCGCTTCCTCTTAAAAGTGTACTGGGTTCGTCGGTGTGTTTTATCATCAAAAACACGCAATAAATACTCTGATACTTTAGCAATGCGACTGGGATGAAGTAGGGTCTCGTTTTCTATTTTTGTCAGTTGTTTTTCATCACGCTCTTCCCCCACAGTCTGCTCTGCTTCTCTGAACTGGTTTAACTCAGGTTTGACATAGTTATAGTCCACTTTAAACTTCAAAACTTTTTGATCACGGATGGCATCTGTAATAATATAAGCATGAAGCTGTCGCCCAAAAACGTCAGCCGTCATTTGTCCGTTGAGACTATTCTCTTTAAAAATAGGTGTCCCTGTAAAACCAAATTGATAGTAATTTTTGAAACCAGATTGTATTTTTTTCTGGGAGGATCCAAACTGCGAGCGATGACACTCATCATATATCAGAACACATTGTTTTTCTAAAATAGGATGCATCGGATTGTTCTTGAGAAATTCATTCAATTTTTGGATAGTTGTGACAACAATCTTGCTATCATCCTTTTCAATCGCTTTTTTTAGTTCCTTGGTATTTTTACTGCCATTGACCGAATCTTTTTGGAATTTTTGATATTCTTTCATGGTTTGATAATCCAAATCCTTACGGTCTACAACAAAGAATACCTTATCAATATAATCCAATTCTGTCGCTAAACGGGCCGTTTTAAAGCTGGTTAAAGTTTTACCAGACCCCGTTGTATGCCAAACAAAGCCCCCAGCGTCAACACTTCCATAACGCTTATTTTCATGAGCGATATGGATTTGATGCAAGATACTTTCAGTCGCTGCAATCTGATAAGGCCTCATCACTAGCAGAGTATCATTAGCATCAAAAATACAATATTTGGTCAACAACGACAAAAGAGTCTGTTTGTTTAAAAAAGTTTGAGCAAAATCTTCTAAATCATGTATCGCTTGATTTCTTTTATCTGCCCATTCACAGGTAAATTCAAAATGGTTTTTATTCTGGGCAGTTGTGTTAGCAAAATAACGTGTCCTTGTTCCATTTGAAACAACAAAAAGCTGAATATATTGAAATAAAGAATGCTGCGTATTGAAAGACTCCTTACTGTAACGATGAATCTGTTCAAACGCTTCTTTCATCGGAACACCCCGTTTTTTCAATTCAATCTGCACTAACGGCAGGCCATTAACCAAGATTGTCACATCATAACGGTTTTTATAACTCCCTTTTTGAGTGATCTGATTAGCAACTTGCAAGTGATTCCGATGAATGTTTTTCTTATCAATCAGCATGATATTCTTAATTCTGCCATCATCAAAAATAAAGTCATAAATGTGATTTTCTTGAATTTTACGCGTTTTTTCAATCATGCCATCACTGACTTTATCTAGGTACTCATCTAAGAAACGCTGCCACTCTACATCAGTAAAGGTAATATCATTTAAACGCTGTAGTTGCTGACGCAAATTTAACAACAGAGCTGTTGTCGTCTTTTCAGTAAAGGGTTCATAATGCTGGCCAGAAATCAGATCTTTAAGCAGCTGCTCTTCCATTTCTTCTTCCGTTTGATAGACATCTCGATTGTAGCGTTCTGTCTTTACAAATTCTTCAATGATAATCCCATTAGGCATTTCAGCTACTGGTAAAGTCGTACGCTGTTGTTCATATGTTACCATAATAATTACTTGTCCTTACTTTTACTTACCGTTATTTTTCAAAAACCTTAAGATGATACTTATCTATAAATCCTTGATAAACCCTTTCCAAAACTGCACACTCCTGTATGTTTGGTTCTCGGTATTCAAATTCATTATTCTTACTATGACTATGAATATTTAAAACCCTAGCATAAAGAGCTTTTTCTTCCTCAGCAATACAGTCTGACCAGTTTGCATAACCTAAGAAAGTTGCTGTTTTTTCCAAAAGATTGCGCATGAGGTTAAAGTGGAATTTTTGCACATTACCATCTGTAATCGCTCGATGCAACTCTGACACCAGAATATGATGGTAGGCAAAGGGTGAGTCCGTTCGTTGTTTCTTTAATTGATAGTCATCATCTTTTCGAGTAAACGTGTAGCGAACAGAGGCTCTAACTTCTTGCCCTTGCGCTAAATCGTACTGCTTCCAATCATTTAAAGCATTGCAGATCGCATTGTAAAACAAGGCATGATGCGTGGTGATGATAAATTGCAATTCAGACGTAGAGGTCTTTATTAGATTAGCTAACTGGACAGCAACATTGATTACCTTACCATCATCTAAAGAAGATATCGGATCATCTATAAAAATACATTTGACCTTATCAAATTCAGCAGTACTACGGTCCTCTTGTTCCAGATTTAACTCATTGATAATAATGTCTAAAAGGTTATAGAAAATAGACCAAACAAACTGACTTTCCTCGCCTTTAGAAATTTTTATGGCAGGTGACGACTCTTCTGATTGCAGTAAAAAGCTGACTTCCGTAACCTCATTATTAAACTGAGGAAGAATATCTGATGACGTGTAGTCTTGAAAAACACGGATAACATCATGCTCTTTCCCTTGATCTTTGATAATTGTCTTGACAAAACTGGATCGGGGATTAATCATCAGTTTATAATTTTGCCCTTCATCAAAATCATTATCCCAGTAAAACAAATCTTCGGTAAAAGCGTTATAATAGACCACACTGGAATCCGAGGTATGCTCCACTAAATCTTTAAAAGTCAGAGAAAGTCTCGTTTTTCCTGTCCCATTAAAACCATAAATAATCTTAGCCCTTTTATTATTAGCATAGAGACGTTTTGCAATGTCGTTAAGTTTCATTTCGCTAAATCTTTCTAAAACGTTAAGAGTTTATCCCGAAAATATTCATATTGTTTCTGCCGCAGCCCGATTTCTTTTGGTAGACCTTGTGATAAGTCCGATGTTAGTTTATCGAAATTATCCAAGACTGAAACAAGGTATTTTTGTTTCTCTATGGATGGCAACGTGAAAACAAGATTTTCTAAGACCGTCCTAGACAAGCGAGGAATACTTGCTCTTCTTACTTGCGACTTTATCCTATCCTGTTTATTTAACAATGTGTAATATATAAATTTTGGAACCATATTATCAGAATTTTCTAAAGTAAAAACATCATCAGCAGCCCAAAAGTCCATATCACTATAACCAATTTCTCCTGCAGCACCTGCGCATATAACAAAAGTAGTTCCCTTTTGTCTATTAGCTTTATTATAAAACCCTAAGGGAACCATGCTATTTTGATATACAGGATATAAATCATCTGTTGCCAACTGACCTCGAACTACTCGCTTTCCTCGCTTCAACTCAACTATTGAGCCTAATCGGACTCTAATTGGCCCAAATACCCAATTTAAAAGCTTAATCAAGTCTGTGCTGTGCTGTGCTGTGCTGTGCTGTGCTGTGCTGTGCTGTGCTGTGCTGTGCTGTGCTGTGCTGTGCTGTGCTGTGCTGTGCTGTGCTGTGCTGTGCTGTGCTGTGCTGTGCTGTGCTGTGCTGTGCTGCCAGTATACACGCCTTGAGCGGCGAAAGTCAAGAGTTTATCTCTAAAAAATTCATACTGTTTTTGACGAAGTTCAATCTCTTTAGGTAGACCAATATTGAGGTCATTACAAACCGTATCAAAATTATCTAGGACTTGAACGATGCGTGATTGGATTTTCTTACTTGGAACTGGCAGTTTATATTGTTCAACCAAACTATTTGAAATTGCTGGATAACTAGCTCCACTTTGATTTTCTTCAACAAAGTTATTAAAGTCATTAGATGCGAAAATATGATATATATATTTGGGTAATACCTCATCAGAAGCCCTAAATACATAAAATCCTGTACTACAAATTTGATTATCGAATTCAAGAGGTATTTTTGCATATCTCCTCAGTGTTGGCCGAGTTGTTCCAAAAATAATATCATTTTCTTTCACAATCCTTTGAGCTCGACTAGGTGCAGTATACTTAGTAATTTTTGTAGTTTCTGTAATTTTCTTACTATTCCTATCAACAGATGAGAGATCTATATAAGAAAAGTGTTGTTCCCCTTGATTTTTCCAAGAAATATTCTCTGTCGGAAGCGCCACCTCCCCCAGCGTCTTCCACTCAACTTGATAAACTTTATTATCCTCCCCCGAACCATCTTCATCGAAGCTCAGGAGTTTATCTCTGTAAAAAGTATATTGCTTCTGGCGTAGGGTCAATTCTGTGGTCAATTCTGTGGTCAATTCTGTAACATATTCCGTAAATTTGTCAAGCATTTTGACGATTTCTTCTTGAATTTCTAGGGGTGGGATGGGGATTTTGATTTTAGCCATTACATTCGACATCAACTTAGGATTTCCCATGCCGGATGAAACGTGTTTTTTTGCTGAGATAGTTAGATAGTAATAAATAAATTTAGTAAGTAATTTATCTGTTTGGATATCTACTAAGCCACAGACATTTGTAATACTAAACTTCCCTTGTCGATAAAACACCGTTCCAGCATTTGCTCCATCAGTTGTCCAAGTTATGTATTCACCATCAAAATCAAAGGTTGAAATTTTTCCGATTTCCCCATCATTTGCAGTTTGAGAAGAGTAAACGGGATAATCACCCTTATTCTCTTCTAAGAATTGCTTAGACATCACTTTTCCACGTGAGAGTTTGGCAATATCTTTATCCCCCAACTCTCTCCATTCCACACCATTGGGGCAGAGGTCTGCTAGCATCTCTTCGATTTTAGTCATTAATTTCTCCTCTATTTCCTTAGTACTTTTTGCCAATTGTCTGTAAAGCCGATATGGTGGAGGTGGATTGCCTCCCGATACTTGGTGATAAGACCTTCCAATTTCGGTAGTACATTCTCATTCCATCTTTGCTGATCAGGATAGAGCATTTTGACCGCATACAATTGAGCCATCAGTCGATGTTTGAGTTTAAGGTCTTCTGCTATAAAAGGCGGTAGTTGCCCTGGCAACTTGCTAAAGGTAGTGTAATAAAGTCGATTATAGTGGGCACAGAAGTTTCTCAAGACGACTGCTACCTCAAGATAGGTCCGGACTTGTGCCGTTTTAAGCCCTAAGCTTTTGGCTATCTCCTGCTGAACAGCCGTTGGAGCATCCGCAAAAAACTTTGATGTCATACCAAAGGTAAAGAATTCAACCAATACCCAAATAGGGAATTGACCACCATACTTGTACTGATGATGTTGATAAATGAGGTCTTTCTTTCGCCGTTGGAGTTCTTGCTCCACATCTTGCAAAAAACTATTGTGGCGATGATACTTATTAAAATATTGAGCTTCCTTATAGGCTAGCGCACCATACAGATTAGCATGGTGATAGGCTACCTGCGTCCTTAAGTAGAGCTCGACAACTTCCAGGCACTCCAAAAGAAGTAAGCGCAACTCAGAGTCAAAAGAGTAAATCTGATAAATCTTCTCTAAACTCACCTTGGAACTGTCATAGGTTTTACTAACAACATCACGAAAGGGCAAAAAATAAGCAGTTAACCGATAATAGTTGACCCGTTGCAAAATACCTCTGGCATATTCTTCAGAGGTAATATCTTCACAACCATGCTCAATTAATTTGGCTACCTGCTCATTCCAAGTTTTAAATGCTTTTACTTCCATCTTAAACTTCCGTATAAAAAAATGTCCGCCTTGTCACATCAGAGAGAGGTGGGCGGTCCTATTAATATTATTCTACCCTATTTTCACATGCCTTGTCAAGAGAGCGAATTGCTTTATTTTGGAGAAAATGAAACGACCTAGCTCAAATAGTCATAAACGAAGGTCAATGGCAGTCGTACTCTTATCAGTAAAGACTTCATCATTAGACATGACTTACAAGTCCTCCGTCCTATAGAGACTATAACCTTCGTAGTAGGAGGAATGGTCGATTCCCTTCATCTCAATGGAGCAGTCGTCCACTTTACTTGTCAAAGCCTGTTTGATAACATACTTTATTCGATGTCCCAGATAGAGCTGCGCCCATAGCTAGAAGGTAGTCTTCCTTATCCACCTTTGACCAATCAACAACCTGTCCAATCTCTGTTTTCAACAGGTGGTCCAGCCATAAACGCATGCCACGGCCATTACCCTCCCGAAAAGGATGGGCTATATTCATTTCCACATATTTCTCAAGAATCTCATCCACCGTTGGCTGAGGCATCTCGTCAATAGTTTCAAGCGAATGGGACATATGCATGACTGGCGTAAAGCGAAAAAGGCCTTTTGCCATATTGACATCACGAACTTATCCTGCAAAAGTATAGATATTCTGAAACAGTTCTCTGTGAATAAAGGCCAAAGTTTCAAAACTAGCAGCCTTGTTTGTGGCTAACAAGCCTTGTTCAAATAATGCCTTGGCCCATTCCTTGCTTATCTTTTCTTCAGCCTTAGCTAGTTCCAAAGAATCGGTAATTCCAGTTTATTATCCAAAACCATTAGCTCAACTCCTCCACTATCTTATCGATTTCATGGCGAAGAACATCGATTTTCTTTACAGTTGCCGTAATTTCTTTATTGAGTTCAATAATATCAATTACTTCTCTGGTATCTCGCTTTTCAACATAGGTTGATACTGAGAGATTATAATCATGTTCCTTAGCAATGATAGCATTATCAACCAAACTAGCTTCGTGGTCAATGTCTTCTTTATTTTTAAATAGCTTAACAATTGCCTCAATGTTCTCTGAATTCAAAATTTTTCCATTGGTAACTGTTTCGTGAAACTTAGGCTTACCAGAGTCTGCTTCTTTTTCATCAGATGAGGCATCAATAAAGAGGGTTTTATCGTCAGATTTATTTTTAGCAAGAACTAAAACATAGGTTGCAATACTGGTTCCGTAAAAGAGATTGTCGGGAAGAGCAATAACCGCTTCAATAAAATTGTTATCTACAAGGTACTGTCGAATGGTTTTCTCGGCTCCTCCGCGGTAAAAGATACCAGGGAAACATACAATAGCCGCCCGACCTCTATTAGATAAATGATTGAGGCTATGCATGATAAAAGCAAAGTCAGCCTTGGACTTAGGTGCAAGTTTACCCGCTGGAGCAAAGCGTTCATCATTAATCAAGGTCGGATTATCAGTCCCAACCCATTTAACAGAATAAGGGGGATTAGATACAATAGCATCAAAAGGACGTTCATCTAGATGTTTGGGTTCGAGTAAAGTATCTCCGCGACGAATATCAAAATGGTTATAATTGATATTATGAAGGAACATATTCATCCGAGCCAGATTGTAATTGGTCATGTTAACTTCCTGACCAAAAAAACCATCTTCTAAGATATGGTCTTCAAATTGCTTTTTCATTTGTAAAAGCAGCGAACCAGACCCACAGGTTGGATCATAGACCTTATTAATTTTCGTTTTATCCACCATGACTATCTGCGCCAATAGTTTAGAGACTGTCTGCGGCGTAAAGAACTCACCTCCGCTTTTACCAGCATTGGAGGCATAGTTGGAGATTAAAAATTCATAAGCATCCCCAAAAGCATCAATATCATTCTCTTCAAAATTGCCAAAATCAATTTTGGCAATTCCTTTTAAAATTTTGACGAGACGTTGATTTTTTTCTGTAACCGAGCCACCTAAACGATTAGAAGTTGTATCTAAATCATCAAACAGCCCTTTAAAATCATTTTCAGAAGGGTGACCGATAGAGGAGCCTTCAATGTCTTTGAAAATTTTTGCTAGATCAGTGTTTAGATTATCATTTGTAGCAGCATCTTTGAGAACATTTTCAAATAGTTGGGAAGGAAGGATAAAGAAGCCCTTTTCATCGACTGTTCCTGGAAGAAAGTCTTCCTTTGCTTCCTCGTCGCTTAAATCAGCATACCGAAACGTTTCATCTCCTGCTTCATGTTCTGTTTGGTCAAAATAAGCTGCAATATTTTCAGAAATAAAACGATAAAACAAAATCCCCAAAACATACTGTTTAAAATCCCAACCATCTACTGCTCCACGAACATCATCCGCAATAGCCCAAATTTTTTGATGTAATCCTTGACGTTGCTGCCTTTCATTCTTAGCTGTCATTTATTTCTCCAATTATTATAAAAACTAGTTCTATTATATCACAAATCAATCTACTACCTTTTTCTTGAATATTCTCTTAATCTTGTTAAAACCCAACCTTATCGGCTGGGTCGATTGAAGACAAAGTCCTTAGAATTTAATTTCTAAGTTTTTTTGTTATTTTTAGGCGTATAATAGCCTAAAAAGAGCTTGTGAGCTATCTTATGTTTCACAAAGAAAAACCTGACTACAATCGTAATCAATTGGGCTTCTACACCCTAGACCAACTTATCACTGAAGATCATTTTCTCCGATAAGTGGATAAACTCATCGATTTTGAGTTTATCTATGACTTGGTTGAGAAAACTTATTCATCTGATAATGTAATGGCTGTCCAAGTCTGGATCCTATCCTGCTAATCAAAATTCCTATCCTTCAATGCTTCTATGGCATTCGCTCTATGCGCCAAACCATCAAGGATATTGAAGTGAATTAGATATGTTTGACAATAGTATTCGCATTAGTTGGCTGGTGGTATTTGGTGATTTCCTCATAGACCTGATCATAGATTACTCGCCACACGCTTGGCTATCGGTCGACTCTTCCATATAAACAGATGGATTCAGTCCATCCATTTTTGGAGAGCAAAAATTATTTCCCAAAGCTCTCGCTTGGCTTCGTAGGAGAGATTTGAATTGTCAATCTATATATATGTCAGTTTTATAGTTGAGCTTTCTACATGGATCTGCTCCCTTTATTATAATAGAAAAACTTCGAATATTTTTCGTCTGTTGTTATTATTCTCTCAGTATTTTAACTCTTGTAGATATGGGGTCTCTGAATAATTTAACGGGATCTTTATTACATTCCCAAAAAGATTAATTTTCTCAAATTTTACATTTGGCTTCATATTTATACCTCTAAATGGATCATTAAAAATCTTCTTTAGCCGTTCTGAGCAATTATCTGATTTCAATAATTCAGCATAGTGTTGAGTTAATAAAATACGGCAGTTAGAATCATAATAAACAGAATAATTTGTTAAGGTAAAATATAGTATTTCTTTAGGTTTTTTCCCTTCATACTTTCCATTGAAATACTTCTCGAAAATATTATCAAGCGTAATCGCTTTTTTTGCTTTTTCATTTTGTGTACTAGCTTTGGCTAGCATCCTTTTTAAACTTCTCAATTCTTTTATTGAATCCACTGGCAGTTTAAATTTTAACTCAATCACATGTACTATATTCGCCTTTTTATCATACACGATCAAGTCCTCTCCTGGACTTCCATCCTTATCTGTGTCAAAATCATACATGCTTGATTTCTGTAGTCTAAGCTCATTAATTTGATGTTTTTCTAGTTTCTTCTGCTCATTCTGGAAATGTGCTTCATTTTTCTGTAACAATAATCGAAGTAAATTTTTATCTAGTCTTTGGGAACTAAACATACTTATAGATAACAGTAGTTTACCATTGGTTGGTATAAAATACGATAAAAGTGGATCACCGTTTATATCTTCAAAATTATAGGTCAAAAATTCTACGATACTTTTTATCTTTTCACTACTCAAGTCAGTGATAAAATAAGATAATTGATTAATCCATTTATTTTTTTCTAACTCAATATAGCCAATATCATTCACTATCATAACTGGATTGATATATTCTGTTAATATAAAGAAGTCAATACCTTTACAAAAAAGTTTATAATCTTCCATAGAAAACTGACCAATGTTTATATCTACAGTCAAATCAAATATTTTCTCTGTTATATCTTCCAAACTTTCAGCATCTTCTAGTACAACATTCTGTTCCTTCGAATGCCAATACCCATTATAGATATCGTTTATTCTAAATACGTCGTCTTTATATTCAAATCGGATAACTTGGTCATTAAAAATAACTCTTACAATCTGCATTTTATAAAGTCGAATCATTTTTTTGAATTCTAAATAATCACATACTTGTTGAATTAATTTTATTAAATCAACCACATCAATTTGTAAATTATCTACTTGATGTTTCTCATGTAAATTATAAAAGATAAACGGTATTGAGGTTTGAATTACTTCCACTAACTTATGCCCACTCATTAATAAATCATCATTTGGAGACTGTGGAAGTGAAAATAGATTACCATTTGAAATCATAATAGATGTTTCAAGTCTTGAAATTAAAAACTTTATTGCTTTTTCTCTCCTAATTTTAAAGAAATCGTGTTTTAAAATTTCTTCTCTTATCTCTTCTTCTCTCTTTTCAAGTTGTTTTAAAATAGTATTTCCCATCAATAACACTCTTTCTATATAATTAGATCGATTATAAACCTTATCACATTTTAAACACATGTAATAGGACATATTTTGGATATTATTTCTGTCACGTCATGAATAATCTCTAAAAAACAAGATATCTGTGTGGTACAGTGCCAACTGAAAAATTCTTATTATACTCTCTCAAAAAATACAGCCTTTCAACCATATTCTAACATACGAAAATCAAGTTGCAATATTTTTCCTGTTTATACAAAAACTCATATATGAAAATCAGACTGCAATATTTTGCCTGTTTATACAAAAACCAAGCCCAGCTGTGAGCTGGGCTTGGTTTAGGAGATTTATGAAAAAGAAAAGTTTTAGGATTCCTATTTCTAGGATGGTTATAGTATACAGAGCTTTCCTTAAGTGAAGCTGAAAGTTTTCTTTCAGAAAGCTTAATCTTAATTTCGGCTTTGCATTCTTATGGCGGACACAAAGACAGAGACAGCAAGAGCAGTCAAAAATAAAGTTTTTCCAGTATTTCTATTATTATTTCACCAACCTCTTCATCTCTTCAATCCGCGCCATTGTCGCATCGTATTTAGCTTGGTAGTCGGCTTGTTTTTGCCGTTCTTTTTCGACGATTTCCGGTTTGGCCTTGGCGACAAATTTTTCATTGCCCAGCTTTTTGCCAACCATATCCAATTCTTTCTGCCACTTACTGAGTTCTTTACTGAGTCGGGTCAGCTCCTCATCAACATTAAGGAGATCAGCCAGCGGCAGGAAGAGCTCTGCTCCTGTGATCACACTGGACATTGTTAGTTCCGGAGCTTCAATATGCTCAGAAATTTCCAAATGCTCCGGATTGGTAAAACGTCTGATGTAGCTGATATTTTCCTTAAAGAAACGCTCCAGTTTGCTGTCGCTGGTCTTGATAAGAATGGTAATGGGTTTGCTTGGAGCAACATTGACTTCTGCTCTGCTGTTGCGCACCGCACGAATCAAGTCCTTGAGGCTTTCCACTCCCTTGTGAGCTTCTGCATTATCAAAGGCAGGGTTCACTAGCGGATAGGCTGCTGTCACGATTGAACCATCAGCATATTGGCCAAAAATTTCCTCAGTTACAAAAGGCATGATAGGGTGAAGCAGGCGCAGGATGTTATCCAAGGTATAAAGCAGAACAGAACGGGTGATGATTTTTTCATCTTCATTGTTGCTGTAAAGCACTTCTTTAGTCAGCTCCACATACCAATCGGCAAACTCGTCCCAGATAAAGTTATAGAGACTGTGGCCTGCCACACCGAATTCAAATTTATCAAAGTTTTCAGTTACTTTTTCAATTGTCTTATTGAGGTTGTGGAGAATCCAGCGGTCTGTCACATTGCCGGCCTGACCAGCTGCTACCTTAGCCACATTCTCACTAGCTGCAGAAAGCTCTAAGCCCTCATTGTTCATGAGAATGTAGCGGGATATATTCCAAATCTTGTTAATAAAATTCCAAGCAGCATCCATTTTCTCGTAAGAAAAGCGGACATCCTGCCCTGGGGCAGAACCGTTGGAGAGGAACCAGCGCAGGGCATCGGCTCCATACTGGTCAATGACATCCATAGGATCGATGCCATTTCCAAGAGACTTGGACATCTTGCGGCCCTGTTCATCGCGGATAAGGCCGTGAAGCAGGACATTTTGGAAGGGTCTGCGGCCGGTGAACTCTAAAGATTGGAAAATCATACGCGACACCCAGAAAAAGATAATATCATAACCTGTAACTAGGGTTGAAGTTGGGAAATAACGTTTGAAGTCCTCACTTTCAGTGTCTGGCCAGCCCATAGTGGAAAACGGCCAGAGAGCAGAAGAAAACCAGGTGTCAAGGACGTCTTCGTCTTGTGTCCAGCCATCACCTTGCGGAGCTTCTTCTCCAACATAGATGTCCCCGTCAGCATTGTACCAAGCAGGAATCTGGTGTCCCCACCAGAGCTGGCGGGAAATCACCCAGTCATGAACATTTTCCATCCATTGCAGGAAGGTGTCGTTGAAGCGTGTCGGATAGAAATCCACCTTATCATCTGTCGCCTGATTGGCAATGGCATGTTTAGCCAGCTCATCCATTTTGACAAACCATTGGGTGGACAGGCGCGGTTCAACTGGGACACCGGTGCGCTCTGAATGACCGACAGAGTGGACATGTTTTTCAATCTTGACAAGGGCACCGATTTCTTCCAGTTTGGCAACTGTTGCCTTGCGGGCTTCGAAACGCTCCATCCCGGAAAACTCACCGGCCAGGTCATTCATTGTTCCGTCATCATTCATGACATTAACCTGAGGCAGGTTATGGCGCTGACCGACCTCAAAGTCATTCGGATCATGAGCAGGGGTGATTTTCACAACCCCCGTTCCAAACTCAGGATCAGCGTGTTCATCAGCCACGATTGGAATAGCTTTATTGACGATTGGCAGGATGACATTTTGGCCAATCAGGTCTCTATAGCGCGGATCCTCCGGATTAACAGCGACAGCTACATCTCCAAACATGGTTTCAGGCCGTGTTGTTGCGACTTCTAAAGCACGCGAACCATCTTCAAGCATGTAGTTCATATGGTAGAAGGCTCCCTCGACATCTTTATGAATAACCTCAATGTCTGACAGAGCTGTTCTGGCAGCCGGATCCCAGTTGATGATGAACTCACCGCGGTAAATCCAGCCTTTTTTATAAAGGTCAACAAAAACCCTGCGGACAGCTTTCGACAAGCCGTCATCCAGCGTAAATCGCTCACGCGCATAATCAAGAGAAAGCCCCAGCTTCCCCCACTGCTCCTTGATGGTTGCCGCATACTCGTCCTTCCATTCCCAGACTTTATCCAAGAATTTCTCACGACCCAGATCGTAGCGGGAAATCCCTTGCTGGCGCAGACGCTCCTCAACCTTTGCCTGAGTGGCAATCCCTGCATGGTCCATCCCCGGCAGCCAGAGGGTATCAAAGCCCTGCATGCGCTTCTGGCGGATAATGATATCCTGCAAGGCCGTGTCCCAAGCATGCCCTAAGTGCAGTTTCCCAGTAACATTGGGCGGCGGAATCACGATGGAATAGGGCTTAGCCTTCTTATCCCCTGACGGCTTAAAAACATCTTGGTCCAACCAAGTTTGATAACGCCCAGCCTCAACCTCGGCCGGATTGTATTTTGGTGAAAGTTGTTTCATTTTTCCTCCCTTATTTTTAATAAAAAAAACCATTTGATGAATCTAGATAGTACTTCTCAACCCATTTAATTATCTTATCACTTATATGAAATGTAATAATGACAGAGATAGACATTAGAATCAAAGTGCTAAATAGATTGGACATAAATATTGATATATCTTTAGAATTGTGTTGGATTATATTGTTCAACCCTTCTTTTAAGTTATATTTTTCCGATAATACCGACAATAAATTATATATAAGTAATAAATTAAAACTCCTTACTGTCAGTAAATACAGATGCCTTTCCATTTTTTCAGTCGGTTTTTTACTTGGACGCCTGTATTTATTTATATTTCCTATAATATTAGGAAGTAAGATAGGTAAAAACCATGTCAATATTTCAATTAAATCACTTTCTATCATACTTAAAAGAACCATAAAGATTATTGCAGATAGGTATAATATATATAATAATATTAGTGAATCTTTATCATCACCGCCTTTATTAATGCTCTCATACACCCACATCCAAAAATAAATGCTTATTGCCATAGGTATAAAAAGAACAAATACAGTACTAGCGCTAAATGATGAACTATCTATCTGAAAAAATAATCTAAAGTACATCAATACAGAAATAGCTGATCCAAAATATGATTCTAGGTATGAATTCCAAAGCACTTTACCTGATGACACAGAAATATTATTTAGTTTTTTATAAGTTATAACAGATATACAACTTCTCAACAAAGGTAATAATATAAGAAATAGCATACCCATGGTTATAATAGTAGCTTCAAAATTTTTTTGAGATAAGTGGAATTCCTCAAAAATATCAGAAAAATTGCTTAATACCATTTCTACGTACTTGATATTATCTCTTAATATAAAAAATATAATAATCAAAATAGTATCAAAACCATTTAAAAAAGCAATTGCTCCTATACTTTTCCGCAAAAACTTTCTCATTTTCTGAAAGCTTTCTTCAAATAAAATACTGTAAATAATAGCTAATAAAGGCTGTAAGATTACTACTAATCTGGATTTCAAAAATACAAATATCAGCACCATCAAAGAAATCCAATAGAAGAATTTATAAGTTTTTTTGGCCACCAATTTATTTAATCTTAATCCATATAGTCCTAGCATTATTACTAAAATAATCTCAACAATATAGACTGGTGCAATCGGTAAGACACTCTTTGGAAATAAAGATATTGGAAAAGCTAAAGGGACTAATATTAACAGGGAAAACAATGACATAATAGGTAGTAAGGCTACTATATACGTTAAATATATAAATAATTTTTTCATTTTCTCCCCTCCCACTCACTTTTGAGCAACCCGTAGTGCAGGCTGGCGCAGCGTCTGCCTTGGGCATCTTTGCGGTCACGGATTCTGGCTTCTAGGGTGAAGCCCAGTTTTTCGGCAATACGGCGGCTCGGTTTGTTATAGTCATAACAGGTCAATTCGATTTTGTGAAGATTAAGCAGAGTGAAGCCTATTTCCAGCAGTGCACGCGCAGCTTCCGGCATATAGCCCTGTTCCCAGTAAGCAGGATGCAGAGTATAGCCCATCTCCAACACATCATCTGCATGGCGGTGGTTGAAATCCAGTGAACCAACTACTTTATTTTGGCCTTTGATGGTAATGCCGTAACCTGAAGGGAGGTCTTCTTTTTGCAGATTTTGCGGATAAATTTGCTCAAGGTAGTAAATTTCTTCTTCTACGGTTTGTACCGGCGGAAAGCCTGCCGGCCAGCTAACTTCCGGCAGACTGGCATAGGCAAAAATATCAGCTGCATCTGCGACTGCCCGCTGACGCAAGTAGAGACGGTCGGTTTCTATCGCAGGTAAAATCTTATCTTTAACCTGCCCTAAAATTTTTATCATATTTTTTCCTTGCTTTCTTGATGAAACTGCCTGACTGATCTGAATCTTCTTCGTCCAGATAGCGGTAAATCCTCTTCTTACTGTCTCCCATATAGATAAGGGGGTGAAAATCTGTGCTTCTGAAATAGCCTTTCTCATCAAACAATCTGTCGTCCGCCCATCGTTTAGTGATACGAGCTGTGAAATTGACATAATGTTCCCATTGCTGTACAGTTTCCACCTGACATTCCAAATTAATCGGGCAGGCTGTCAGCAGCGGAGCATCTATCGTTTCAGCCTGACTGTATGATACAGATAATTCTGAGAGCTTATCCTGACCTGTCATAAAGCCAGCGCTTTCCATAATTAAAGCTTCTTTTCTTTCAGGAATATTAAGTGTAAAAGAACCGGATTTTTGAATCTGCCGGACAGCGTTGTTCCCTTCAAACAAACCAATGACAACCATATCGCCTAAACTATAGGATGAGCTGGCTGTTGTGATATTATAACTGAACGCCTCATCTTTATATCCTAGGATAAAGATAGGAAAGCCATAATACAGTTTCTCAGTTTCAAGTGCTTGTTTCACTTATTTCTCTTTTTTTTCGCTTAATGACCAATAAATTAGCATCAGCTCACCAAATTTTTCTGCTGCAATAGAAAAACGTCCCTGTCAATTCTGACAGGGACGAATCTCATTGTGATTTCCGCGGTACCACCCAGATTCGGGCTTCAAGCCCGCTGCTTTATCTATCTTCCTCTAATCATCAGCAACTCTTCTGACATCTGTACGGATTTCTCAGCCCCACCGCTTTCTGTAAACAGACAAACTCAAAATACCTCTGAATGCTTTTTATTTTAACAGAATTTCCAGCAAAAAGCAATCTAGCTCGGTCCTGTCCATGTTTCTTCGACATAAGGCAGCTCTTCTGCAAAAGTATCCTGCTCCCCTTCTAAGGAAACATCGTAAACTTTACCATTTTTTTGGTTGTAAAGAACCAGACATAAAAGAGTTTCCCCTTATTTTTTGCAGTGCCGTAAATCTGATAAGCATCATTGCCTGAAATAGCTGCCCTTGAACCTGTCAGCCCATCAAAAAGGTCTTCTTCTTTTAGATTGGCAAAGCAGGTACCTGCAGTTCGCTCCAGAACATCGCCCTTGATCGTTTCGGCACCCAAGTCTTCCTTGGCGTAAGCATAAAGAGTTACAGCATTATAGGGTGACAAATCAGAATACTGATAACTCTCTTCGCCATCTAAATCTGTGAAACTGACCCAGTCGTTAGGAACATAAACATAACCTTAGTCAACGTTACCAATCCGCTGCATGCCAGACAAGGGAGATTCTTCTCTGGAAGAAAAACTTCTTGTCTCTGCGCAAGACTGAGAAGATGTTTGCTCAGTCGATTCAGAAGAAGCCCCTCCCCTAGTTACTAGGCTGCAAGCTGGTAAAAACTGGCTGCTATCAATAGATTAAGTCAAAATAATAGCTTCTTTTTCATATATCTGTGCTGTCATAAAATTTCAATAAGTGCTCTTTTTAAATAAACCATCCGGCGCATCATGAAACCCCTTGCCGGCACGGTAATTATCAAATTTCCCCTGAATAAACTGATAAGCATCTCGCTTGCTCTCATAGCGAATATAAGCATCAGCTGCCTGCTCATCCTTATCCTCCTCAACAAGCTTTCGGCTGGCTGCCATAGCCATCTCGTTCACCGCAATCTGTGAATCAATCCAAGCCTCAAAATCCCGTAAAAATTCCTGTTCGTAAGTCATTTATAAATAACCCCTTTATTGTTGATGCCTTATTATACCATTTTTCAAAAACAAAATAAGTTTTTATTCTCAGCTGTCAGGGTCAATGTGCTTAATCACCTTGGCGGGAACGCCACCGACAACAGTATAAGCTGGGACATCTTTACTGACCACAGCACCGGCAGCCACAACGGCCCAGTCGCCTATGGTCACACCGCTGAGAACAGTTGCATTAGAGCCAATCCATACATTCTGACCCAGCTTAATCGGCGCATAATGGTTTTTGCGCTTCATGAAGGCCTGAGGTCATGATTAACCGTCGCCAGAACAACATTATGGCCAATAAAGCAGCCATCACCGATTTCAATGTCGCCTTGATCCTGAAAATGACAGCCCGAGTTAATAAAAATATCTTTACACAAACTGATATTTTTGCCATAATCCGTATAAAAAGGCGGAAAAAGACGAAAGCTCTCATCAATCTCTTTTTCCAAGAGCCGGCTCACGATAGCTCTGACTTCCTCTGGACTATGATAGGTATTATTTAATTCCATACTAATCCGAATTGCTTCTTGATAGGGATCAGCCAACTTCTGTTCATCTTTATAATCAGTCATCCTCCCACCTCCAGTAAGATACTAAGGCCGTTAAGAATGCAAAAGGAAAATAGGAGACTGACCGATGAATTCAAAAAGATTCGAGGTCAGGCTATCTTTTTCCCGCAGCATTTAGTCCGTGTTCAATTTAACAAGATACAAAGAGCGTTTAAAGAGCAAAGCAAAAATAGGAAAACTGACGAAGAAACCTCAGTTTCTAGGAAGTTTTATACTCACAAGAGCAGCCACATTCGTACGTCAGCTTATGCTTCCTACGACTGCGTCTCTTTTTTGCACAGCTCTTAGCTCGTGTTCAATTTAACAAGATACAAAGAGCCTTTAAAGAGTAAAATAAGTTCTGCAGATATTTAATTTATGAAAACCCTTTCAGTCATTATATCATCTTCTTCTGAAATTCTCTAGGTAAGCCAGCTAAAAAAATAAACAGTTGCTCCTAAGAGGCTGCAATAGGAAATTTTCCATTTTTTTCTGAAAATGTCTTCAAAGAATAACTGAAAAGATAACATTTTTCTTGCCATAAAAAAAGTTTCATGATACTATAGAAAAGTAGCCGCTATAGTTAAATGGTATAATAGAGCAATGGTAATGCTCCGTTCCGAGTTCGATTCTCGGTGGTGGCATCATATATCACTAGCACTTTGAAAGCCTGATTTTTTAAGTTTTTTACTTTGTAAAGTAAATAGCACTTTATTCACAAAAACTAATGAGTCATCTTTACAATCAAAACACCCTCAAACGAGTGGTTTTGGAAAGGGCTGTAAGCCCACATTATTAGCCAGCGCCTAAAGACGCTGGTTTTCACTTTATTCAAGCCTTATTACTTTTAACTTGTCACCAGCCTCTCAAGTATGCTTTGGTATGATTCAATATCCCTAACAGAATCTTTATACTTTTACACTCAATTTATCCAAAACTATATCATGTTTTTCCTATTCCTTGATATATTTCTTTATTGTGGCTTCATTGGGTTCAACTATACTGACATAATAATCCTCTGTCCAAAAATGTTGATTACCAAATTTGTATTTGAGATTGGCGTGTTTATCAAACATCATGAGTACACTTCTACCTTTCGATATCCTATGAAACTTGTGGCTCTTATTCTTGGCGAGATACTTACCAACGCTCTGCATCAAATGTCCTTCTATTATTTCAATTCCTCTGTAGCTGCATAATCTCTGATTTGTGTGACTATATGTTTTTTGGATCATATTTTTTCTCCTTTCGCTTTACAATAAGCTTGAACACCTTTATTGTAACGCGTTTGGAGATTTTTTGTATAACATCCGATGCGCACCCGCATAGCGGGTGGTTTATTGTTTCGCACCTACGGAGCGAAACGGACTAAAGTCGCATAAATGAAGAAGGATCTGAGTTTTTGACTCAGATTCTTCATTAGATACTTTAACTGTTGTTTTCTCTTATTTTAGGCTTCTTTTTTACGGTTGACCAAGAACAATCCTGCTACGGAAAGTACAGTAACACCTGCTAAAATAACAACTGTATTTTCCTGCTCACCTGTGCTTGGCAGTTTTTTCTTCCCCTTGCCGCCTTTATCTGAACTTGTACTTGTATTTGGGGCAGGCATTGTGCTAGTGCCCGATTCTTGGCTGCCAGCAGGAGAAGTTGAGGTGGTTGTTGTGGTAGTAGTTGTAGTCGTACTGCTCGATATTCCCGTAATAGAAGTTGTTGGATTTCCCCTAACGGTAGTTGTTGTTGAAGTTACCGCTGTTGTCGTTGGACTTTCTATCGTTGTGGTCGTGCTAGTTGGAGCAACTGTAGTTGTCACACTTTCTGTTGTTGACGCTGCGGTAGTAGTAGGGGTTTCTGTTGTTACTGTCGGTGCTTCTGTTATTGTTGTTTCTGCTGATGTAACACTTGTAAGTTTATCGCCATCAGCTCCCCCATCAGCTGCTACATTGGCTACTGTATAGTTAAATGATTCACCGCTAACGGCGTCTTTCCCATTTTCCTTATACCAAGCTTTACTATGATTTTCAAAAAACCTCTGTTCAGGATTATCCACCTTGGTCAAATACATAATACTGATGCTATTCAAAGAAACCCAACCGCTTGGAATAGCAACAGTTATTGTACCAGTTGCAGCATCAGCGGAAATAACGGCACCAGTAAAATCATTAGAAAAATCGTTCAGAGCATCTGAACCAGAATACACTGCATTCTGTAATCCGGTTACTGTAATATAAAAACTATCCATATCAAGAGTTTGACCTGATTGAATCTGATCTTCAATTCGAACATCATCAGCAGCATAAACATTGTCGTTATTTATATTAAGAAACCAGCGGACATGTTCTGTGTCATTTGGCTGCATATCTCCAGTCTTATAATAGAAAACACTGCCGACCCCTGATGCCCCTTTTTTCACTGTTACACTGGTTGTTTCTCCACCGCTCGAGAGAGTAAAAGAACCAGAATGTTCATCGCTGGTTTGTGTTAAGTTGCGGCCTTGGATTTCAAATTCACCCCAGCCAGTAATATTTTGCAAACCACTGACACCCTCATTAAAAGTAACAGTCGCCTGACCATCACTGATAACCAGATCGCCAACATATGTTTCTTGGATAGTCAGCCTAACTGTCTTGCTAAAGCCTGAACCATAAACTGTTCCAGAATTTTGCCATGTTACGTTGATAGTATCGCCTGAATTTATTTTTTGAGAATGTTCATCAAAAGTAAATCTGACCTTTGTTTTTCCGCCATCATTGATTTCGGCTGGCGATACTGTCAAAGAAGTGATATTGTTGCTGACATCAGAAGCCTGAACTGTCCCTCCTAAAGAAAAGAAAGCCATGATAAATACAAACGGTATGAAGAAATACATATTGAATATTGCCATTTTTTTCATTTTTCAAACAAACCTCCTAGATTGACAAGCTAACTAAGCAAGTAGCTGCTGAAAATATAATGTTAATATTGTTAAAAAATCAAATATTATAATCTAATTATAATCTTTTATATATAGTATAGCATATTACTACATTGATGTAAGTAATTTTTTATATAAATCTAAAAATGACAGTATATTTATAGACCGGAATAAATTACATGCAGCCATGCTTATTTAAAATATTTGGATTCAAATGATTTACAGCAAATCTTTCGGAGTTTCATCCATTTCAACTCCGAAAGATTTGCTGTCTGAAAGAAAATATAAAAGCTTGTTCCTAGCATGTCTTAATCTTATCTAAGGTAAGGCTTTACTGAAAACTTCTGCTTCTTAATTGATACAGCAGATACCAAGCTCTAGTATGTCTGTTTAGCTGATTTTTTCTTTGAAAATACGGTATTTCTTTTGCCATGTCGGCAAACTAAGCCTGATAAACTTTTTTGCCATCCAGATAAGTCGCTGCTAAGTTCAGCTCCTGATCTAAAACAATAAAGTCAGCCGCAAGGCCTTCCTTAATTTGACCGCAAACATCATCAATCCCCACTGAAACAGCAGGAACAAAACTGGCCATCTTAACAGCTTCTTCTGCTGTCGCAAGTCCCCAGTCGACGACATTTTTCAAACCATCTTTCAGTTTTAAAATCGAACCGGCCAGACTGCCGCTGTCCTTCAGGCGTGCTGTCCCGTCAGACACGGTCACCGCAAATTCACCGAGCCTATAATCACCGTCTGCACAGCCGCCAGCACTCATGCAGTCTGTAATCAAGGCGATGCGGTTGTGTGTTTTTTGCTGCATTAAAATATCACAGGCTACAGGTGACACATGCTGTCCATCACAAATTAACTCCGCATAAGTATTTGGAATGTTGTAAACTGCACCTACCATACCAGGTTCACGGTGATTAAGTCCGCGCATTCCGTTATAGGCATGCACCCAGACTGAAGCACCGGCCTCCACGGCTGTTTTTGCTTCTTTATAAGTTGCATTGGAATGGCCAAGAGCTACTGTCACACCCTGAGCAGTCAAAGCAGAGACAAAGTTCGCAGCACCTTTGCGTTCCGGGGCTATGGCAATTTTCTTAATAAGCCCGCCGGCTGCCTCCTGCCATGCCGCAAATTCTTCGAGGCTGGGATCTTTCATATAAGATGGGTTTTGAGCCCCCTTATATTTTTCTGTAAAATAAGGGCCCTCAAAATAAATACCGCGGATTTTTGCGCCCGTCACTTCAGGAGCTGCCGATGCCACTGTCTCAGACACATCCCTCAGTCGTTCGAACGATGAGGTCAAAGTCGTTGGAAGAAAAGAAGTGACACCTGTTGACAAGAGCCTTTGACTTATAATTTTGATGCCTTCAGCCGAGTTATCCATAACATCGTGGCCGCCATAACCATGAATGTGGGTGTCCACAAGCCCGGGAGCAATTCGATAACCTGAATAATCAATCACATCCGCACCCTCAGGGAGAGCAGGCTGCCACTGGCCAAAAACACCATCATTGATTTCTAAATAACCACCGGTTTTTATTTCTTCCGGGTAATAAAATAAATCTGCTTTGAGAAAGGTTGTCATTATAAAATCCTCCGATTCGTCATTTCTAGTATACACCCTTTAAATTCTATCATAAATGGTACATACCAAAAAAGCAACCATTTTGGTTACTTTTTGGGATAAAATTTGAAAGAAGATCAATCCTCTTCTTCCTTATCAAGTGAAAGAAGCAAATCATTAACACACAGAGTATTCTCTCTTGCAAACTCCACAAGATTCACATCTTCACCGACCAGTTGGCCATTCAGAAAACCAATAACCATAGGCATATTCATGCCGGCATAGAGTTCAAATTGATGGCCCTCCATCAAGAGACGGGACAGCACATTGCAGGGAGTTCCGCCCATCAAATCAGCAAGAACAATATAATTGTCCAAACTCTCAGCTATTTCTAAAAATTTATCCTTAAATTCTTCTGCCCCCTCCCATTCATATAATCCAACAGCATGAATCTTTTCCTGCGGTCCCATAATCATTTCAACGCTTTTCTTTAGTTCTTCACAAAAAGCGCCGTGACTGACTAAAATTAAATCCTTTGCCATAAACATTTACCTACTAAACACCAAGAATACCAAAGTATGCCATCACAAGCGCAAAGAAAATGATGATTAAAATAGCTTTTGTTGATGTCATACCTTTACGTCCAAGCAGCCAGAAGACTGCACCAGTAAAGAGCGCAGGGACAAGACGCGGGAAGATTTGATCAAAAAGACCCTGAACATCAATCACCTTGTCCCCGATTGAAGGAGCCGCAGTAAATTGGAAATTAATCATTGTGGCAATCAGAGCGCCGACCATAAAAACACCCATAACCGAAGCTGCCTCAACCAGTGCTGTTAATTTATCACGCATGGTTGTTACCAGCTTTGTTCCTTCACGGTAAGCAATCTCTAGTTGTTTCCAGCGGAAGATATTGATTAAAAAAGTTACCCCTACCCATAAGAAAACACCTAAAGGATTGCCGTTCATTGCCAGGGAAGCAGCAATAGAACCCATAATCGCCGGAACAAGTGAAGCAAATACAGAATCCCCAATTGGTGCAAAAGGCCCCATCAAACCGGCTTTAACACCATTAACAGCATCTTTGGCCGCTATTCCTTCGTTTTCTTCAAGTGCCAAATCGATCCCTGTGATAATAGTATGAAAAAAGTTTGAGGTATTAAAAAACTGAGTATGTGTTTTCATCATTTCTTTCAGCTCAGGGGTCCCATCTTTGTACATCTTCCGAAGCTGAGGCAGGATAATATAGAGATAGCTTGAGCCTTGCATCCGTTCATAATTCCAGCCTAATTGAAAAGTGAACAAACTGCGTTTATTGATTTGTTTAAAATCTTCTTTAGTCAGTTTATAATTAGATTTCGTCATCTTCAATTTCCCCGCTTTCTGAAAGATCCGGTTTTACTTCGGTAATTGTCACATTCTGACCGTTTTTATAATGGATTGTTGCCAAAGCTGCGCCAATAATGGCAATGCCAATCATAGGAAGACCATTACTGAATGAGCTGGCATCAAAATCTTTAACAAGGCCTGCAACCGCGCCGCCAAGTGATGATAAACCGCCAAAAACTGTCGTCATCATAGCTGTGATGGCAAAACCGAGGGCCAAATAATGAATATTGCGCTTAACAGGCAGATAATGAAGCAAAATAGCAAATCCAAGACCAGGAAGCATCTTCCCTGCAAGTGTCAGGCCATCAGCCAGCCATTGGACATTAGAAATCCCTTGTACAATAGCATCGACTGCACCTCCGCCAAGGGCCAGAGCAAGAAATACCGGTAAGGCACGCGATAAAGCCCATGGAATAGCACCGTAAAGGTAGTTGCGCTCAATGGCTGCATAGTTGAAATTCTCAACATGCTTATCGATACGATGAGCAAAATACGTCGTAGAAAAACGGCCAAGGATGTCCGTGTAGACCATCAGCGCTGCTACCGGCACAGCAATCGTAGAAATAGCCAATTCCGGTTTGATGCCCTGAGCAACAGAAAAAGCTGTCGCCAGAACTGCACCAGAGGTCGCATCAATGCGGGAAGCACCACCGAAAGTCCCAACACCAAGCACCATAAGCTGCAAACTTCCCCCGATCCAAAGACCCGTTTCGAGGTCTCCCATGATAATACCGGCGATAAATCCGGCAAATACAGGTGAACCTGCAGACGTATTAATCGTCAGCTCATCACAAATTTGATAAGCTGAATACAAAGTCAGTAGTAGAATTTGCCACCATTGAATCATGATGTTTTCCTCCTCATATTTTAAAATGTCGACCGATAGGCTTTATCTTACTTTATCCAATAAAGGCATAAAATCTGCAGGTGAATCACCAGGAACCATTTGTGCAATGAGTTTCGTTCCTCTGGCCTTTATAGCATCAAAAGCAGCAATATCTGCATCAACAACATTAATAGAACGTGTAACCGAACGCGTCTCTTTAGTTTGAGACATATTTCCGACATTGAGTTCTGGGATAGTTACTCCTCTTTCAATCAAGCCCAAGAAGCGATCGGGCTTACGAGCCACAATCATCAGGCGCTGAGAACCATATCGTCCGGCTAAAATATTATTGGCAGCCTTTTCGATGGTCAGCACAGATAATTTCACTCCCGCCGGAGTTGCCAATTTCAATGCGGTTTTTTCTAAATCACTGTTAACCACTTCATCATCAACTACCATAATACGGCTGATATTTAACTTTGTTGTCCAAAGATTAGCAACTTGTCCATGAATCAACCGTCCATCAATACGTGCAGCTGCAATAGTCATCATATTTCTCCTTTTATTAAAAACAAGATACAAAGCCCGTTAAAAGCTCACAGCAAAAATAGGAAAACTGACGAAGAAACTTCAGTTTCTAGGAAGTTTTATCTTTTTTGCAAAGAGCTTAGGGCGTGTTCAATTCACAAGATACAAAGGCCGTGAAAAACGCAAAAGGAAAATAGGGGACTGACTGACGAATCGCCAGATTCTAAGTCAGGACATCTTTTTCCCGCAGCGTTTAGGCCGTGTTCAGTTCTGACAAGATACAAAGGCCGTGAAAAGAGCAAAGCAAAAATAGGAGACTGGACGAAGAGCCTCAAGGCTCTAGGACAGGCTGTCTTTTTTGCACAGCTCTTAGGCCGTGTTCAATTCACAAGATACAAAGGCCGTGAAAAACGCAAAAGGAAAATAGGGGACTGACTGACGAATCGCCAGATTCTAAGTCAGGACATCTTTTTCCCGCAGCGTTTAGGCCGTGTTCAGTTCTGACAAGATACAAAGGCCGTTGAAAAATCCGTATGAAAATGGCGGTAAGCCAGAAATCTTCGATTTCGTCTGCGCACCCCTGCCAGAACGGCTAGAAAGGTGCGGTCGACTGTTAAGACGACAAAGCTTTCAGACGTTTACGGCTGGCGGTAAGTCAGAAATCTTCGATTTCGTCTGCGTACCCCTGCCAGAACGGCTAGAAAGGTGCGGCAAATGCTTTAACTTTTAAATCAATTCCAGCCTTTTTCAAGACGCTAGTCGTCTAGTGACATTTTAGTCGCTTTTTCAAAGCTTTAAAATGTCTACTAGGCCTTGCGGGGGTGGGACAACGAACTTTTTATCCTTGACAAAAGTTCTGGCCCACTCCCAGACGGCTACGACTGGCTTTTCAAATCATTGATAGTATAAAGTATAGTGTACGCCATCTTTTTCACTAGGATTTTAGGCCGTGTTCAACTTCTTTAAAAATTGGTTTATCGGCTAAATGTAAATGATCTTGATAAATACCTTCAGTCTCAAAAAGTGTGACGGTATTAGACCCGCGGTTCAAAAAACCTTTAGGCAAATAGAGGGACAGGGTCGGACCGACATTCCAAAATCGGCCGAGACAATGCCCGTTGATAAAAGCAGCACCTTTACCAAATCCCGACATATCGAGGTAAGTATCCTCAGGTTCCTCACAATTAAAATCAAAGCGATAAAAGCTTGGCTGCTGCTCTTGCCAACCAGCGCTATAATCGATATTGGAAATATCTTTGAATGCTAGAGGGTACATCTTCCAGCCGCCAATAAAGTGTAAATCCGCCATCACGCCTCTGCCGATGCCTTTTTTCTGAGTAGGCGCCGTCAGCTTATGCCCATAATTGACCCGTCCCATATTTTCAACCAAAATATCAAGCTGATTGTCTGCTTCTTCAAGCCTCAGGAAAATATCTTCGCCAATTTCATTCTGATACTGTACAGCTGCAGGTTCCCCATTCAGGAAGAGCTGTGCACGGTCTCTGGCGTCAATAAGGCGAATTTTTTCAGGTTCTTCTTTATCTTTTTTCAGACGGGTTCGATAAAGAATATAGCCCGTTTCTTGCCCTAATGCTTCCATATTTTTAGGGTAAAAAGCTTCTTGGCAACCGCTTACATTTTCCAGCGTATTAAAAAGACTGACTTTCGCACTTAAAGGAATGGCTTCAAGGGCCATACTTGGTTTGACCAGAGGCTTTGCATAAGATAAATCCGGAAAAACCTGCTTCATCCGTTCTTGCAGTACATAAAATTTCTGGGTGGGGTTGCCAGCTTCATCAAGTATGGCATCAAAATCATAAGATGTTATCTGAGGCAAATCAATTTGACCTCGTGCTGAACAGCCGTTCATAAAACCAAAATTTGTCCCACCGTGAAACATATAAAGGTTAATGCTGCCGCGTTTGACAAGGTCGATAACAGCATCCGCAGCTTCTTGAGGCTGACGTTTAATAATCGGTTCCCGCCAGCGGTTGAACCAGCCATCCCAAAATTCCATGCACATAAGCGGCCATTTTTTATTGTGCTGACGGAAAAAGGCTTGCATGTTCGCAAAATTTTCCCTTGCTTTTGAGCCGAAATTGCCAGTGACAAGAATATCATCTTCAATGAGACTCCCTGCCCTCAGTGTCGCCTGCCAAGGACCATCCGAAGTGAAGTAGGGTGCCGTCAGTCCTTTCTCGTCCATCAGATGGCGCAAAGCACGGAGATAGGCCTTATCTTCACCATAAGATCCATATTCATTTTCAATTTGGAACATTAAGATATTGCCGCCCTGCTCCAGCTGATGCCGGGCCAATTTGGGCAGGAGCACATCATAATAACGGCTGACATATTTTAAAAATTCGCTGTCACAGGAACGGACTCTGAGATTTTTTTCCAGCAGCCAAGCCGGCAAACCGCCAAAATCCCATTCCGCGCAAATATAAGGCGATGGCCTGATAATAGCGTATAAACCCAAGTTCTGTGCGCTCCGTAAAAAGCCTTCAATATCCAGAATCCCTTCAAAATCGAACTGTCCTTCACTGGCTTCATGCAAATTCCAAGGAACATAAGTTTCAACAGTATTAAAACCTAAGGCCTTTAAATTATACAAGGAATGATACCAGCTGTCAGGATGAATTCTAAAATAATGAACCGCACCAGACAGGATTTTAATGGGTTTTCCATCAAGATAAAACTCTTCTCTTATATCAAAGCGCCGCATTTTCGCCACCTCTTGTTATAATCGTTTTCTACCTATTTGTATAATAACATTATTTAGTGGTTATATCAAGTTATTTTTTCAAAAAAATTAAAAATTCTATTTGTCTTTTTTAGCCAGGTTTAGTAAAATAAGAACCATTGATAATTAAAGGATACAAAAGGATATGACCAAGCAAAACGAGCCCAAATATAAACACATCCAAAATGACTTGCGCAAACAAATCATAGCCGGAGACTTTGAATACGGCGATAAATTTTACACTGAGGCAGAACTTGTTAAAAAATATCATGTCAGTTCTATTACTGTGATTCATGCTTTAAAGGAATTGGAAAACGAAGGCTTCTTAGACAGACGGCAAGGTGTCGGTACCTTTGTCTCACGATCTCGCAAAGAAAAACGGGTTAAATTCTCTGATATAGAATTTTTCCCCACATCTAATGACTCTGTCAAGGTGCTTTCTATGGAAAAGGGGAACGATCCCTACTATCTTGATAAATTAAAACTTCATAAGAGTGAATTTTACTATAAAATTATTCGTGTTCGCTATAATAAATCCCTCCCTTACGTCTACCATCAATCCTACCTGCCCCACGATTATATTTTAAATCCCAGCAGTCCTCTGGAGAAATTTGCCTCAATTTACCGCCGCTTCCGACATGATTTTGGTATACACATGCTGGAAGAAAATTTTTCAGAAACAAATGAGGTTGCCTTTCCTGCACCTGATGAGCCAGCGAAATATTTGAATCTAACAGCCCCTGCACCTGCTGTCCTTCAAATCAAAACAACATTCAGCAAGACAAATAATCGTGTCTTAGAGTATACCGAGACCTATAAGCACTGGCAATTCTATAAATTTGAAATTTCTTCAGCAGATTAGCTGTAAGTTTTGGCCAGTATCAGTATAAAGTGCTTTTATCCGGATTTGAAACAGATTTTTTTTCTACTAAAAAGAGGCTAGGACAAAAAGTCCTGCCTCTTTTCATTTTTTAGACATATGGTTTTTGATTGGAAGTTCTTACCTCTTGTCAGGCAAGGGATAAGAACTCCCTAATCAACTGTCGCACTCTCCTTCTTTTCTTAGTTGAAATAATAAGACCTGCTGCTCTTAGTGACTTTTAAGAGCCCAATCAACTGCACAGACGGAGCTATATCCTTTTCCAAACAGGCAAGAAATAAGAAGGCAGCTGTTTATAGCTTTACTGGCAGCTTGGCCTTTTTATTTTTATCTGCCTTTTGCTGTCCAGGGACAGGCTGTTCTTTCCAGCACTTTATTAAGCTCAATGACTTTTTTGACACCTTCTGTTTGCAGCCATTCACGCGCAGCGGCTTCTCCCTCTTTAATATATACAGGGACTGAATCGGCCCATGTTGCTCGCCCGCAAAGGACTCCGCTGAACTTGGCTCCGGATGCTGCAGCAAAGATAAGTGTTTCTTGGAAAAGCTCGGCTGATACACCGGCACTTAGATAAATATAGGGCAAACGGCTTACGGTTTCTTGTTCCTGAAAAGCTTGTGCAGCCTCTTCTTTGGTGTAAACGACATCATTGTTTGTAAATCCCTCAACATATTTCATGTTTACCAGCACTTCCACTTTCAGTATATCAGCACCAAAACGCGCTTCAGAGAAAATTTTCATAGCTTGGTTAACTTTACGAGGCTTAATTTTAGCAAATGCTGCACTTCCGCTGTCAGCAATTCCTTCATCATAAGACAAAATTTCAAGGAAAAACGGGATATCTTCTGCTTTACACTCAGAACCGATGCGCTCAATATAGGCCTGTTTTTGAGAATTGACTTCCTCATCGCCGTCAGCATCATAGTAAAGGAGAAATTTCACCGCATCTGCACCTTGCTCCTTTAAACGCTTTACCGACCATTGGTCCAGACAGTCCGGCAGGCGCAATGTTGTTGCTGTATCATAACCTGTTTTTTCATAGGCCAAAAGCAGACCGGTACGCTTATCGCGGACCTTACTGGCTGGCAGGCCGTATTCCGGATCCAGCAAGATAGCTGAAGTATAGGGTGTTAATTCCTTCGAAACCAGTGCTTTTAAATTTTTCATTTGCTCGGCTGAAGGTTCTGCCCTTTGATAGGAGCTCATCAGACGTTTAAGAGCTCCTCGCTGGTCAAATGCTAAGGCAGAAATAATCCCATCATGGCTCAGTTTTTCAAGATAGGCTTGCTTGGTTTGTGTGACATTAGACATGATGCTATCTCCTTACTTGACAAATTCATGAATCGTGACACCCTTTACAACACGATTAACCTGACCGGTTGCTGATGGGGTATCAGGCGAATTATTCACCTTAACAGAGGACAGCAAAGCAATGGTCTGGGCCAGAACAATCATTGGAAAGGCCAGATAGGCATCAGGCAAAAGTTCAGCCGGTGCAAAAGAAAAGGTATCTGCCGAGAATTGACTGTCGGCACTTTGCTCAACCGCCAAAGTCTTAACAGCAATTTGATCAGAATAAACTTCCTCCAAAACATCCAAATCATATTGGCGCACATAAGGATCATTATTAACAAATCCAATGACTAATGTTTTTTCATCAACAAAGGCCTTGGGACCATGTCTGAATCCCATTGATGAATCAAAGATAGTAGCAATTTTGCCGGCAGTTAATTCCAGAATTTTCAGCCGCGCTTCTTTTGTCAAACCAGCTAAACTGCCTGAACCAATGTAGCAAATACGGTTAAAATCAAGGTCTACAATTGCCTGCAGCTCGTCCTCTCGCGCAATGACATCTTTGGCAAGCTCAGCCATAATACTGACATAGCGTTTCTTGTCCTCGTCTGCTGTATGCTTATCAAAAACAAGAAGAGCTGTCAGCATCATACAGGAGAAGCTGCCGGTCATTGCAAAACCATCGTCATTAGAACGGCTTGGCATCAAAAGCAAAAGATTATTGTCTGCCTGCTTGGCCTTTTGGGCCAGAGCACCGTCAGGTGCACAGGTAACAGTTAAGTGATAACAGTTTCCCACCAACTGATCGGCTAAATCCACAGCCCCTATACTTTCTGGGCTATTGCCGCTGCGGGCAAATGAAACCAAAATAACCGTATCTTCTTCAAAAAGATAATAATGCGGCACAGAAACGATATCTGTTGTGGCAACACTGGAAAAGAGAAAGCGGTCTCTGTCTCCATAGGTCTGCAAATACGCAAAGATACTGTTGCCCACATATTCAGAGCTGCCAGCTCCGGTAAAGATGACTTTTACCTGTTTCCCCTTGGCTGAGGCAATAGCTCTGTTTAAAAGAGCAGCAATCGCTTCCTTATTAGAGAAATAGTTTTCAAAAGCTTCCTGCCATATTTCCGGCTGCTGTTTAATTTCTCTGGCTGTTATCTCTGCACCAAGTTTTTCAAGTTCTTCTACTGATAGGTTAAACATTTTTTCTTCCTCCGCCATGTCATTTTTAGATAGAAAACGTACAACAAAGAGAGGTTAAAAATGCTTTGGCTATAAGACTCCACCAAAGACAGGCTGCCCTTGGTTTTAAGGGGAAGGATAGTGGGTAATATGGTAATGAAACTGGTCTGCGCGTGCTATACTGAAGGTGAATTCAATAATCCTATTTTTATCATTGAATGTTTTACGAATCATATGCAAAACGGGATCCCCCTTTTTGATTCCCAAAAGTTTTGCCTCATAATCCAAGGCAACACTGGCATAGAATTCTTCCTCAGCCTGCCGAACAGCCTGACCGTAATCTTCTGAAAAAATATCGTAAAGGGGCTTCTTCAGCAATGATTTTTTTGTCAAGGTTGCAAAGTCGCTGCAAGGAACATAAGTTCGCTCAAACATCAGAGGACTGCCGTCGGCTTTTCTCAGCCGTTCAAATTCAAAAACGTCTGTGCCTTCTTCTAAATTTAAATAATTAGACAGATACGGCGTCACCTGCATTTTTTCAAAAGATAAGATATCTGTCTGAGGTTTTTTCCCCAGCTGTTTCATATGTTCGGTAAAACTGTAGGCTGCCGCCAAATCTGTAGGCGGTGTTTTTATACCCGAAACATAGGTTCCCTTACCTTGCTTCTTATAAATAAGTCCCCTTGTCTCCAATTCCTTAAGGGCCTGCCGCACGGTTATACGGCTAACACCGTGCGCTGCGCTAAGCTCCCGTTCAGAAAGAAGTTTGTCGTTAGGCGACATTGTCCCTCTTATTTCAAGTTCCAAGGCGTCAACCAACTGCAGATAAAGAGGCTGCTCACTTTTCGACGATTTCATCCCATCCCCCCGTTCTGGTTATAACCATTTATAGTTTATTATATTATTTCTGACTTGTCAAATTCATTTCCCAACAAAATAAAAAGTCTTCAAAAAAGGGCAGTTATGAATTGAACACGGCCTAAGCGCCGCGGGAAAAAGATGTGGCTAAGTTTAGAATTGATTTCAAGTTAGCTAGCCGTAGACGCCTGAAGGCTTTGTCGTCTTAACAGCTAACCGCACCCTTCTAGTCGTCCTGGCAGAGGTGCGTCTGCGAAATCAAAGATTTCGGACTTACCGTCATTTTCCTTTTGCGTTTTTCACGGGCTTTGTATTTTGCTGAATTGAACACGGCCTCAGAGCTGTGGAAAAAAGAAAACTGGACAGGCGCCGCCTGTTCAGCTTTCTTTAATATATAAGTGATAACTGCTGTTTTTATATTTCTCACAGCTTTTATCAGCAATGCTCCGCTATTGCAGTTTGACCGGCAATACGACCAAATGTGAAGATATCGGTCAGTGAATTGCCGCCCAACCTATTGCCGGCATGCAGACCGCCTGCAACTTCTCCAGCAGCATACAAACCGGAAATCACTCCGCCGTCTTCATTGATAACATGCGTTTGGGTATCAATTTTGAGACCGCCCATTGTATGATGAACAGCCGGTTTACGCGGTGTTGCATAAAACGGCGCTCTTTCAACTTTAAAGTCAAAACCGCCTTTGTTAAATTCCGGATCATAACCAGCATCAACATACGAATTATAGTTAGTAATAGTCTCAACAAAAACTGCAGGGTCAACCCCAATCTGCTCAGCCAGCTCTTCCAGGCTATCAGCCCGATAGAGTGTTCCAGCCGCAACCTGTGCTTCAATCTTTTCATCACTGGTATTATAGGCCGTGCCTTTAATATTTTCGTCAGCAATCAGATAGAAAAGTCCGCCGTTATCAATAGCAGCCTGCGACAGTTTATCCCTGCTGCCGTATTCGTCCACAAAACGTTTGCCTTGGCTGTTAACCATCACGAAATTGGCCGGTGGAACCTGAAGGCCTGAGAAGAGTGCTCCTGTTTCCGGATCAGATACAGGCATCATCTGGGTAAAGCCCATACCGACAAGGTCTGCTCCGACACTTTGCCCCAAAACAATACCATCACCCGTAATAGCAGGTGAATTTGAAGTCTTGATATCATCATCAATCTTAGTCCAGTAGGTATTATACTTTTGCAGCATTTTAGTATTGGCACCGAAGCCGCCGGAGGCAAGGATAACAGCCTTGGCATGAATCGTGATTGTTTGACCGTTGCGTCCTGTCGCAATCACGCCTTTAACCTGTCCGTCTTCAACAATCAATTCCTTGACCGGACTGTCAGTCAGGACAGTTGCTCCTTTTTCCTTGACATACTCCCCTAAAACCGAAATAAAGGCATAACCCATTGGAACCTTTGGTTTATGTCCCCGGCGCCATAGGGCACCGACAGGCATAGTCACTTCATCACGGTCAAATTCGACACCGACATCTTCCAACCACTGTACAGACTCTAAAGCCCGTTCGGTTAAAATTTTAATTAAATCATAATTCCCGTGAATTTCTTTCCCATTAAGATCCTTGCGTTTTCCGCCGATATAGGTTTGAATACGGTAGAGGAGCTTAGAATCAAAGAGGTAGGCAGGATCTTCGAGATAAGCTTCCAATTCTGCTTTCAGCGCCCGAAAATCATCTAAAAACTCGGGATCAATAGTTGCTTCATCTACATCATGCAGTTCCTGCAGATTATGAGCCTCACCGGGATTTGCTGGGAAGGTGTTCTGCCATTCAGGCCAAGGAGCATTGATTGGTCCTCCCGCACGTACGGTGTTACCGCCTAGGGCAGGAAATTTCTCGACCAAAATAACATCATGTCCCTGCTGTAAAACAGTAGCGGTTGCAGCAAGGCCGGCGCCGCCGCCGCCAACGACAACGATGTCAGTTTGGTACTCTTTATCCTGTGTATCAAGGGCGGACGGTGCTTTAGAGCGTTTGCGCAAAACATCTGGATTAGCACCTGCCAGTTTAATGGCACGCGCAACCCCATCTAAGACACCATTAGAAGTGACCGACGCACCAGATACAGCATCGACATTTAAGGTTTGTCCTTCAAGAATTTCATTAGGAATACGTGTGAAAACAATATCGGCGATACCCGAAGATTCTCCTGATGAATCGATATCAATCGCCTCAATCTTTTCTTCAGACAGAGTAACAGACATGGGCAGTTTTCCGTTGTGGCCTTCAGTTGTTACCTGATATGTTCCCGGCTCAAAGCGGACTTCTTCTGGCAGATTAAGCTGATTAGCTACATCAACAAAACGCAGGAAACGGAAAAAACACGAATCAAGAAAGTCAACCGTTCCTTCATCTTTAAGGCTGCCATCTTCCGTAAAGGCATGATGAGCCCGTCCCAGTAAAAATTCACTGCCCGGCATGACTGTTGCATTAACCCCCGGAGCATCAAGGATCTGCCGCAAATGCAGCTGAGCACGTGATGAACCTTGAATATCGTAAGAAGCTCCGACGATCATAACGGGTTTACCGTCGAAAGGATGGATATTAAAAGACAGCCATTCCAATAAACTATTTAAACTGGAAGGAATCGTGTGATTATGCTCGGGTGTAGCAATAATGACCCCGTCAGCCTCACTGATTTTGCTGTTAAACAGCTGAATCAGAGGGGTATCGGTTTGATCATCCGTTTCATTAAACAAGGGGACATCTGCAATTTCCAGCACCTCAATCTCTGCCTTATTAGCAAAATGCTTAGCCATGAACTGCAGCAAAAGACGATTATAAGACTGCTCTGCATTTGTCCCAACAATTCCGATTAATTTCATGTCTCTGCTTCCTTCCTTTCTACTCTACAGCTTCCCAGGCAAAACGTTTTTTGCGTTCTGTATCCGCTGGTTTCACCAATTGTTTGGTTAAAGCTACAAATTCCTGAAATTCAGAAAAATGTTCTTCTAATTCTGCCACCTTTTCTGAATCGGTCAAATTGCAGTCATCATCCAGCACTTGTTCGGAATGCCCCAGAAGAAATTCCAAACCTGGCATAATACGTGCTTTCAGCTCCGGTGCATCTAAAATTTGACGCAAATGCCCTTGAGCCCGAGACGATCCCAAAGCTCCTAAAGATGCTCCGACAATCATAACAGGTTTGTTAATCAATACTCGGCTGGTATAAGCAATCCATTCTAGAGCACTGGCCAAAGGCGCAGGGATGGTGTGATCGTACTCAGGAGTTGCAATAATAACCCCATCAGCAGCTGCGATTTTTTGACTGAAGGCAGCTACAGCCTCAGGAGCTTTCTTGTCTTTGGGTTCATTAAAGGCCGGAAACTGCTTAATCTCCAGCACTTCTATCTCTGCCTGATTGGCAAAATGTTTGGCCATAAAGTGCAGCAGTTTTCGATTGGTTGACCGGGCCGAATTCGTCCCAACAATAGCAACTAATTTCATAAAAGACCTCTTTTCTAAACATAATGATAGCGCTTTCCCGTCTTTACTATACCATAATTCCGCTTTTTTTGTAAGCGAAAACATAAGGAAAAGAAAAACTTTTGTAAGCGTTGACATCGTTTCGAAATCTTGTTAAAATAACAGCTGAAAATACGGAATCTTAACGATTTAAAGAAAGGACGGATTTAGGATTATGGAACAATCGCTTAACCGATGGCAGGTTATTACGGCTTCCACTGCGATTCTGCTTTGTACAGGAGCTGTATATGCTTTTAGTGTTTTTGCCGGCCCTTTAAGCGCCCAGACAGGCTGGTCCATGTCGCAGATTATGTTGGCTTTCACTATTAATTCTGCTATCGGACCTATTCCCATGATTTTGGGAGGCTATCTGACAGACAAAGGCTATGTCAAATGGACGATTTCACTGGGAGCCTGCTGTTTTGCCCTGGGTTTCTTCCTTACAGGTTTTGTTACAAGTCCGGCTATGCTTTATCTGACTTACGGTCTTCTGGCCGGACTCGGACAAGGATTTGCTTATTCAGGATGCCTCAGCAATACCTTGCGCCTCTTTCCAGACCGGCGAGGACTGGCTTCAGGGATTATCACCGGAGGCATGGGGTTTGCTGCTGTCATTGTCTCACCTATTGCCAACAGTCTGATTCAAAGCCATGATGCTAAATTCGCTTTTAGAATCATCGGTTTGGTTTACATTATTGTAGTTGTCTTAGCCAGTTTCTTCATTAAACCAGCACCGGCAGGCTATAAACCAGCAGGCTGGAATCCGCCTGCTCAGTCGCGTACTGCTGCTGTCAATAAAACTTGGCAGCAAATGCTGGCAACACCGCTCTTTTATATCATTATCTCCATGTTCTTTGTCGGCGCTTTTTCTGGTTTGATGATTGCTTCTCAGGCATCAAGTATCGGCCAGTCGATGTTTGGCTTGTCTGCAGCAACTGCTGCTCTTTACGTCAGTCTCTATTCAATCAGCAATTCCAGCGGCCGCTTTATCTGGGGAACTGTTTCAGATAAAATAGGTCGTGCAAAAACGCTCCTGATCATCTTTACGGTTGTCGCTCTCTCTCTGCTTGCTTTGACAGTCCTTTCCGGACAAGGAGGATTTGCAGTCGGAATTATTGGACTAGGTATCTGTTTTGGCGGCGTTATGGGCGTTTTCCCATCTATTGTAATGGAAAATTACGGACCTGCTAATCAAGGAGTCAACTATGGCATTGTCTTTACTGGTTACTCCTTAGCCGCTTTCTTTGCTCCGCGTGTTGCTGTTCAGATGGCAGCTGCCAATCAAGGAGATTACAGCAATGCTTTCTATGTCGCTATCGCTCTTGCAGTCATAGGTTTAGTGCTCAATTTGATCTATATGTCATTCACTAAAAAATTAAGCAACTAGCATGAGGCAAAAACACGAGTTTGGGCTGGCCCAAACTTGTGTTTTTTATATTTAAATCTTCAGTACACCAAAAATCCAAGCAGTCGCTATAACTAATATGTTGGTCACAAACATAATGGGAGCAGCATATTTCGTATAATCATTTGTCTCAACTTCACACAATGTCGTCCCCACATAAGTTGACGAATTCATTGGTGTGACACTGGTTGCCAGAGCTAAATTACAGACAAAAGGAGCAATCACCATGATTGGTGTCAGACTAAAAGAGGCTCCCACTGAAATTAACAGTGGATAAAGAGCATTATAAAGCTGATAAGGGATAAAATAAATCAGCGGCACGGCTAAAACTAAAAGAATAAGATGCATATAACGCATCAAAAATGCCGGAAAAATGCTTTCCAGAAGCTCTGCTAAGGAAGCCACCATAGACAGCCTGCTGCCGTCTTCAGGTGCTGCATTAAAGACCGCTAAATAAAAACAGATGGCTAGCAGCATAATAAATACATTAAAGAAAGTGCCGCCGGCCTTGTTCCAAATATCATTAAAATCTTTGGGATAATTGACTAGCGATGTGATAATTGCTGCTGCAATAAAAACCAGATAAGACGGGAATTTAAAATAAGCCAGGCCAACAATGACAGCTATAAAAACTAAAAGATTGAACCAAAACAAATGCGGACGTGCATAAGGCTTATCCTCTAAATCAGAAGCTGCCGTTCCTAATTCATCTTGGCTTCCCTCAGGAAGGCCTAGCGTTTGATGCTCTTTTTGATGCTGATAAGCAAAGTAAACCCATTGTAAGATAATAGCCGGAATAAAGCACAGGCCCCAAGGGATGGAGGCTGCTGCCAAACTTTCAGCATTGGTATTAGCCATTGTTGCCGACATAATCAGCCCGATTCCCCATGGCAGCCAGCACATAGCAGCAACTGCTGTCTGACATAGAATAAAGGCGTAATCACGTCTTAGTTTAAACTTCTTGTACAGCGGGATAACAATAGGAAAACAAATGAGATAGGTCGTTGACATGTTAGCTGTCAGGTAAGCAATCCCGCCAATAACACTGGTTAAAACCATAATACCGACGACATTGAGACGATCTCCGATACGTCTAATAAGCGCATTAACCATCATATCAAACATGCCAGTCTCGGTCAGCATAACAAAGTAAATCAGGCCAAACAAGAGCATATAACCGGTTTGAGACATCACCGTATTGATTTGGTTTAAGATAAGGTTGCTGGTTTCTGTAAGATTATAGCCCAGCAAAAAGCAAAAAATAACCGGAACGACAAACATGACAAAATTCAGGGGAACCTTATTGGTAATGATACATACAATAATAATAGCAAGCATCATCAAGGCTAAAATTGCTGGACTCATTCTCAATCCTCCGCTTTTATTTTTTAATCAAATCATCCAAGAGACCAAATTCACGTTTAAAAGACCAGGCCATCATGTCATGGACAAAATCGGTATAAGGGTGCGGCGCTGCGGTAAAGGTATGCCCAACTCTTGGCGCTACAAACAATTCACACGGAACTCCGGCCCGCAGCAGCCGCTGACCGTATTCCAGAGCAGAATCACGCAGTGTATCATATTCCGCCATAATTATCATAGTCGGGCCTAGTCCGCCCACATCATGGCAAAATTTCGGAAAAGCATAATAAGACGGAACAGTCCCATCGTACCCCCCAAGATAGCTGGCTTCTGCTCCCAATGCTTTTTGATCAGGGCCCATTTTTAGCTGAATAAGCTGCTGAAAGGACATGGATTCTTCGATAGCCGTATCAACAGTCGGACAGTTCATTACTGTAAGAGCCGGCTGCGGTTCATTGCGATCGCGCAAATACAGGGCCAAGCCTTCAGCCAAGTTGCCTCCCGCACTGGAACCGTGGAGGCCGATTTTTGCAGCATCTCCGCCAAATTCATCAGCATGCTCATATAAATACATATAAGCTGCATAGCAATCATAAAGAGGATCAGGAAAGCTGACCTTATTTTCTCCTCCAGACAAACTGTAATCAACTGATACAAGGATTGCTGGCACACGCACTGCCAGAGCAATACAGCGTGCATTATCAAGGGAAATGCTGCCTGCAACAAAGCCCCCGCCGTGTATATCTAAAATCATAGGAGCCGCCTTCGGTAAATCTGCTGGCTTGAATACCCGAATTTTCAGCTTCTGATTCGCCTGAGGGCCCGGAATGAAACGATCTTCCACTGTCATTCCTTCAGGCTGCTCATAGGCCAGCATAGCCTGTACTTGAGCTTCTTTATGTCTCTTTACATCATCCGACATTACAGCCATATTGCTGTAGAGATGATTTTCGTAACCCGGAAAAGGCCTCAATTCCATACCCTTTCTCCCTTCTTCCAACAAGATACAAAGGCCGTGAAAAGAGCAAAGCAAAAATAGGAGACTGGACGAAGAGCCTCAAGGCTATAGGACAGGCTGTCTTTTTTGCACAGCTCTTAGGCCGTGTTCAATTAACAAGATACAAAGCCCGTATCAAACGCAAAGCAAAAATGACGGTAAGCCAGAAATCTTCGATTTCGTCGGCGCACCTCTGCCAGGACGACTAGAAGGATGCAGTCGGCCGCAAAGGCGACAAAGCCTTCAGACGTTTACGGCTGGCTAACCGTGAAGGCAGCACTTAAAGAGGCCCCTCTTTTTTGCACAGCTCTTAGGCCGTGTTCAGTTTATAAGATACAAAGGCTGTACCAGCCCTCTATAGGATAACTGTTACCGTTTTCAAAATGATTACTATTATTATACCATTCTTTTGCAAAAAAATTCTTTTTTCACAAAAGGAAGAATGAGTAAAAAAGTCAGAAAATCAACCAGCCTTTAAAATCCTACTGAGCTGTTGTATTCTCCAACTTTTTTGCATTATTATTCTGCCAATTTCAAGGTATCCAGAATCTGCCTCAAACGTCCTACCGGTACCTGACCAGGAGCCGAAGCCTGCTTGGCCGCCCCAAACGTCGCAGCAGAACCAAAGACCTCACCAGAAACACGGCTGACCATTCCAAGAGCTCCCATAGACATGGTAATAAGCGGCTTAGCAATCGTTTTCTTAGCTTCTGCTGTTGCGGCTAACAGTGTTAAAACATCCGCATCGGTTTGCGGCATTACAGCAATTTTACAGATATCTCCTCCCTTACGATCCATGGCCTTTAAACGAGAAACAATTTCTGTCTGGCTAGGTGTCGCAAAAAAATCATGGTTGCACATAACGATTTTAACGCCCTTCTCGTGAGCAAATGCTATTGTTTCAGCAACCTTGTCCTCATCAGTAAACAGTTCAAGATCCAGTAAGTCTGCAGCACCATTTTCTAAAAGATCATGGTAAATAGCAAAATAATCAGCTTCCGGTAGTTCTAATTCGCCGCCTTCTTTTTTTGTCCGAAAAGTCACAAGAAGTGGCTTAGCTAATGCCTCTTTCACTTTTTTTGAAAGGGCTGATACAGCTCCCGGCTGAGTAACCTTATCATACCAATCAATCCGCCATTCGACCAGATCACAGTCAAGATCATGAGCTTCCTTAGCAGCTGTTAAAATAGCTGCCTCTGAAACCTCTACAATAGGCACAATAATCTTTGGTCTTCCTTGGCCAAAAACAACATTTTCAACAGTAACAGTAGACATAATTTGCCTCTCTTTCAGTAAAATCCATATGAAAAAAGGAATGGGAAAGTTCCCACTCCCTTTCCCTTATTTCGAAGCTTTCGTATCAATGGTTTGATAGTAGCGAATAAAGACGATAACGGCAATCACAAAACCGATTACAGCAAAAATAGTATCCATCCACATAACATTTTGGATAGAAATCCGTCCGCCGATAAATGGTACGGCAAAGGATGCAATCGATCCAAAGGTATAGAAAATAGAAGTAATCGTTCCTTTACCTGCTGGGAACATTTCACCCATAACAGTTAAGCCTAGCTGCATAACACCGCCGGCAGCAAAGAAACCGACCAGCACAGAACCAACTACAAGAACTGTAGTTGATGGGAACATCGTCATTGCACCAATCGCAATCATAGACATAAAGGTATAAGGCAGAACCAAGTTAACAGGGCGAATCTTTAAACCAACCAAAGCGGTAAAGGCCACACAGATAAGAGTACCTGTTGAATAGTAAGAAAGTAAAAGTGAAGCTGCATTGTTAGACATACCGGCAGCTTCTTTAGCATAAGCAGAAATGAACTGAGAAATCGTGTAGAAGGTAGCCTGTGAAATGAAACCATAAACGACAAAGGCTGCACCTTCGATAAACATGTTCGGTTTAGCTTTAAAGACTGTCGCCGTTTCTTCCGGAACCGCTTCGTCCGCTGCCTTAGCTGCTTTGGCATCTTCATCTGGGAAAGGAACTTTCCAAATCCAGAAAGCATTTAAAATCAAGACAACCGCAGCAATATAGAATGACAGTTGATACATTCTAAGTGATGATGCCAAAATGATAACCCAAGGCAAAATCCACTGACCGATTTGTACCGCTGCTTTGATCAAAACAGTCGCTGTACCAGCATGCTTAGGGAAAGATTCCATAAGCGCAGGATAAGTTCCTGAATCCAAGAAGGAGTTAGCAATACCTGCAATGACCGTCAGTATCATAGCTACAGTAATATTCGGTGCGTAAATCAAGCCAAGGAAGTACAGAACATAGCTGGCTATTCCTAAGAAAACAAAAGGTTTACGCCCAAACAAGTCAGACAAATAGCCAGAGAAAACAATCGCAATTAACCGGCCGATTCCCAGCATCGAAACAACTGTCATAACACCGGCACTATCTGTACGCCACTGCAAAGCCAAAGCATCCGTGTTTTGTGAGATAATGATAACACCGATCCCATGGATAATATAATTAATATATAGAGCCAAAGCGGTTGGAAAATATTTTTTCTCCATATTGTAAAGTTCCTACTTTCTTTTTTATAAAAATGCTAATCCAGTCCTAAAGCCTGTTTAACATGAGCAATCGGCATATCCTCGCCGGTAATTAAACGAAAGGCTTCTGCTCCCTGATAGAGCATCATACCAAGACCGTTATAAGCTTGCTTCGCCCCATGTTCGCGGGCAAAACGAAGGAGTTTAGTCTCAGCCGGACTGTAAACTACATCAAAGATAACAAGGTCTGGACGTATCAAGTCTGGATCATTAATCAGGCTTTCATCTTGGAGCGGTTTCATACCGACACTTGTCGCATCAATATAAACTGAGCTTTCAGCCAGAGACTGCTTAAAGGCCGCCTGATCAGTAAGCGGGGTTACTGTAGCTAGCGTGTTCGTTTTTTCGTTAATTTTACGCGCATTTTCACGAGCTGTTTCATAATGCTCATCGTCAATATTGAAAATACGAATTTCCTTAGCACCATCAAGAGCTGCCTGAATAGCAATCGCTGTCCCCGCGCCGCCGGCACCTGTGAGTGTTACAATCTGGCCCTTAACTTCAACCCCTTCTTCCCGAAGGGCCCGCATGCAGCCTGTTCCGTCAGTTACATGACCGACCAAGTGGCCTTTTTGATTCACCACAGTATTGACAGCGCCGGCCATTTCTGCAGCCGGCGACAATTCATCCAGCAAGGGAATTATTTTTTGCTTATTAGGCATTGAAACATTTGACCCTTGAATATCAAGAGCACGGATCCCTTTGACAGCATCTTCTAACTGCTCATTGCCGACCTCAAAAGCAAGGTAAGCATAGTCCATTCCTTTTTTTGCAAAAGCTTCATTCCACATTGTTGGAGACAGGCTGTGACGAATCGGAGTCGCAATAAGACTGACAAGGAGCGTATGACCATTTAAGCGTTCTGCCATAATTTTTACCTCTTTATTTTTTATAGTCACCATTCTTTAGGCTGAATGATGAAAGGCCCTTATTTCTTTAAAATCTTAGTATAACGGACTCTAACTATCAAAACAGCCAAGAAGCCGATAAAAGCTAAGACAATATTATAAGCAAAAGTAAGATAAGTCGATTTTTCTGCCATCAGCCCTGTAATATAAGGCGTCAGCATAACCGAAACTGCTGTCGCAAAAGAATAGAAACTTGTCACTATCCCTTTACTGCCAGGGAAAAACTCCAGCAATACAGACAGTCCCAGCTGCCAAATACCGCCGGCTGCAAAAATGCCAACCGCCAAACTCGTCACAATTAGTGACAGATAGGATGGGAAAAGCAGCATATACAGCATCGCCCCGCCTGACAGGAACAGGCACAACAGGATTAAATCAGGAATACTGACCTTCTGTTTGACAATAAAAGACGTAACAAAAACAGAAATCAGGGAAGAAATACTGTAAACACTGACAAACAACAGACTGTCCGCTTCGGAAACACCAAGCATTTCCTGGGCAAAAGCCGGTATCCATAGAACAAAAATATTAAAGAGCGATACAGAGACAAAAGAAAAAATCAACAAAGCCAGACCTTCCAGCTGAATTTTAGCTTTAGGCACTTCATGAGCCACAATAATTTTGTTTAAAATAGCCTGACTGTCCGGATAAGAAAAGCGCAGCAAGAAACAAAAATTAAGGAGAAGCCCCACAGCACAAAACCAAAAAGGCCAGCCGAAATAAATGTCATTATGAAGACTCCAGCGAACAACAAAAGGAAGAATAAACTGTCCAAGTGAAATAAACGCTTTGTTCATAACACTGAGTGCACTATTATCCTGTTCCTTCGGGAAAGCTTCATTAACGACTGGATAAGTCGAAGTGTCCAAAAAGGCATTTCCGACTCCGGCAAATAAGGCTGCAAAAAATGCCTGCAGATAGTGCTTGGTGCAGACTAAACCGGCAAAAAAGAAAATATTGGCCAGCACACCGAGCAGTACCGTATATTTTCTGCCGAAACGATCAGAAAACCAGCCCGAAAAATTTAAAGAAAGAAGCCGCCCCAAACCGATAGCACTGACAACCAAACTGACTTGGCTGATACTGGCAGACCACCTCATCTGGAAAACATGCAGATTCTGTGAAATAATGATAGAAGCAATTCCCTGAAAAAAATAATTGACATACAAACTGGCAATTAAAGGAATATAACTTTTCGTTTTGAAAACACTTTCCTCCTTATAACCACAGTCTCGTGATTTATTTCACTAATAATTATAGCAGAATCACATTTATAAATCCAATGAATTTTTCAAATGAATATGATAAAATATATTTATTGATTTATATAAACCCTTTTGTCTATAATTTTTAAGAAAGCTGCTGCTATGAACATTCAACAACTCGAGTATTTTGCTAATCTGGCTCAAACAGAACATATGACAAAATCTGCCGCCCTCTTAAATACCTCTCAGCCCAGTCTCAGTTACACTATCCACGAGCTGGAAAAAGAGCTGGAAGTCCCGCTGTTTGAAAAGAAAGGCCGCAATATCCAACTGACAAAATATGGCAGGCTTTATTATTCTTACGTTCAGGCTGCGCTTAACCAGCTGCATTTAGGAAATGAGTTTCTGAAAAATACCGTTGACCCCTTTAAGGGGCAAATCGATTTCGGCTTCATTTATACGATGGGGTCGCTGATTGCTCCAAAATTAACCAAAGCCTTTTCACAGCACTATCCTCAAATTACATTCCATTTCAGTCAAAACAACAGTCGGGAACTTCTGGAAGAATTGGACAAAGGCAATATTGATATCGCGCTTGTGTCATCTATTGAAGGCTATCCGAACTTAAATTTTGAAGCTTTTACAGAGGAAGAGTTAGTGGTTATCGTTCCTAAAAAACACCCTTTGGCTCAAAGAAAGACAATTGCGCTTGAAGAACTAGCTCAGGAAAAACTGGTTTACTACAACCAAAATAGCGGGCTCCGCCACTATTTAGACCAGTTATTTGCTCATTTCAAATTAACACTTGATCCAGTTGTTGAAGTTGAAGAAGATCACACGATTTTGGGCTTTGTCGCTCAAAATTACGGTATTGCCGTCATTCCAAATATTCCATCCATCTCCGCCTATCCCGTTAAAAAATTACCAATCGCCACTCAGTTCCAGCCAAGGCGCATTTTTCTGGCAACACGCAAAAAAGGCTTTATTTCCCCAACTGTCGCAGCTTTCAGAGAATTTTGCCTTAAGGAAGCTAAAGGCACAACATCTTAAATTCGAACCCAAAGAAGATCACAGCGGTACAAACACTAACCCTCATCAAGGCTGTTTGTTTCCCACCAAAAGATAAAGGAGAGAGAAACCGACAAACCTGCAAGATCGATTCCCTGCTCTCCAATTTCCGAACTGACAATAAAACCCTGTTGAATCATTTCAATGCCAGTCCCGCACGAGGCTGGGACAAAAGTTCCTGCCTCTTTAACTTTTTTAGATGGATGCGTTTGACGCAGTGGTTGATTGGAAGTTCTTATCCCTTGTCGATCAAGGGGTAGCGACCTCCCTAATCAACTGTCCTACTCTCTGTTTTTGATTATTAATAGGCCATTTTTAAAGAGTTTGGGCATGTCCGCCCAAACTCTTTAAATGACTTTCAGTTTTAATCGTTAGTGCTTTTATAAACACTTTCAGCTGCTAATTTACCTGACGTCAAAGCCCAAGCATTGTTAGCACCAGATGGTGAATCCGTCCCCATCACGCCTCCGACAACTTCGCCAGCCGCATAAAGACCGTCAATCAGGCTGCCTTTACTGTTAACAACCTGTAAATTAGTGTTGACAACCAAACCGCCCATAGTCGTTGCAAAACGCGGTTTTTGTTCCACCAAATAGTAAGGACCCTGCCCAACTGGTTTTTGTAAAAATTGGTGCTGCCTATCAAAGTCTTGATCTTTGCCATCAGCTACAAACTGATTATAGCGGTTAACCGTATTGACCAGACTGTTCTTATCCATACCAGCCAGCTTAGCCAATTCTTCCAGTGAATCAGCATGGAAGAAATATGGTGTTTGACTGCCATTGTTTGCCAGCCACTGTTCAATATCAATCTGTGAAATACCGCCTTCGGCTACTTCTTCTTTAAAGACATCAAAATGTTCCTGATCCATCAAAATATAAAGCATCTTAGGATCCTGTTCCATTAAGACATCCAGAATATCATGGTTGCTGGCACGTTCATTCACAACACGCTGGCCATTAGTATTAACAAGCAAAGCATTTTCACGTAAGACAGCAATATTACCGCCAATTGTTGATTTAGCAACACCGGCTGATACTTCAATCCCGTTTGGATAAATTTTTCCGTATTCCATCATGCGGGTTGCAGCCTCAATACCATGTGCCTGCGCCATCAGCAAACCTTCTCCCATCGAACTGTTGGTCCCGTAAAAGAGAACATCCTGCAGGTCTTCACTCAAAAGGTTTTTATTATGACCATAGCCGCCTGTTGTTAGAATAACAGCTTTTGCAGTAATATTATGCGTTTTTCCGCTTTCTTCAATTGCGGTCAAACCTCTGACGCCGCCTTTGCCATCTGAAAGCAGCTTAGTCGCTTTAGTATTAAGATAAAGTTTCACCGAACTTTCAGCTATTTTTTGACGGACAGCCGCTGCAAAACCATGCCCGCCGTCTTCATAGGCTAATTCACGGTCACGGCTGTACTCTGCCAGAATATGAAGGCCTTCTGTCATATCATACCGGACTCCTACATAATCATGAACCCAGTCAGTTGTCTGACCAACATTATCAGCCAAGAGCGCCAGCAATTCGACAACATTTTTATTATTGCCATTCTTAAGAAAATCAGCTACCATAAGCAAAGCAGAGTCATCATCAACGCCTGCTTGTTTTTGCAGCTTAGAGCCCATAACAACCTGATTGCCGCCTGAAACAGAAATAGCACCGCCAATAAAGCTGAGCTTTTCAAGCATAACAACCGAGAGCCCTTCCTGTTCTGCCCGAAGAGCAGCCGCAATACCTGCAGCCCCGCCTCCGACGACGATGACATCAAAGGTTTCATCAACAACTTCTGTTGAACGTTCTCTCACCGGTTTTGGCCGTGCTTTCAATACATCAACACTCTCTTGGCCTCCAGCAAGTTCTGCAGCTTCAGCGACACCGTCAATAACACCTTGAGAAGTAGCCGAAGCCCCGCTGACAGCGTCAACATTCAAAGTTTGGGCAGCAATAATTTGTTCAGGCAGCGTTTCAATAACAGTATCTGAAAGCCCTTCTGATTCACCTGAGTTGTCAATAGCAATTGCGGTTATTCGTTCATCAGAAAAGCTCACAACCATCGGCAGATCATTATTGTGCCCTCGTGCAATCACTTCATAATCGCCAGCCTTGAAGTGCAGTTTTTTCTTCAGCAGCTCTTGCAGCCTTGCAGCCTTGCGCTTTTCTTCCTCAGCATCTTTAACTAAAGAGAAGGATTTGTCCATAAACTGCCAGAGCGGAATCGGAATGACTAACTCCTGACGCTGATGGATATCAGCAAAGTCCTGAACATGTTCATTGCGGGCTACTTTTTCAACCCAGTTAGGTTCCACCAAAAAGGCTTTCCCTACTGCAACTAAATCATAACCAAGCTCGAGAGCCTGACTGGCATCATCAGGCTGAACGATAGAACCCACTCCCATAACAGGAATAGCAGCTAAGGCTTCTGAACGCTCTGCCAAATACTTTTCAATCAGCAGAGAAGGATCTGATGTGTCCACAATTGAGCCGCGGGTATAAGAGGCCATGGAAAAGTGAATATAGTCCAAACCATATTCAGCAATCTTATTCAAAAAATACATGGTATCATCAAATCGAATACCAGGTTCTTCTAATTCTTCCGGAGAGAAGCGATAGCCCAGAATAAAATCAGAAGCTCCTTCTTCTTTGATGACCGCCTTTACTGCCTTAATGACTTCAACAGCAAAATGAGTCCGTTTACTGCGCGATCCCCCCCAAGCATCTGTCCGCCGGTTCGAATGAGGTGAGAAAAACTGCTGCAAAAGGTAAGTATTTGCCCCATGAAGCTCAATACCGTCAAAACCTGCTTTAATGGCACGCCGGGCGGCATTGGCAAACAATTGAATCATATCCAAAACCTGCTGGTGAGTCATTTCAGTCGGAACCGGTGCATTTGGACGCAAAGCCGCTACAGGACTGGGCGCTATCGGATTAGCTCCGCCGTTCATATCCGGAAAAGCCATACGGCCGGCATGATAAATCTGAACAACAGCCAGAGAGCCCTTGGCCTTAATTGTTTTAGCCAGATGCGAAAGCCCTTCAACTTTATCATCAGTATCAATCCCTAAAGCACCGGAAAAGCCGCGCCCCTTATCTTCAATAAAACAGCTTTCAACAACAATCATCGCCGCATCTCCGGAACGATGTTCATAATAATCTACCAGTTCCTGCGGGACACTGCCGTCAAAATAGGCTGACTCTGTTGTCATCGGTGACATGGCAATACGATTTTTCAGAGTCACACCTGACACAGGCAAGGTAAGTTCTTTGAATAATTGTGACATAAGTGATCCTTTCTTAAAGATAAGACTAGCTTGATTAAAAATGTAAGCCCTTTTTTGTTTTATTATATATTTTTTTAGAAAGTTTGTGAAGTAGAAAACAAAAAATATTTAATTTTTTTAAAAAAAATCATTTATTCATAAAATAAATAAATGATTTTTATCAATTGTTTAAAAGAATTGCACCAAAGATATAACTTCTTCTTAGAACTGCTGTTCCTACTGTCTGAAAAAACAACTGAACCCTTGCACTGTCTCGCTTGCTCCTAACAGCTAAAAAAGCGTATTAATTCTCCTCAGTAAGCTGTACTGGAAAACTCAGCTGTCAAAATTTTTCTATTTTCTGACTAATTTCACCACAGCCTCAGTCCTTGCTGTATGCGGAAACATATCGACCGACTGAATGTACTTCACTTGATAAACAGCAGCCAGCTTCACTAAATCACGAGCTAAGGTTGAAGCATTGCAGGAAACATAAACCATTTTAGAAGGCGGAAAACGTAAAATAGCTGCCAGTAACTTGGAATCCAAACCTGTTCTGGGAGGATCAACAACCAAAGCTGTCGGTCGGTACCCCTTTTTATACCAACGAGGAATAAGTTCTTCAGCCTTACCTACTTCATAATGTGTATTTGTTAATCCCAGACTTGCAGCGTTGGCCTTCGCATCAGCAATCGCTTCAGGGATAATATCCATTCCCCGTACAGACTTCACTTTACCGGCAAAAGCCAGACCAATAGTCCCCACACCGCAGTAAGCATCCAGTAAATCTTCTTCACCAGTGACTGCCATTGCCTTTACCACTTCACTGTATAAAACCTGTGTCTGCTGCGGATTTAATTGATAAAAAGCGCGCGGTGACAGGGAAAAACCGTAATCCAAGACTTCCTCTTCGATAGTGTCCTCCCCCCAGAGAATAACGGTTTTTTCTCCATAAATTTGGCTGGTTTTATCAGCATTGATATTCAGTGCAACTGTCCTTATTTCCGGATATGTTTCAAGCAAATCATGGATTAAGTCAGTAAAATCCAACGACTTGCTGGTAATAAAAATAAGCTGCAGCTGTTTTGTAGCCTGCGACTTGCGTATCATCACTGTACGGATACCAGAAGCGCGGCCTTCATTGTAAATAGGCAGGCGGTATTTTGCCAATAATTCAGTTATGGTGTTCATCACTTGCTGTGTTGTTTTATCCTGAACCAAGCAGTCTTCAATAGCAATGAGACGGTGGCTGTTAGCAGCATACAAGCCTGCTTTGATACTGCCGGAAAAAGAACGTACCTGAAACTGAAGTTTTGCCCGGTAATGTGCTGGTTCAGTCATACCAATTGTTGGTCGAATCTTATAATTTTCATAACCTTCCGGCTTAAATTTTTTTAAGGACTGCCTGATAATATCTTCTTTATAGCTTAACTGCTTATCGTAACGAAGATGCATCAGTTGGCAACCTCCGCAAGCCTCATATACAGAACAGGCTGGCTGAACTCTAAATTTTGATTTTTTATTGATTTTCAGAAGCTTAGCTTCAGCAAAGTTTCTTTTGACATTAGTAATCTGACAAAAGATATTCTCTCCCTGCAGTGCTCCCGGTACGAAAACTAACGTTTTTTTATAAAATCCAATCCCCTCACCATTGATCCCCAAGCGTTTAATCTTTAACGGAATTTTCTGCTTTACTGATAAATTCATAACATAACCTTTTCATCTTTATCCTAGAGAAACAGTACCTATTCTCCTCACTATTTTACCATTTTTGCTATAATAAAAAATATGAAAATAACAAAAATTGAAAAGAAAAAGCATCTCTACTTAGTTGAAATTGACGATAAAAACCACCTCTATGTGACTCAGGACACCATTGCCCGTTACCTGCTCAGCAAAGATAAACAGTTAAGCCAGGAACTCCTAGCAGAAATTAAAGACTTTGCCCGCCTCTCCTCAGCTAAAAATCTAGCACTTTACTATCTCTCTTTTAAACAAAGAAGTGAAACAGAAGTCAGAAACTATTTAAAAAAACACGAACACCAAGATAAAGTGATCGCACAAGTCATTGCTGAACTCAAAGATGCACAGTGGCTTGATGATAGGAAATATGCCGAGGCACTAATCCGTCAAAATATAAATACAGGTGACAAAGGAGCTTATCTGCTTAAGCAAAAATTACTGCAGAAAGGTATAGAAAGCTCTGTTATTGACCAGGAATTATCTCAGGTTGATTTCGGCCCTCTTGTTGATAAAGTCAGTCAGAAACTCTTAAAAAAATATCAAAACAAACTGCCCCAAGGAGCTTTGCAGAACAAAATAATACATTCCTTAACAGCAAAAGGTTTTGGCTATCAAGAAGCTAAAAATGCTTTTGATGCATTAGACATAGAACATGATAATGATATGCAAGAAACACTTATTAATAAAGAAATGGATAAAGCCTATCGAAGATACAGTAAAAAATATGAAGGATACGCTTTGAAGCAGCATATCACACAAAACTTGGCGCGCAAGGGATTCTCCTTGGATACTATAAACAAAGCTCTCCGTAACCTTGATTAGATGCTGTTTTTTTAAAATGATTTTTTTATAAAATTATGATATCCTATATAAGATAAGTTTAATTGTAGAAAGTTGGTAGGGCATGAAGTTACCTAAGGAGGGCGACTTTATTACAATTCAAAGTTATAAGCACGATGGCAGTTTGCACCGGAGCTGGCGTGACACAATGGTACTGAAAACAACTGAGCATGCCATTATAGGAGTCAATGACCATACACTTGTGACCGAAAGTGATGGCAGACGGTGGGTTACCCGAGAACCCGCAATCGTTTATTTTCACAGAAAATTTTGGTTTAATATCATTGCGATGATAAGAGACAGCGGAGTCTCTTATTACTGCAACTTAGCAAGCCCTTATGTTTTAGATGAAGAGGCACTTAAATATATTGATTATGATTTAGATGTCAAAGTTTTTGCTAATGGTGAAAAAAAACTTTTGGATGTTGATGAATACGAATTACATAAACAAAAAATGCATTACCCGGCAGATGTTGACTACATCTTAAAAGAAAATGTGAAAATACTCGTCGCTTGGATCAATAACAGCAAAGGACCTTTCTCACAGTCTTATATTAATATCTGGTACAAACGTTATCTTGAACTGAAGAATCGTTAAATAAGTTGTCTAAACACTCCTTGTACAGGGGTGTTTTATAACATTTTTGAAAGGAAGAAAGATGGCCTTTAATAATACAAAAGAAAGATACGCAAGTTTTGGAGTGGCAACAAGTCTGCCCCACGAAATTATTGATATTTTCTGGGAACTTTTGGATTACTATCTAAAAGATGTCTTTCCGCTGGATAACACTTTAACCTTCCAGTTGGTTAAACATAGTGGAAAACTTTCCTTTGTTTATCAGGATAAAAAAAGACAGCTAGCTATTGTTTTTGACTATGACACCCCTTATGATCCATTTTATCCCGAAACAGTCAATATTGTAGACAACCACGGAATCGAAACTCTTATCCTCCCGCATGAACTCATTTAAATGGTAGAAAGACAGCTGGCACTCACTCTTTGCTATCATCCCACTGCCATTGCTTTTTATAAATCAAAAGAAATCTGGAGCATGTGCACCAGATTTCTTTTTTATTTAATCTAATACGATGCAGTCATGAATCTCACTGCAAACTTTTAATACTATTTTATCGCATCTTTTAAGAAGAAAAAGAAGACTGACTTTCCCCAATCTTCTTTAGCTACTATTCAAATTGACAAAAGAAGCGAACGACGGGATTCGAACCCGCGACCCCCACCTTGGCAAGGTGATGTTCTACCTCTGAACTACGTTCGCTATGCCGGCTACATGACTTGAACACGCGACCCTCTGATTACAAATCAGATGCTCTACCAACTGAGCTAAGCCGGCCCTTTCATGCGGGTGAAGGGACTTGAACCCCCACGCTTCCTAAGCGCCAGATCCTAAATCTGGTGCGTCTGCCAATTCCGCCACACCCGCTGCCTCTATGACCCGTACTGGGCTCGAACCAGTGACCCTCTGATTAAAAGTCAGATGCTCTACCAACTGAGCTAACGAGTCCTTCCCTCTTGTTGAGGTTTTCCAACGGTCCCGACGGGAATTGAACCCGCGATCTTCGCCGTGACAGGGCGACGTGATAACCGCTACACCACGGGACCTCCTATGGGAGTTAACGGGATCGAACCGCTGACCCTCTGCTTGTAAGGCAGATGCTCTCCCAGCTGAGCTAAACTCCCTTGAATGTGAGTTTAGCTCAACCTGGGCCCCTGTCGTGCGCTATTCGCTGCGACAAAGCCGAAACCTGTTCGACTTAGCTGAGCTAAACTCCCTCGAGCTAAGCAACTCCCTTATCTCGCAGGGGGAAACCCCCAACTACTTCCGGCGTGCTAGGGCTTAACGACTGTGGTCGGCATGGGTACAGGTGTATCCCCTAGGCTAGCGTCACTTAACTCTTCTTAT